>JBAXCI010000210.1:0-1541 GCA_037141555.1 Verrucomicrobiota bacterium | reverse complement strand
CTCCTTGTGCGGATCGGTGAAGTAGCCGCAGGGACACGGGTTCATCGCGCACACCAGCATGAAACTCGACGGATACTCGACCGACATCTTCGAACGGCTGATCGTTACCCGTCCGTCTTCCATCGGCTGCCGCAGGACTTCAAGGACGTTCCGGGCAAACTCCGGAAGCTCATCGAGAAAAAGAACGCTGTGATGCGACAGTGAAATCTCACCCGGACGGGGTATCGCCCCGCCGCCGACGAGCGCCGAATCTGAGATCGTGTGATGCGGGGAACGAAACGGACGAGTCGCCACGAGCGCGCTCCCCCTGGGAAGCCGTCCGGCCACCGAATGGATCTTCGTCGTTTCGATCGCCTCTTCAAATGTGAGAGGAGGAAGAATTCCGGGAAGCCTTTTGGCCAGCATCGTCTTGCCGGATCCCGGAGGTCCGATCATGATGATGTTGTGTCCGCCGGCCGCGGCTATTTCGAGCGCTCTCTTCGCTCCCTCTTGTCCGCGCACGTCGGCAAAATCCAAATCGGATTTGCCCTCGCTTTTTATATTTTCAATCAAGGTGACCGGCTGGGCGGAAAGCCTGGGCATTTCGCCGGGTTTTTCCAGATTTTTCTTGGTATTCAAATGCCCGACAAGCCCTTCCAGAGTTTTCACTCCGTAAACGGTAATTCCGGAAATGATTGCGGCTTCGCGGGCGTTTCCTGCTGGCACGAACAGTTCCTTGAACAGGAGGCCAAACAGACTCGGCTCTACGCTGCGCGACTATTTCATTCGCCTTATTGGCGGCGACCCACACAAGTTTGCGCCGAGCCTCGATCACTGGCGAGTATCCCTCCGCAACGGGGCCTGCCAGCGCTAGCTTCATGCGCACGGCAACCGCCTCGGGAGACCAGTCGCTATCAAAGAAAAGCGCTTCACCGCTGGGACCGCCCGAAACAGTCCAACTCCACGGAAAGAACTCTTCGCCCACCTTATGCTTGACGTTGACTACCCGATCAGGCCATTGGCGCAAAATAAAGTGTGCGATCTCGCTGTTTTCCTTCGAGCCTAACCGCAGTGTTTCCGTGTTCTTAGCGCCAGAAAAACGTTGAATCAAGCTAACGTGTTGTCCAAGCTCCAACGCGTATGCAAGAAAGTTTTCGTCAGACAAATCAGGATTTTTCAAATCCACTTGGTCCACTTCCCTGGTCTTCTTGCCTTTGACCTTGGCTGCACTCGTTTTCGGGCTTGGCTTGGCCATCGCGTGTCTCCTCTGGTTGTGTAGGGCGTTGTTGCTTTTCTAATGTCTTGCCTAAGCCAACAGAACGTTAAAGGCCTTGAACACCTTCTCGAATCGGTCGAGCGTCGTGAGAACTGCGGGCGTATCCGCGTCGAGCACGGACGGGTTTTCCAATAGCCAGCGAGAAGCAGCGAAGTGGTCAAACTCGGCGACTGTCGCAGGCATTAGCTTGAACAGGGCCTCCGCCTTTTTCACGATGCGCGGGGTTGGCGCTGCGGCCATCAAACCATCCGTCGTCACCGCATTGGAAGCAGGCGGTTTGTAGGCC
>JBAXCI010000209.1:0-1612 GCA_037141555.1 Verrucomicrobiota bacterium | reverse complement strand
CGGCTTCTGCGGAGTCTCCATCACGACCTGCAGCGATTTTTCCCGCCTGCTCGACGGCGTCGATCTGGAGAAGACGCCGGTCTATATGCAGGGCGGTTCCGCCGCGCTCCCTTTGCTCGGCATGCTCGTCGCTTTCCTGCGCAAGAACGGTAAAGACGCCGCGAAACTCCGGGGCGGACTGGAGAACGATCCCGTCAATGAACTTCTGATGGACGGCAATCTGCCGCTCTCCACCAAGAGCATTTTCGACCAGATGGCCCTCACCACCCGCTGGGCAAACCGCGAAACGCCGAAGCTCGCCACCATCGCGGTGAACGCCCATGCTTATCACAACGCAGGCGGCAACGCGGTTCAGGATCTGGCGTTCGCGCTGGCCACCGGCGTTGAATATCTGCGCCAGATGGAAGCCCGCGACCTGAGCGTCGATGAAGTCGCTCCCAAGATGCGCTTCTCCTTTTCGATCGGGCCGGATTTCTTCGTCGCAATCGCCAAGCTCCGCGCCGCGCGCCTCCTCTGGTCGCGCATCGTCGCCGCTTGCGGCGGAAATGAAGAATCGCAGAAGATGCACATCCACGCGCGCACTTCGCTCTGGAACAAGAGCACGCTCGACCCGTATGTGAACATGCTGCGCGACACCACCGAAGCCTTCGCCGCGATCGCCGGCGGCTGCGAAAGCCTCCATGTCGGCGCGTTTGACGAAGTGATTCGTCCGCCGGATGAATTTTCACGCCGCATCGCCCGCAACACGCAGATTATTCTCCGGGACGAATGCCATTTCGACCAGGTGATCGATCCAGGCGGCGGTTCCTATTACGTCGAGACGCTCACCAGCCAGCTTGCCAATGCCGCCTGGACCTTGTTCCAGAACGTTGAAAAGCAGGGGGACATCCTCAAGTCGCTCGCGACCGGCTTCCCGCAGAAGGAAGTCGCCGCGGTTCAGGCGAAGAAGGCCGAGGCAATCGCCCAGCGCCGCCTCTCTTTGATCGGCGTCAATGTCTATGCCAATGCCACCGAGAAGCCGCTGGAAACCGGCGACTTCGAGCTCTATGGACGCCAGATTCGCCGTGCCGATTACGCGACCGCTCACAAGCTCTCTCCGGAACGCTCGGCCGAGGTGCTGACTCATATCACCAACCTTCTCCACACCGCACCTGACCAAGTGTTCGACGAGGTCATCAAGGCGGCGGACGAAGGGACCACCCTGGGCCAGCTCTTCCGCACTCTGAGCGTCAATGGCGGCGAAACGCCCGTCATTGAACCGCTCGGCGTCCACCGGGCCTCCGAGCCCTTCGAATTGCTGCGTGCCGCAGTCCGGGCCGCCAACAATTCCAAGGTGTTCCTCGCGAACATGGGACCGGTCCGGCAGCACAAGCCTCGCGCGGATTTCGCCACCGGGTTCTTCCAGGCCGGCGACTTCCAGGTTCTCGAAAACCGGGGCTTTGCCACCGTTGATGAAGCCTATGAAGCAGCGATTGCCTCCGACGCACCGGTCGTGGTCATCTGTTCGACCGACGACACTTATCCTGAAATCGTTCCCGCTCTGGCTCAGAAGCTCAAGGCGGCGAACCCAAACCAAATCATCGTCCTCGCGGGTTATCCGAAGGACCACATC
>JBAXCI010000208.1:0-1636 GCA_037141555.1 Verrucomicrobiota bacterium | reverse complement strand
CGTGCCACCGATGTGGAACGTACGCATGGTGAGCTGCGTGCCGGGTTCGCCGATCGACTGTGCGGCGATAATACCGACCGCTTCGCCGAGCTTGACGGGCTGGCCGGTCGCAAGGTTGCGGCCGTAGCACCGGGAGCAGACGCCGCGTTTGGATTCGCAGGTGAGCACGGAACGGATTTTGAGCTGTTCGACGCCGATTTTGACCACCTTGTCGGCGACGATTTCGTCGATCAACTGGTTGGGCTTCACGAGCTTGGTGTTCGTGATCGGGTCAATGACGGTTTCGCAACTGACGCGGCCAACGATACGCTGGCCGAGGTCCACGACTTCTTCGTCGCCTTCGTAGATCGAGCGGACAATGATGCCGTTGACGCCTCCGCAATCTTCTTCGGTGATGATGACGTCCTGGGCGCAATCCACCAGCTTGCGGGTCAGGTAACCCGAGTCAGCGGTCTTGAGCGCGGTGTCGGCGAGACCCTTACGGGCGCCGTGCGTCGAGATGAAGTATTCGAGAACGGTCAGACCTTCGCGGAAGTTCGAGGTGATCGGCTGTTCGATGATTTCGCCCGAGGGCTTGGCCATCAGACCGCGCATACCTGCCAACTGCTTGACCTGCTGGCGGTTACCACGCGCGCCGGAGTCAACCATGACGTAGACCGGGTTGAGTTCCTTGCGGCCTTCGTTGTGTTCGAGGGTCTGGAACATGACGTTGGAGATCTGCTCACCGGCGTGAGTCCAGATGTCGACGACTTTGTTGTAGCGCTCGCCGTCGGTGATGATACCGCTGCGATACTGCTTCTCAACCGTCGCGATTTCCTTGTAGGCGCGCTCGAGCTCGACCTTCTTCTCCAGAGGAATGATCATGTCGGCGATACCGATGGAGATACCAGCGCGAGTCGCCCACTTGAAGCCGAGTTCCTTGAGTTTGTCGAGGGTCTCGACGGTCTTCTGCGGGCCGCCCACTTGGTAACAACGCCAGATGATGTCGGAGAGCTGCTTCTTGCCTGCGGCTTTGTTGATGAAGCCCAAGCCGACGGGCCAGATCGCGTTGAAGAGCACGCGGCCTGCCGTGGTTTCGATGACTTTGAGATCGCGGTTGCCGTAATGGGTCACCTTGCCGAAGTCGGGGTTCACGAACCGAATCCGGTCTGCGATTTGCAGCTTGCGGTCGGAGATCGCGAATTCCACTTCGGACTCGTTGGCAAAGAGAGGCATCCGTACGGGTGCGGCGTCCTTGGCGACCTTGCGCGGGTTCTGCGACAGGTAGTAGCAGCCCAGGGTGATGTCCTGCGAAGGCGTCGTGATCGGCTTGCCGCTCGAAGGCGAGAAGATGTTGTTGCTCGCCAGCATGAGCATGCGGGTTTCCATCTGCGCCTCGATCGAGAGCGGCACGTGAACGGCCATCTGGTCGCCGTCAAAGTCCGCGTTGTACGCCGTACAAACCAGCGGATGCACACGGATGGCTTCGCCTTCGATCAACTGCGGCTCGAAAGCCTGGATCGAGAGCCGATGCAGCGTGGGCGCGCGGTTCAGGAGCACTGGATGCCCACGGGTCACTTCGTCGAGAATGTCCCAGACCTCGGGGGTCTGGCGCTCGATCATTTTCTTGGCCGAGCGGACGGTGTGGACGTAGCCG
>JBAXCI010000207.1:0-1759 GCA_037141555.1 Verrucomicrobiota bacterium | reverse complement strand
CTTCGAAATTGCGGTTGCCGGAGATGACCGACGCGGTGATGAGGTCGTGCTTGACGATGGCTCCCTCGATCTGCGGATGCAGCGGGCCGGAGTTGCCGATGCAGGTGGTACAGCCGTAGCCGACGGTCTGAAAGCCGAGCTGGTCGAGATACGGTTGCAAGCCGGTCTTGGCAAGGTAGTCGGTGACGACGCGCGAGCCGGGAGCCAGCGAGGTTTTCACCGAGGCATCGATGCGCATCCCGCGCTCCACGGCTTTTTTGGCGAGCAGCCCCGCGCCGATCATGACGCTCGGGTTGCTCGTGTTGGTGCAACTGGTGATGGCGGCGACGACGACACTGCCGTTGCCGACTTTGCTCTCGCCGTTGTGGAAAGGGTTCACCGCGAAATGGGCGCTGGGATTGGCGGTGGGCCGGTTGGTGACCATCTCCGATTTGCTGCGCGCTTCGCCTTCCTGCGGGTGGTTCTCTTTGTCGTCGGTGGACGGCTGGCCCGCGCTGGCCCCCAGCGGGCTGCCGTTCAACTGCACCGGCACGCGGAAGGCCAGGTCGTTGAGCGGTTTGCCGTAACCGCCCTCGGGGACGGGTTTGCTGAAAATTTCCGCGAAAGTCTCGCCCAATTCCGGCAGGTTGATGCGGTCCTGCGGACGCTTGGGCCCCGCCACGCCCGGCCGCACGGTCGCCAGGTCGAGCTCGAGATCCACCGAGTAGTCGATCTCCCCTTTGCGCGGCATTCCGAACATCTGTTGCGCTTTGAAGTAATTTTCAAACGCCGCGCACTGCTCTTCGCTGCGGCCGGTGGCGCGCAGGTAGGCGACGGATTCGGCGTCCACGGGGAAATAGCCCATGGTCGCCCCGTATTCCGGGGCCATGTTGCCAACGGTGGCGCGGTCGGGCAGCGGGAGCGATGCCGCGCCTTCTCCGTAATACTCGACAAATTTGCCGACCACCTTTTTTGCCCGCAGCATCTGGGTGATGTGCAGGGCGACATCGGTCGCGGTGACGCCTTCGCGGATGCGGCCCGTGAGGTGGACGCCGACGACTTCCGGCGTGAGGAAATAGACCGGCTGGCCGAGCATTCCCGCCTCCGCTTCGATTCCGCCCACGCCCCAGCCCACGATGCCCAGGCCGTTGATCATGGTGGTATGGGAGTCGGTGCCGACAAGGGTGTCCGGATAATAGACGTCGCCTTGGTGGAGCACGCCTTTGGCGAGGTATTCGAGGTTCACCTGGTGGACAATGCCGATGCCGGGAGGCACGACGCCGAAAGTCTGGAACGCCTGCTGGCCCCATTTCAGGAATTGATAACGCTCGCGGTTGCGCTGGAACTCCATCGCCATGTTCAAGTCGAGCGCCTCGGGGCTGCCGGCATAGTCGACCTGCACGGAATGGTCGACCACGAGATCGACCGGCACGAGCGGCTCGATCATCTTCGGATCGCGGGCGAGCCCGGCCACGGCGGTGCGCATCGCGGCGAGATCCACCAGGAGCGGCACCCCGGTGAAATCCTGCAACACAATGCGCGCGACCACGAACGGAATTTCCTCGGCTGCGGGAGCCTTGGCATTCCAGGCGGCGAGCTGGCGCACGGCCTCCTCGCTCACCTTTTTGCCGTCGCAATTGCGGAGCACGGATTCGAGCACAATGCGGATGCTCACCGGCAGGCGGGAAAGGTTGACCGCTCCGCCGAGGGCTTCTTGCAGGGCAGGCAGAGAGTGGAAACGGCCTTGGCGTCCGGTGCCGAGTTCGAAAGTGCGCAGAGT
>JBAXCI010000206.1:0-1776 GCA_037141555.1 Verrucomicrobiota bacterium | reverse complement strand
CAAGGCGTGAACGAGGGCGACGCCGACGGCAAGGGCCACGCCGAACAGGGCGCGGGCGACCAGGGGTTGATGTTCGGGTACGCTTGCAACGAAACGCCCGAACTGATGCCCGCGCCGATCATGTTTGCGCACCGCCTGGGCCGCGAAGTCACCCGGCTGCGCAAGGCAGGCGCCGTCAACTGGCTGCGCCCCGACGCCAAGAGCCAGGTCTCCGTTCGCTATGAAGACGGCAAGCCGGTCGAGATCACCAACGTCGTCATCTCCACCCAGCACGCCGAGAGCGTCAAGCACGCCGAGATCAAAGACTTCCTTATTTGCGAGGTCATCAAGAAGCAGCTTCCCGCCCATCTGCTTACGGCGAAAACCGAATTTCTCATCAACCCGACAGGGCGCTTCGTCGTGGGCGGGCCGCAGGGCGATACCGGGCTCACGGGACGGAAAATCATCGTAGACACCTACGGCGGCATGGGCCGTCACGGCGGCGGCGCATTCTCCGGCAAGGATCCAAGCAAAGTCGACCGCTCGGCTGCCTATATGGGCCGCTACGTCGCCAAGAACATCGTGGCCGCCGGGTTCGCCCAGCGCTGCGAAATCCAGTTCGCCTACGCCATCGGCTACCCCGATCCCGTCAGCGTCCACATCGACACCTTTGGCACCCACAGCGTGGACGAAGAGAAGATCGAAGCCGCTGTCAAAGCCGTCTTCAGCTTCAAGCCGGCCCGGATCGTCGAGCAACTCAACCTGCTGCGTCCCATCTACAGCAAGACCACCAACTACGGCCACTTTGGCAAGATCGACGACCTCGACGCCATCACCTGGGAACGCACCGACAAAGTCGACGCGCTCAAGGCAGCCATCTAACCCAACCACAGAAGGGGGAGTCCGCAGATTACGCAGATTATCGCAGATTTTTTCGAGGAATATTTCTCCTCACTTTTCCGAAAATCTGCGTCCATCTGCGAAATCTGCGGATAAAACCTCCGGTATTTTAATCTATGACCACCCAAGACTTCAAAGTTCGCGATCTCGCCCTGGCCGATTGGGGCCGCAAAGAAATTTCCATTGCCGAGCAGGAAATGCCCGGCTTGATGGCCATCCGCGAGAAATACGCGCCCGGCAAACCGCTCGCGGGCGTCCGCATCACCGGTTCGCTCCACATGACCATCCAGACGGCGGTTCTCATCGAGACCCTCGTCGCCCTCGGCGGCGATGTCCGCTGGGCAAGCTGCAACATCTTCTCCACCCAAGACCACGCCGCCGCCGCGATTGCCGCAGCCGGCGTCCCCGTCTTTGCATGGAAGGGCGAGAGCCTTGAGGAATACTGGTGGTGCACGGAGAAAGCCCTCTCCTTCCCCGGCGGCTTCGGCCCGCAGCTCGTCGTGGACGACGGCGGCGACGTCACCCTCTTGATCCACAAAGGCTTCGAGCTCGAAAACGGCTGCGACTGGGTCAACACCGCTTCCGGCAACCACGAAGAGCAGGTCATCAAAGACCTTCTCAAAGCAATCCACGCCGCCACCCCTTGCCGCTGGCATGACGTGGTCAAGGAATGGCGCGGCGTCTCCGAAGAGACCACCACGGGCGTCCATCGCCTCTACCAGATGGTCGAGAAAGGCAAGCTGCTTGTCCCCGCCATCAACGTCAACGACACTGCCACCAAGAGCAAATTTGACAACCTCTACGGCTGCCGCCATTCGCTGGTCGACGGCATCAACCGCGCCCTCGACGTCATGCTCTCGGGCAAAGTCGCCGTCGTGTGCGGCTACGGCGACGTCG
>JBAXCI010000205.1:0-1815 GCA_037141555.1 Verrucomicrobiota bacterium | reverse complement strand
CGCCCGAGGCGACCGGTTTGGCCGTCTGAATCGGCGTCCAGGCGTGATCGTCATACGCAGGGTTCGCCGCGTCGTCCTCGTTGCGGGCGTCGTAAGTGACGCCCTGGTAAAGTTCGCTCTTGGTTGTCGGCAGGGGCACCACGGGGCCGGTGCGCGTGCCCTTCCAATTTTTGCTGTCCGAGAGAATCCGTGCCGTGGAGCCGTCGCTGAAACGGACTTCGATTTGCAGCAGGAACTCCCGAGCGTCCGATTTCAAATAAAAATGCTGCAGGTGTCCGTTGCCCAACGCAACAAGGATCACATTGGACCCCGCGCGCAGGTTGGAACTCACATCATAGGTGCAGTAGCGCATCCGGACATCAAAGCGCGAGAATCCCGGCTCCAACACCCGATCGCCGCCGATGCGTTCGCCGTTGATGTTGAGATCGAACATCTCCTTGGCGGAGATATAGGCGCGCGCCTGGGTGATCTTCTTGCCTGCGGGCAGCGTGGCGAGCGTCCGATACCGCTCGTAGTCCCCGCCGATCCACTGGGCCGCCCAATCCGACTTTTCCAAAAACGCCGTTTCGAACGAGGCCGGGGCGCTCCATGCGCCGGCCTGGTCGTCCTTGTCCCAAGTCCGGACCTTCCACCAGCAAGCGCTTCTGCTGGCCAGCGCAGGACCGCCGTAGAGGATGTCGTTCTGCGTCGCCGAACGCACCTTGCCCGTATCCCACAGGTCGCCTTTGCCCGCGTCACAATCCGCGCGGCTGGAGGAAACGATGATCTGATAGGCGCTCTGCACTTCGCCCCGGTCGGGGTCGTTCACTATGTAGCTGAATGTCGGTTTGGGTGTATCAATGCCGAGGGGATTCTTCGTATAGTTGGTGAGCAGTCCCGTCGGAGGCTCTGGAGCGGCTCCCAAAGCCACCCGTGTTAGAAAGCAAAAGAGAAAGAGGAAGGCTGTTTTTTGCATTGTGGTATTTTTAGTTAAGGGAGGCTGTTTTTTTGAATGGTTTGAAGGATGACCGGACCCAGCAGCCCGGATTCCAGCGGCTGGTCGCCCTTGTTCCAATGATGCCATGTTGTGAACGTGAAGCGCCCGGTGGGGCTCGGCTTGCCATCCAGCAGCCATTGCGGCCACGCCTTCAAGCTGAGCCCGTCCCATTGACGATCTTCGGGCAATTGCTCGTCGCCGATCAAGCGGTTGACCCACAAATTGGTCACGCGCACCTCCAGGTCGTTGGAGCCGGAACGGATGGCATGGGTGACATCCACGCGGAAAGGCGGCTTCCACAACACGCCGAGATTTTTGCCGTTCAAACGAACCTCCGCCAGATTTTTCAACGCGCCCAGGTCCAGTTCGATTTTTCCGTTGCGCGTGTCCTTCTTGTATTGGAATTGTTTGCGGTAGGTCGCCGTGCCGGAGAAATATTTCACCCCGGGGTCGGCATGCCGTGTCCATGAGATCAGCTTATCCAGTGTGATTTCCGCCGGAGCCCCCCATTTGGGCGGGAAACTCAATTGCCACGGGCCGGACAGCTCCATCGGTCGGGCAGCCTCCGTAACATCTAGTGTCGTCGCGCGCCCCGAGGCATAGGTGAGCGTAAACCGGCCCGGTGCACGCGTGAGCAACTCCTGCGCGCCGATCTCAAATGACTCCGGCGATGCGCCGCCCGCCTGGACCGCAACCAAGTGATCGCTCTTTGCGGGAGTGCGAAACACAACGAATACGGAGCCCGCGGGGTCGAAATGCAATGGCACCTCGGTGCGTCCGTCCGCCTCGCGCCAGACGGCGCAAGGCTCCATTCGCCCGGAATCGGGATGCCAGAATTC
>JBAXCI010000204.1:0-1931 GCA_037141555.1 Verrucomicrobiota bacterium | reverse complement strand
TGGTGATTTGAAACCCGGTTCTCGGGAACGGCTTTGATAGCTGGCATTCGTTTATTTATTTAAATCACTATGAAATTATACGTTGGAAATCTTTCTTTCGATACCACTGAAAACGATCTTCAAGATCAGTTTGCGCAATTCGGCAAAGTTGTTGAAGCCGCTCTTGTCCAGGATCGCGAAACCGGCCGCTCACGCGGGTTTGGTTTTGTGACCATGAGCAGCGCCGCTGAAGGCCAGGCCGCAATCGCAGCTCTTGAGGGCAAAGACTTTCAAGGCCGCAATCTCACCGTCAATGAAGCGCGTCCTCGCGAAGACCGTCCCCAGGGTGGCGGCGGCGGTGGACGCTCGTTTGGTGGTGGCGGCGGCGGTGGACGTTCCTCCGGTGGCGGCTCACGCGGCCGGTACTAAGAACTTCTAAATTACATGCGGGCGGAGCTTCCGATGGAGGCTCCGCCCGTTTTTTTGTCGTTTGGGGAAGGACGCCGCAGATGGAACCGCATAATGCGGATTGACCCAGACGGGGTTCGGCCCGAGACTCAGGTGTTTCGTTCAGGACTTCTTGCCGGTTGTAGGCGAGTCACTGGTCACAGCCATCGTGAGGCGCTCGAAATCACTCGATCTCGACGCACATGGAAAAAAACCTTAATACCAAACATATCGCCTTTCTTGGCGACTATGTCCCCCGGCGGTGCGGCATTGCCACCTTCACTGCGGATATTTGCGAGGCGATCGCGGCGGAGTTTCCACAGGCGCAGTGCATCGTGGGGTCGGTCAATGATCGAGCCGAGGGCTACGATTATTCAAAGCGGGTGCGGTTCGAGATCGCCGAGAAGGAAGTCGATTCTTATCGGCGTGCGGCGGAATTCCTGAACATCAACAACGTGGAGGTCATCTCCCTGCAGCATGAGTTTGGCATTTACGGCGGAGCGGCCGGCAGCCATATCCTGGAATTCCTGAGAGAGGTGCGCATGCCCGTGGTGACGACGTTGCACACGGTGCTACGCGACCCAAATGACGAGCAACGCGCGGTGATGAAGCAGCTCGACGCTCTTTCCCAGCGGTTCATCGTGATGGCCGAACGCGGGCGCGACTTCCTGGAGACGGTGTACGGCATCGCCCCGGGAAAGATCGATCTCATTCCGCACGGGGTTATCGACATGCCGTTTATCGACTCAAATTTCTTTAAGGATCTTTTTCATGTGGAGGGCAAGACGGTCCTTCTCACCTTTGGCCTGCTCTCGCCCAACAAAGGGATCGAGCATGTCATCAACGCGATGCCGACCATTCTCAAACAACATCCGGACGTTGTTTATATTGTGCTTGGGGCGACCCACCCGCACCTCATCGCTGCGGAAGGGGAGGCGTACCGCGAGAAGCTTCAGCGACTGGCCTGCGAGCTTGGGGTGGCGGACAACGTCATCTTTCACAACGATTTCGTGACCCTGGAGGAACTCAAGGAGTTCATCGGTGCAGCGGACATCTATATCACGCCTTATCTTAACGAAGCCCAGATCACTTCGGGGACGCTGGCTTACACGTTCGGAGCAGGAAAAGCGCTTATCTCGACGCCCTATTGGCACGCCCAGGAGTTGCTCGCGGAGGAGCGCGGCATCCTGGTGCCCTTCGCCGATTCACAGGCCATCGCGGACGGCGTGAACCATTTTCTCTCCAACCCGACCCTGATGACGGCGATGCGCAAGCGTGCGTGGAAGGCTGGCCGGGAGATGATCTGGCCTGTGGTGGCGCGGCGCTACATGGAGAGCTTTGAGCGCGCCCGGGCGAGCTTGAGCGTGCCATCGCTCGAAATGGCCGCCGCTCGGAAAGTGGAGAACGCAAATTATCCGATCCCCTCGCTGAAGCTCGATCACCTCTTCAAAATGAGCGATCACACGGGCATCTTTCAGCACGCCATCTACAACGTGCCGAACTAT
>JBAXCI010000203.1:0-1956 GCA_037141555.1 Verrucomicrobiota bacterium | reverse complement strand
CGCCATGGCCGTGCATCACCTGCCGCTCGCGACGCTCTACAGGCATCCCAAGCCAGCCCACGCCGCGCCTCCCGCCGACCTGCACAAGTGGAAGCCGCTGCATAGGTAGGAAGATCCGCGGAGCAGTCGGCCCGCTCGCAGGTCCTACCCCTTTTTTCCCTAACTCCCGGGTTGCGTCGCGGCGCGCCAAATGGCAACTTCAGCGCCTCTAATGGAAGCGCACTTGCTCAGCACCCGGCTCCGCAATTCGGTCAGCGACGGCTTTTTCCGCCCGCTCGCCCGGCCTTCCGCCCCCGTGTACATCGATTGCGCGGACAAGCTGGAGCAAAGCGCCGACGAAAGCGGGCAGTTGAGCCACGCGGATGCCTTGGTCTTGATCCGGGAAGTCCTGAGCGAACACCCGAGCGTGCAACTCAGTGACGACGAGGGCGCGGGAACCCAGGATTTGCGGCAGCGCGCGGGCAACATTTTCAACCGGCTCCTCGAAGCCCGCTGGATCGCCGACCGTCGCGTGAGCCTGGATGAGCATTGGGTGCTCATCACCCCGGAACTGCGCCCTCTGTTGAGGCTCTTGCGCGAACTCGCCGCCACCGAAGCCGCCGAGTTGAAGGATTTCGCGGGCACGCTGCGCTCCATCTGCAAAACGCTGATGGCCGAGGGCGCGCTCGATCCCGCCCATCTCTCGCCCGAGGAGATGCGGCAGACCGTCAAAGAACTCGTCGACCGCGTGGGCCGCGCCATCGACCAGTTGCATTCGGTCGAAAAATTGATTCTCGGGTTTGAGGAAAAACAGCGGATCAGCCCAAGCGCCGAAGCGACATTGCGCGTCTTTTATTCGGAGTTCTACGAAGGCGAACACATGGTCTGCTACGATGTGCTCCAGCAAGGGGGACTCTGGGCGCGCTTGAACCTTTCGCGCGGCGTGGTGCAGGAGGCGATGGGCGATCCTGCCGTTAAGGAGTGTATCGCCGAGGGCCTCTTGGCACATCGGCACGGGCGCATCGACTCCACGGAGGCCTACACGCTCGCCGAACGGATGCTCAACACGCTGGAGCGCAGCCTTGGTTCCATCACTGCCCGCGCGCAGATTATTGACGGCCGCATCGCCGATTTCGCCCGGCTCTCGGCGGAGCGCTACCGCTACCAGACGGAACTGCGCGGGCGGCGTCCCGAACAGGTAAAAACGTTCATGCAAGCCGCCAACGCGCTGCACGCCGGGATGAAATTCTCCGATCTCGCCTCGCAACCCGGCATGGCGTTGCGCTCGCCGCACGCGGAGATCACCTTTGGACGCGACGCGCTCTCCCGTCCACGCAAGGCACGGCTGCCCGTCGATCTCTCCCTGGGGGGAATCCTTGAGGAAGTCGATACGGGGCTCGCGCAGGATCAGATCCGCCAGCGTAATCTCTACGCCATCACGCCGCAGCGCGCGGCGCGTTTGATCGAGTCGCTTTTGCCCGAAAAAGGCGCGACGGTTTCAACCGCCGACTTTCATCTGCGCACGGAAGACGATCTCTTCGACCTGCTCGCGGTGCTGGCGTTCGAGCGCTCCAAAGGCACCGGCGACCAACGCAGCCGCCCGCTGCAATGGCGCATCTTGCAAGCCCGCGCCGGAGACGCCGGACTTACGCCCGAAAACATCCCTTCCGACACACAGGCAGACCACCGCATCGAACGCTTTTCCATCGAACGCACAGCCTAATCACAACAAAGCCATCGAATTTATCTGGAACTCAGGAACTCAGGAAAAAAGAATATGCGTTTACGAATGAAATTTTGCTTTGGCTTCTATCCTGAGTTCCTGAGTTCCAGATTCCCTCTTATCTAATGACACTTCCCTGGCCCACCTTTTGGGAATCGATCCTCGAAACCGATCGCCCCGCGCTTAAAACCGTCCTCGCGGAACTGCTCACCACCGGCGTTCTCCTCGGCGAGGAAGGCCGCGCCCGCGAGCTT
>JBAXCI010000202.1:0-1957 GCA_037141555.1 Verrucomicrobiota bacterium | reverse complement strand
TTGGCAGCGGCGTGTGCACGCTCGTCGGCAGCCGATGCCCCGTACCGCTCCAGCATCTGTCGGCTCTTCCAACCAAATAGCCGCATGGCGTCAGTCTCGGACCCGCCCTCGGCCATCCAAACATGCGCTGCGGTGTGGCGGAGTTGATGCGGGTGCACGAGGTCGATCCCGGCCTGGAGGCACCGCCGCTTCAACATCTGGGCTCGTGTCCGCATCTCCGTTCAATTCGAGCGTGTAGTTGCTTCCAGAACGCTCAAACGAGGCGAACTGATCGAAGCAGCTAGCCTGCGCATGCAGCGCATGGAAGGATTCTCGCTGCGCCGGGACTTCGCAAAGACCTTTGACGAGGTAGTGGGCTGGGTTCCCATTGTTGCTATCCGTGAAGGCACCACCATTCTGAAAACGCAGATCGAACCGCCGAAAGAAGTGGAGAAGGGACAGATCCTCCAAGTGGAGGCGCAACAGGGGAAAGTTTATCTCAAACTCGAAGGCCTGGGTGAGACTAGTGGGCGGACCGGCGAACTGGTGCTGGTCCGAAACCCCCAGAACGGTAGAACATTCCGCGCACGCGTTCAAGCGCCGGGAAAGGTAACGGTGAAATGAGAGCTACATTGTTCATGCTGGCAACGTCGCTATGCTTATCCGGTATCAAGCTGAAACCGAAGCCGCCCGGCCCAAGTCCGCTCGATGTGTTTATTGAAGAGGCTACACGCGCCGCCGGTCCGCATGCGGGCGAGGCGGCAACGGGTTCATTGTGGGTGCAGCGTGCACGCTTTTCAGATCTGGCGGCCGACCTTCGTGCTTCGCGTGTTGACGATGTTGTCACCGTTATTGTGTCTGAAAGCGCCTCCGCCGTATCAAAGGGGACCACCAAGACCGGGCGCACGTCGAGCGCCAAGGCCAGCGTCTCCGCGATTGCCGGCATCACCAAGGCTACCGGACCACTCTCGAATCTAGCCGGATTGAGCTCCGATCAACAACTGAATGGAGATGGAACTACGAGTCGCGAGACCACTTTGAATACGACGCTTGCTGCCCGGGTGACCCATGTACTCCCCAATGGCTACATGGTAGTGGAAGGGACTCGATCGATGACCATCAATTCGGAAACCCAGGTAATCAAAATACGCGGCGTTATCCGGCCCATGGATGTGGACACGGGAAATACCGTCACTTCCAACAGGCTCGGCCAAATGGAGATCACGGTTAATGGGAAAGGCGTCGTTGGGGATGTCGTGCGGCGTCCCAACTTCTTATACAGGCTACTGCTGGGAATCTTGCCGTTTTAGGAATCGGGATGATGAATCACAAGACCATGTTCGTTGCGGGCATATTTGCATTTTTGTCCTTCACGCCCATCGCGCAGGCCAGTTCGCGATTGAAAGAGCTTGTTTCCGTCGAGGGAGTTCGCGACAACCAATTGATCGGTTACGGCCTTGTAGTTGGCTTGAACGGAACCGGCGACCGCAAACAAACGGTGTTCTCCGCCCAGAGTCTCACCAACTTATTGCAACAGATGGGAGTGTCCGTACCGGCGACTGCTATCCGGGTTAACAACATGGCTGCCGTCATTATTACCGCCGTGCTTCCCCCATTCGCCCAACCAGGCTCTAAAATCGATGTCACTGTAGGGGCGATTGGCGATGCAGCGAACTTGCAGGGCGGCTTACTCCTGCTAACAACGTTAAAAGGAATCGATGGGCAGCCTTATGCGATCGCCCAGGGTGCGGTTGTAACCGGCGGATTTGTGAGTGGAAAAAGCGGAAATTCACAATCGGTTAATCATCCGACAGTTGGACGCATCCCGAACGGAGCATCCATCGAGCGGACCTCCCCCTCCATTGCTCCGGTCAAGAACGTCCGCCTGCAACTGCGGCAAGCCGATTTTACCACTGCGGCAAGAATTACCGCGGCGATAAATAAGCAGTTCACAGAGAAGGACAAACCCTTGGCTATG
>JBAXCI010000201.1:0-2009 GCA_037141555.1 Verrucomicrobiota bacterium | reverse complement strand
CGAACAAAGACCCGGCTGAACTGGTCGCGGTCATGGACACGTTCGTGCAGGTGAGGAAATGGGCGGCTCGGTTGCAGCCGAAATGGGCGACACGCCAACTGGCCCTCATCACGGGAAGCAATCCCGGCAGTCCGGTCTTGGTTTACGAGCCCTGTTGCGCTCGTCTCGCGATAATCCCGCGCCCGGCGAGCTTCAACCAACTCCACAAACACTCGCCAGTCAAAAAGTACAAGATCGGCGCCTCGCCCAAATTGATCGTCACGGACTTGATCCAGCTGCACCAAGAGAACACACCCAAGCGTTCGTGGGAGAGTTTCGTGGAGGACTGGAACTGCCAGTACAGCGCCTCTTTCGGACACGAACTGGCGTTGAGCGCCTCGTATATCTACGCTTGGAACGGAATGCGATTCTTAATGGATGGGGACGATTTAAGCATGGACGTGTGGGGGCCAGTCTTCAGCGTTGCGTTTCCCGAAGCGATACGCCTGCTGGAATCGATTCAGGCCATTCTGGGCAAAACCGTGAAGGGTCGCGGAAACGAAGAAGGACCGTCCAGGGAGGCAGTCCCCGTCTGAATGAGGCAGATGTGAGTGACTTTCCGGCGCTTGCCGAATCTCCGACTCTGCTTTGGGATCGCGCCAGGAAAACCCTACCAAACGAAAAAACCATGAGCTATAATGGTAGCACGAATACGCCACTTTCCGAGTTGAGACGCCTGATCGACGAAGCCGATGAGGCTTATTACACGCGCGGCCAAGCCTGCGTGGAAGACGCCCTGTACGACCAGTGGAAGGAGGAACTTGCACGATCAGCACCCGATGATCCGCGGTTGAAACGAGTTGGCGCCCACGTTCGGCAAACTCACTTGCAGAAGCGGCAGCACACCGTCCCCATGGGGTCGCTCTCGAAAGCCACCAACATCGGGGAGTTCCAGAAATGGGTGAAGGGGATTGGCGCCGAGGGCAAATTGCTGCACGCCTCCTACAAGATGGACGGAGGTTCCTTTTCTTTCGAGTTCAAGGACGGGCGCCTGGCTGCGGCAATTTCGCGCGGAGATGGTCTGGTGGGGGAGGATATCACCGCCAACGCGCTCAAATTCCGCGGCATCCCCGCGCAGTGCCGGCTGGGAGGCCGTCCCTTCACGGGATTCATGCGCGGCGAAGTCATTCTGTCCACGGAGGACTGGTCCGCCCAGATCGATCCTGACGCTCTGTCCAACCCGCGCAATTGCTGCGTGGGCATTGCGCGCCGGAAAAACGGGCACCAAAGCGAACTGCTTCAAGTGTTCGCCTTCCGCGCTTTTGACCGCAGCGGCCGGCCGCTGTGCGCCACGGAGACCGAACAGACTCAAGCCATGCGGGCGATGGGCTTTGAACCCGCCCCCAGTTTCACCGGGACCGCCGAGGCGGTTTGGGACTGGTACCTGAAAACCCAGCACGACCGGCCCGCGTTGCCGTACTGGATTGACGGCATCGTCGTCAAGCTGGACAGCATCGCTGAACAACTTTCCCTGGGCGAGACCGACCAGCGCCCGAAAGGCCAAGTCGCGCTCAAGTTTGAAGCCGAAGGGGCAGAAACCGTCATTCGCGGCGTCGCCGTGAGTGTCGGGCACACGGGCTGCGTGGTGCCGACGGCCTCCTTCGACCCGGTCCAAATCGGCGGCACAACCGTTACCTCCGCGACTTTGTGCAACTGGGATAACATTCGCCAGCTCAACGTTGGCATCGGGGATAAGGTCCGGGTCATTAAAGCCGGCGACATCATTCCGCGCATTATGGAGGTGGTGGAAAAGGCGCCGGAATCCGCAAACATCCCCGAGCCCACATGCTGCCCCGCCTGCCAGGGGCAAGTCGGCCGCCGCAACAATGTTTCGGGAGACGAAAGCACAGCTCTTTATTGTCTCAATCCGGAATGCTCCGCAAAGCTCACCGGGAAGATCGACCGCTTCCTTTGCTCGCTGGACATCATCGGCATCGGCGAGAACCTCATCCAGTCTTTGATTCAGGACA
>JBAXCI010000200.1:0-2028 GCA_037141555.1 Verrucomicrobiota bacterium | reverse complement strand
TACCAGAAGCGGGTGAAAGCAGGCGAGCACTTCCAGTTCAAAAAGTGGGCCGTCTACGCTGGCATCGACGCTGACGGTCTGGATTTCTATCGGCCGAACAAGCGGGTGGCGAGCATCGTCGAAATGCTGAAGCACGACACCTCCCGCCTCGATGCGCAGGAGGACGCGCAGGATATTCAGGTCAACCGCCCCGACACTGTCGTCTTCATCCCGAGACAGCCAAGAGACAAGCAGAAGCGCGACCCCTCGAAACCCGGCGACACCTACAACGACCACTTTCAAGTGCTCGACAAGACCAACGGGCTGCTTTTCGCCTTCTGGACGCAGGCGTCGCGCGAATCGGATATCGACCAGCACATCGCCTTTTCGAAAAGCACGGATAAGGGCGAGACCTGGAGCGAGCCGGTGATCCTCGCCGGTTCGCCTAACAAAATCAATCCGGGGCTGCTGGCGAGCTGGCAGCAGCCGATGCTGAGCAAATCGGGTCGCCTCTACGTGCTCTGGAACCAGCAGGTCACCAGCCGCGGCCCGCACTGCGGCAACATGTTCGGCTGCTATTCCGACGACGAAGGGCAGAGTTGGACCGCTCCGAAGATGGTCCCTATGCAGCGCATGTCACGTGACCCCGAAGATCCGCTGATTCCTCCGAGCTGGTGCAACTGGCAGCGCCCGCTGCGCCTGGGCAAGGACGGCAAGTTTCTTGTCGGCGTCTCGCGCCACGGCAAGCTCCCCAGCGAGGCGCGAAGCAGTTGCACCATCGAGTTCCTCCAGTACGACAACATCGACGACGACCCCAAGGTCGAAGACATCAAGCTGAGCTGGTTCTCCACCAACGAGAACGTCCTGAAGGTGGAGCACGAGAAATACGGCTCCGCCAACGAAGAAGCCGGCATCGTCAAGCTGCCGGACGGGCGCCTGTTCGCCCTGACACGCACCTGCGCCGGCCACCCCTTCTGGTCGCAAAGCCGCGACGACGGCGTCACGTGGAGCCAGCCGAAAAAGCTGCTCGACCGCGACGGCGGAACCCCTTATCTGCACCCGCGCTCGCCCTGCCCGATCTACGACTGGAAGGGGCCGGAATCGGCGAGCGGCCATTATTTCGCGCTGGTCCACAACACCTTCGACTTCACCGCCGAACGCGAGTATCAGAAACGCGGACCGCTCTACCTGATCGCGGGAAAGTTCAACCCGAAAGCCGAGCAACCCATCGAGTTCGCCCCCGCCAAGCTCTTCGCGGAACGGGAGAACGGCAATTCCTTCTATACGAGCTACACCGTGGTCGACGGCAAAGGCACCCTCTGGTTCCCGGACCACAAGTTCTACCTGCTCGGCCGCGTGATCGGCGACGAGTGGTTTAAATGAAAGAAAAGTGATGCTACACTTGAACCCTCGGTGGGGCCATCGCATGCCACACTGGGAGAAAGTTCAGACCGAGACGGGAGGGTTGCGCCTGATGGAAACAACTGATAGGAAATTGCTTTTCATGCGGGCTCATTTACTGGCGCTGCGCGGGTGATAGAATTTCTGCGCCGGCTGCCGGCACCACAACTCCGTCGCCTCATCCGCCCGCGCCGCGCACGCGCACAGCGCCAGATACAGCTTTTGCATACATCAGCCTCCTACCGTTTCTTTTTCAGCAGCGGCTCGATGGTTTTGACGACCTCGGCGGCGAGGAGTTTGATGCCGGTGTCGTTGAAGTGCGTGTTGTCGGCGCTGCGGGCGGTGGCGACGACGCCGATGACGGCGGTGTGGAGGTCGGCTGTCGGGAAATTGTGCTGCTTCATCACCGCGTCGCTTACGGCGTTGAGGGCCGGGCTGTCATCCGCGTTCTTGCTGCCCTTGTTCTGGAACGGCGTGGTGCGCGCCCAGACGAGCTTCGCGCCGGTCTTCTCCAGCAGCGCAATGACCTTCTCCAGATTCTCCGCATAGAGTTCCGGCTTCTTCGAACGGTCGTGGATGGCGAAGTTGAAGACGATCACGTCCCACTTGCCGCTGCCGAGCCAGACGGGCATGTTCTTAAGGCCGGTA
>JBAXCI010000199.1:0-2049 GCA_037141555.1 Verrucomicrobiota bacterium | reverse complement strand
GCCCTTCGTAGAGGGCGGACTGTCGTTCAACCACCTGACCGGGATCTCATCGGCGTTCATTTCGGCGGTGAAGAGCGGTCCGGGGCAGTTGTTGCACCAGTCGGATGCGGGGGTGGTGTTGGGTGCCGGGGTGGAGGCGAAGATTCCTGCGCTGTTCCGGCTGAGCGGCGAGGTTCGGTATACGCGGGATACCGTGGCGGCGTTTTCGAATATTTCGAATTTGAACCAGGCGGAAGTGCTGGTGGGGGTTCATTTTTAGTTTTCTGGGGGTGGGGCGTTTCCAGCGCCGCCCAGGACATGAGTTGCCTTAACGGCAGTTTCACGGCACAATAACGGTAGTTCTGAATGCCGACAAACTGCCGGAGGGCCAAACCAACGCCCTGCCGCGATGGCCAGAATGTGAACCGGGAGCCGCACCAGCAAAATCGGCTACATGCCTCCCGAAGCGAAAGAAGTAGCACCACTCGTGAAGCACCTCGTGGCAATTACCGCGTGATTCGGATATCCGAGCGGGAACTTGTTAGTCTGGATCGCGGTCTATCTCTTCGTGAGCATGCGACGCACAAGCGTAGTCACCTTAGCCGTGTATTTGCTGGACTTGGTCTCCTGTGCGCCAAGACCGGTGCCGACCGGGATTGTTTTGGAGCTTCTCCGACGAGGTCCTGACCCATTTCCAGACAAGACCGATGCGGATGGCCTGTTCACGATGACTATTCAGTCAAAAGAAGTTGTCCGCATACGCGGCGAGTCTGTCCGAATGGAGAATCTGGGCCGCCTGCTTGAAGAGTTATTCCGGACCCGGGAGGAACGTCTAGTATTGTTGAAGGTGGATGGGCAGGTCCCCGTCGGGGACATGATTGAGGTAATGGACCAAGCGTCCTCCCTAGTGCAGCTAAGTTACCTTCTCATGACCGGGCGCTCAACCCCGACACCTGCCGAGCCATCTTTGTTCTTGCACGGCAAGCCAATCCATACGCAATACTTCGTTCCAGCGGTACCGGAACCAGTGCTGCATAGGCGTTCCGGCGCAATGCGATGAGGCCAGGCAGCGTTCTCTTTCGGTCGCGTTCTGGTGTCAAAGCGAATAGGTGGTTTTCCCTGTGGTTGGAAGTCTATGTCGACATTGAGAGTGCGAACGCTCAGTAGCTCCTTGCCAACGTGCGCGAAGCTCTGGAACTGGCATTTTGGACCGCCTCTTGCTGCGCATCCTACCGCTGTTCTTTAATATCTAGTAGGAATTGGGGCTGGTTTGGTGCTTAGTTCAGATCTGCCCAGTCTGATGAACTGCTGGAGTTTGAGCAGAATCATGATTCTCAACTTGGACTCCAGAAGCACTATGCACTAGAAGGTTTGCCCACACCGTGCACGGATGCCTGATCGTCGGCGCGCGTTCACGGTTATCCTTTCAACGATATCGGTTCGGATCCCCACCGACTTGGGTCAAAACTGACCTTGTGTAGCTTCATCAAATTCGTCGAACCCGCCCGACCCACCGGCTGGCCCGCCACAAAAACCACCTTGTCGCCATGCTTCAGCCAGCCCTGCTCCACCAGTAGGGTATCCATCTGGCCCAGCATCTCGTCCGTGGTCAACGCCGACGGGGCCAGAATCGGCGTCACGCCGTAGTTCACCAGCAGCCGGCGCACCGTCTCGGGCTTGGCCGTCATGGCTAGGATCCCCACCGGCGGACGGTACCGCGAAATCAACCGGGCGCTGTAGCCGCTATCCGTAAACACCACAATCGCCTGCGCATTGGCCGCGCGGGCCGCGTTGAACGCCGCATCCGCCAGAATATCGGAATCCGACGCCCCCGCAATGTGCGGCAATTCCACAAATCCGCGCTTGCCGATGGCTCGCTCGGCCTCCTCGGCCAGCTCTCTCTCAGCGGCCTGCTCCAGCGTCTCCCCGAGCTCGGCGAACCCCGCCAGCAGCGAGTAGCGCCGCGGCGGCCACGAGGCCTTCCTCCCCAGGAGCACGAAGTCGCGGCACGGGGCCAGCACGAGCACGGCCGGGTCGTGGTAGAGTGCGCGCGCGATGCCAATGCGCTGC
>JBAXCI010000198.1:0-2062 GCA_037141555.1 Verrucomicrobiota bacterium | reverse complement strand
GTCAGCAACATGACGCTCTGTTGGCGGAACACCCGCCAGGAGCGGCGAATCTCGGCACGGGCACGCTCCAGCACCTCCTCGTTGGTGGTGTTCTCCCACAGCACGAGGTCTTCGATGATCTTGAACAGCCGCTTGCGCTCCATGGCGGCTTCCTTTTTGTTCTTCCCGTATTTGAACCCGCCGCCCTGCTGGTAGCCGGGATCATTGACCAACTGCGCGAAGATGACCGCCCGGGCCGCGGCCAGCGGCCGCCGCGCCCACCAAAGATGCAGCGTGCTCGGATGCCCATGCCGGATGGATTTCTCTCGCGCACAAGCCACATTGATCGCGTCCAGCGGCAGGGCGACTTCGATGAGCTTGCGGGGTGATTTGATGGGATAGTCGGACATGTGTTAAATTCCTTGGGCTCGTGCGAGCAGTGCTTTGAGGTCGTAGTTGACGGAGGAGACGGCCCAGGCTGGTTCATCCTTGAAGGGATGCGGGATGCAGTGCGGGCCGTCGATGGAGTCGTCCTCGCCGACGAGGACGATGGCGAGGTGGTATTTGGCACCCTGGTTCCAGCTCTCGAAGATTTCGTTTCTGGTCACCGTGACGGTTGCCGCGCCCCGGATGCGGCCTTTGACTTCGATGTGGCGGGACTCGGGCAACTTGCCATCGATGGCGGGGGCGGAGGAGGTGATGTCCCAGCCGCATTTCTGAGCGGAGACATCCACCACGCGGCAGCCACGGGCTTCTTCGGCGCGGCAGACGGCATTCATGGCGAGCAACTCGATGCGGGAGCGGGCGGCGGGATCGGTGGCAAAGGTGGCGGTGGCGGCATCGGGCGCGGGCTCGCCGCGCAGTCTGCGCAGGAGGCCGATGGGGATGACGAGGGCGCCGCCGATCACAACGGGGGTGCCGTTGGTGACATGGCGCATGGATTGGAGTTCCTTCTTCCGGTTCTCCAAGCGGCCTTCGAGGTCGTTGATGGTGCGCTGGATGTTGTCGAGGTTCAGACGGACGTCTTTGCCGGCGACCTGATCCTCCTTGAGGCGCATCCAGCGGTCGGACCAGAAGGCGATTTCCCTGGTCAGCCGCTCGTGGACGGCAGCCAACGTTTTATCCACATGGGCGATGCGGCGGGTGGCGACCTCGGCGTAATGCTCGGGGACGAGCGTGGTGGCGGCGAGGGCGAGGGCGCGCTGCTCCTGATCGGCGCGAATCCAGCCGGAGGCGAGCAGGCTGGCGAGCAGGGGACGGTCGGCGGCGGGCAGCGGCTCGCAATCGAGGTGCGGTGCCCAGCCTGCAAAGGTGGCATTCCCCCCGGGGCTGACGCGGACGAACTGGAGCCGCTTTGAGAGGACGGAGCTATCGCCGGACTTGATCTCGTGGGTGATGAGGAAGAGGAGCGAGGCTTCGGTGCCCTCATCGGCGGGGTCCACGAGGATGGCGCCCTGGCGCATGAGGTTGCTGTGCTGCTCCAGGATGAGGTCGCTGACGGCGAGCATGAGGGGATGACCGGGGTGGATCATCTGGGCGAAGGGGGTGTTGGGCCGGTCGAGCGGGCGGACGGCCTCCTTGGTGAAGCAGACGCGCTCGTAGCGTTTCAGCACGGGGGCGAGTTCGCGGCGGTTGCGCCCGGTGATCTGGCGGTCGCGCTCGCGGATGAGGGCGGGGACGTGGGTGATCTCGAAGCGGCCCGGCTCGCGCGGGTACATGGCCCCACTGAGACCCTCGAAAGCTTTGGCAAAGAAGGCGCGCACAAAGAAGGGTTGCAGGCGGCGGGCCTCGGCGATTTCCATCTGTTCCTTGACCTTGAAGAGGCGCTCCTGGCTCATGGTTTCCTGGGCGAGGGCGTTGCGCTCGAGAAGGCCCTGGATGTGGGCGATGTCGAGGGCGTTGTCGATGGTCCGGAGACGTTCGGCGTTGCGCTCGGGCTGGTCGTTGTAGCGGATGGCGTCGAGCAGGAGATCCTTGAGACTCCGTTCCTCGAAGACTTCCCCAAGAATGTCGAAGACGCGGCCGTTGAAGGCCTCGTTGATTGTTTCCAGCTTGGTGAGCAGGCGGTGATAGACCTCGCCCT
>JBAXCI010000197.1:0-2176 GCA_037141555.1 Verrucomicrobiota bacterium | reverse complement strand
TTGTCCAAGTTAATGTCGTTGTAAAAATTCGTATTCACGTCCGGTTGGTAAATGCCGTCATAGAACCGAATGGCGGGGGACGCGCTGGTCGCGATAAAGCTGAAGGTTTCGTGGGTCCAGGCCGAAGTCGCGCTGGATGACGCAGCGACGGTGAAATCGTGCTCCACGCCATCGATCGTCACGGCGGCGTTGACAGCCTTTGGCGAAACGACTCCAGCCTCGGGGGCAAGATCAAACGACAATGTATAAGTTTGCCCCACCACAAGCGCCTGGCTCAATGTGGCTTGGGCGTAGATTCTGCCCCGAAAGGCGTCGCTGTTGAGCTCCAAAGCGAAATGGCCATCCGGTTCCGGCGTGGCGTTCCAGCTTTTTTTCAGGTCCGTGCTAAACCACTCGACTTCGGCCGTGCCTCCGTAGTTGTCCAAGGTGCCGTCGTAGCCGAATGTCCAGCCGTTCAACGGCCCCACCGGGACACTGTTGGCATAATAGGCGGTTCCCCCAAAGTTGACCCCTTTGGGATTATCTCCGCTGCCTTGTTGCGGGGCGTTTTCAAAATCGCCGTTGACGATCAGATTGGCCAGGGTGGCTCGTGAAGTTCCCGGAAATAATGCGAGAATCACCCCTGCGACGATCATTTTTTGAAAATTGTTCATCATTTCATCCTCCTGTTGGATACGTATTTATCCGCAATCCCCGCCCGTTGACGAGAAAAAAACGGGAGTATTTCCTCGAAATTTCACCCGGACCGGGTTTTTCTGTCGGCCTTTCCTTTCTTATGTTGCGCGTAAAACCTTTCCAGGGGCTCCGCCCCGCCGATGATCTCGCCCACCTTGTCGCTTGCGTTCCCTACGATGTCGTGGACGCGAAAGAGGCAGCCCTCCTGACCCAGGACAATCCGTACAGCCTCATGCACGTGGACCGCGCGGAGATTGATCTGCCCGCCGGGACCGACCCGTATTCGGCAGCCGTCTACGAGAAAGCGCGCGAGACATTCCAGGCTTTGCAGCAACACGAAGTGCTCGTTCGCGAAAGCGAGCCGTGCATTTACCTCTACCAGCAGCGGATGGGGCAGCACGTGCAGACCGGCATCGCCCTGACCTGCCACATCGAAGATTACGAGAACGACATCATCAAAAAGCACGAGAAAACCCGGCGAGACAAGGAAGACGACCGCACCCGGCTCATCGGCACCCTCAGCGCCAACACCGGCCCGGTGTTCCTGACCTACCGCGACACGCCCGATCTCAACACACTCGTTGCGGAAGTGCTCAAAACGGCCCCGCTCTATGATTTCGTGGCTCCCGACGGCATCGGCCACACGGTTTGGCGCGTTCCGGGCCTGCAACTCGGTGCGTTTTTTGTCAAAGCGTTTGCGCAGGTGCCCGTGGCCTACGTCGCCGACGGCCATCACCGCACCGCGAGCGCCGTGCGCGTGGGCAAAGAGCGCCGCGAGAACAACCCTCAACACACCGGAGAGGAGCCGTACAACTGGTTCCTCTGCGTCTTGTTCCCGGCGAGCCAACTGCGGATTCTCCCCTACAACCGTTGCGTTCACGATTTAAACGGACGCACTCCCGAAGCTTTCTTGCAAGCGGTGCGCGAGGCAGGCTTCACCCTCACGGAGAATGCCGGGGATACGCCGGAAAAACCGGGCGAGGTTCGCATGTTCCTAGGCGACCACTGGTATGGTCTCACTTGGGCGTCCCAGCCGAACGCCAACCCGATTGAGCGTCTCGACGTCACCGTTCTCCAGGACCGCCTGCTTGCGCCGATCCTTGGCATCGACGATCCCCGCACCAGCCACCGCATCGATTTCATCGGTGGAATCCGGGGCACCGGCGAACTCGTTTCACGCGTGAAAGAAGGGCGCGGCGTGGTGGCTTTCTCGATGTTCCCGACCACGGTTGAGCAACTGATGGACATCGCGGACGCCAATCAGATCATGCCGCCCAAGAGCACCTGGTTTGAGCCCAAGCTCCGGTCGGGACTTTTCATCCACACCTTTTAGGGCCAAGCCCCTCAGCCTCAGCGGTGATGATGGTGGTGGTGATGGCCGCCACCGCCCCGGATGATCACGCTCGTGTAGGGATAGGAGTAGTATGGGTAGTACGGATACGAGTAGTTATACCATCTACACAGTTAGATTGGTAGAACGCTTGGAGAGATAGCGTTTACT
>JBAXCI010000196.1:0-2211 GCA_037141555.1 Verrucomicrobiota bacterium | reverse complement strand
GGGACATCACTTACACCGCAACCTACGGCAACAACACCACGGCAATCTACAGGGTCGTGTTTCCAGCTGCGCAATAAATAGAACAAGCGAAATATCAAACACCTGAGGCGGGTCAATCGACCCGCCTCATTTGCAGCAATCCCGATCACACCGCCGACAGTGAATGTGTGCTGTTTGATCGAAGTTAGAGTTTCTGAAAGGAACGCAGGGTGGCTGCCAGCCCGTCGCGCAGATTGCTTACGGGGACGGAACCCGGCGGAGCGCAGACGATCCACCAATGCCAGCGAATGATTGACGTCGCCCACAGGTGCCGGTTCGTGACGTATCTCCGATTGCGACCCTGCCTCGGCAATGGTGGTGTGGGTAATATCGTGGATCCGCCTACTTACGCCATAGTTGACATTAACACGCCGGTAACGCCGGGGTAGTCGCTGCAAAGGGAGGGCAGCGACGACGTCTTTGACACAGATAAAAGCGCGCGTCTGCTCACCATCTCCGTAAATCGTGAGCGGATCGCCTCCTAATGAATGGAGTAGTATTGGGCGACTTCCCCGTTCTTATGCTCTGGGGTCTCGTCTTTGGGCTGCCGGGAGCGGACGTATTCCACGGTCACCTTGTCCGCCGACACCGAGATGCGCAGGTGGCCGGAGCTTCCGAGGATCGTTCCCACCCGATAGCCGTATTCCTCGGCGGATTTGGGAGGCTTGCCATTCCCAGGAAATCCGGGCTGGGGCACTTCCTGGTACACGATGCCATCCAGGTCTTGCCTGGCATAAAAGTGATCGTGCCCATGGAACACGGCGTTCACTTTGTTTTTTATAAGCAGTTGGTGGATCGGTGTCGGCCAGCCGGGGCGGTTTTGGGCGAACCCGTCGCTCCCATCCGGATTCTTTCCGCCCCACTCGTAAAACGCCGCCGCTTCCACCCCCCCGCGGCATTGGTCGTCTGCCCCGCCGACGAGATGATGGATGAAGACAAACTTGAATTTCGCCCGGCTGTTGCCGAGCGTGCGCGCCAGCCATTGGTATTGTTCGGAACCCAGCGTGCGTTTCCAGTTGTCGCGGCCTCCGCGCTGCTTTTGCGTGTACCAAAAGGGATCGAGCACGACGAACAGCGCCCCCCCCCACTCCCAGGCGTAATAGTCCTGCAACAGCCCGGATTCCGGGTGAGGTTGCCCGTTGCCCGAGTAGAAAGGGTCGGGGACGGGATTCGGGAAATGGCGTTTGCGCATCAGGTTCGACCAGACGGCGAGGGCTTCCCCATCGCGTCCGCGGGGGCTTTCGCCGTCGTGATTTCCCAGCGCGAAGAGCAGGGGCGCGGAGGCGCAGAGCTGGCCGAAATAGAAGCGCTGCGCAAGGTATTGCTTGGCGGCGGCTTCGCGCGTGGCGTGCTTCTCGGTCATGAACGTGTCGCCCAGGTCGATGTGGAAATCCGGTTTGTCGGCAAGCGCGTTGGCGAGCGTCTTCTGGTAAACGGCGGGATCGGTGTGCCCGTCCAGATGGGAATCCGCCGTGATCGTGAAAGTGAACGCGCTGTCCGGAGAGCGCGCGGTATGGAAAGCGCAGGAGGGGCTGCTCGTGAACTGCGTCGAGCCGGGCGCGCGCGAACAGAATTGATAGTAATATTGGCTGTTGGCTTGCAGTCCGCTGAGGATCACCTCAACCGGCTCGCCTTTCTTGAATTGTCGCACCGGCGTCTGCATGGGGTAGGTTCCCGACTGCGTGCCGAAAGCCACAAAGCCTTCCATGTCCTGATACGCCAGCACGCTCAGGGTGACCGAGTTCTTCTCCGGGCGGGCCAGGATCAAGTCAAACGGATGGACGGGAACGGCGAAGTCGAAAGTGTTTGGCTCCGCCGGGCTCCGGTTTCCCCGGCCTTTGGCGGGCGCAGCCTCCTGCGCCAGCGCGTAAAACCCGGCCAGCAAGAAGATGGAAAAAAGCAGGTATCGTGTCTTACACATGGGCGACTTTTGGTTGGATGACATAGCTGTGGGCGACATCGCCTGTTTTTTGCTGGGTGGTTTCATCTTTCGGCAGATAACTGCGCACATAATCGACTTTCACCTGTTGCGGAGAAACGTTGATGCGCAAGTAACCCGAATTGGGCAGCTTGACGCCGGATTCATAGCGCTCCTGGTTGTAAGCCACGTAGCCGTGGTCGCACGGCATGGGCACTTCTTGATAGATGATGCCGTCCTTCTCCTGGCACGCG
>JBAXCI010000195.1:0-2298 GCA_037141555.1 Verrucomicrobiota bacterium | reverse complement strand
TACATCCACCATGTCACCAAACTTCTACTAAACCGACTATGCGGGTGGTATTACTTCTTGGAAAGCCGGTAGAACATCCATGCTCCGAGGCTGATGAACAGGACGTTGGGAACCCACATCAACAGTTCCGGGTGGGCGTGGGGGTTGTTGCGGAAGCTGTCCGCGATGACGATGAAGAAGAAAAAGACGAACGCCACCATGAGCGAAAAGAGGAACCCGATGGAGGTCTCCTTGCGATGGGCTGTGATGGCCAGCGGCACGCCGACGAGCGCGAACGCCAGCGAGGCGAAGGAGAGTGAAATGCGTTTGTTGACCTCGGTGCGGCTCGCGGTGACTTTGTCTTTGTCCTTGTGCTTGAGCAACTCTTCCAAGGTCATCTGTCCCACGCCGCGCCGACTTTTGTTTTTCTCGTAGAGAGCTTGCAGCGAGATCGGGAAAGTCGCCTCGCGCATGGTGATCCCCTGGCGCATGCGGGTCAGGTCGCCTGGGGAGGCCTGGTCGCGCTGTTCCACTTGCGCGCCGATTAATTCCATGAGCACTTGCTGGTTTTCCAGGTCGGTTTTCAGCACAGCTTTTTGCGCCTGAACCACGCGAACGGGTTCACTGTCCTCGCCGAGCACATACACCAGGATGTTGTAGAGCGTGGTGCCGTCTTTGCGTTCCACGTAGATTTTTTTGCCCGGGAACTCGTCGATCACCTGGTCGCTGCCGAACATGGAAAGCGGATTGCTCGTGGCGATCTCGCAGATGGTGTTCTTCATTTTCGCCTGCGCGGCGGGCGCGACCGAGACGTTGATCCAGAAGCAAAGTCCGCATGCCACGGCGGCGAGGAATGCCAGCGGATAGCACACGCGCGGAATGCTGACGCCGTTGGATTTAAGGGCGATCAGCTCGTTCTCGGCCGAGAGTTTTCCGAACACCAAAAGCACTGCGGTGAGAAAGCCCCACGGGATGGTGAACGTGAGGGAGAACGGGAGGATGAAGCCGATGAAACTCAGGATCAGCGCGAGGGGCGCGTCCTGGTTGACGAGCAAATCGAGGAGCTGTTTAAAAACATTGCCCAGCACGAGAACCAAGCTCAGGACCGCTACGGCAAAAAGCGTCGTGACGAGGATTTCTTTGCCGATGTAGCGGTCGATGATTTTCATGGGCAGCGCATTCTTCAAGTGCGGACGCAGGAAAGCAAGCCGTTTGCCATTCCTGGAGCCCTATTCCGCTATTATCTCAGATACCTACCTTGGAGCGCGCTTCGGCGACGGAAGAGCGGATGGCGTTCAGCCGCGCGAGATACGAGTCCGCAGAGGAGAGCGCGGAGAGGCGATTGAGCGCCTCCGGGTGTTCGAGGCGCGAGAAAATCGCATAGGCGACCTTGGTGCGCGGCACCGTTTTCTCCCCGTAGCCCGCAGGAGTGTTGCTCGACCAGAAGCGCACCATCTCGACGCCGTCGCGCCGCTCACAACCGAGGAAAATCACGGAGTGGCCCCGCTCGCGGCTTCCGACTTCCGAGGACCAGAAGATCTTCATGAAATCGCCAGCGCGCGCCTGGGCGAAATCGTCGAAGTTCCGTCCGAGGCCGAGTTCGCGAAACAGCCGGGCGGTGCCGGGACCGTTTGCGTTCCAGCGTCCCCAGACGCCCTGTCCGTCGGCTTGCCCCCGGACGAGCAACGCGTTGAGGGCCGCAGGGTCGAGTGCCTGTTGAGCGGCGATGGTTTTTAGAAAAACGAGATAGGTGGCCTCCGAGCAGAAGTTTGGCACCGCCGTGGCCGCTCCCACGGAAAGCGCGCCGTTGCGAACGCTAACGGCAGATGAAAACCGTTCCATCGCCAGCCGGTTTGCCGCGTAATTCCCGCCACGCGGCATCGCCTGCACTTGCGCGAGGATCAGCGCATTGCAGTCGGCTCCACGCGCGACTACAGAAAAGAAAAAAGCCGCGGCGAGCGCCAGCGCGGGCAGCAAACGGGCGAATACATTGGATCGAGCCCGGTGTCGGCAGGGGGAAAGGAACGCGTCGACGGCTTTGGTGGGCAACATGAGTAAAGGCGAATCGGAAATAGGCATGGCAAAGGTCGTGAAAGCTCGCACTTGTTTAACGATCCGCAACCGGAGAGTCCCGGCTGCTTTTTGTTTCGGGGCTCTCGACAAGCTTTCAAATTCGGGGCACCCTGCGAGCCGATTTATTGTCCATTGAAACAAGTCACCATTTACACAGACGGCGGTTGCGAGGGAAATCCGGGCCCGGGAGGCTGGGCGGCGGTCTTGTTCTGGAACGGGCGGACGAAGGAAGTCTGCGGTGGCGAG
>JBAXCI010000194.1:0-2332 GCA_037141555.1 Verrucomicrobiota bacterium | reverse complement strand
CGCGGCCTGCGTGCCGGTGTTCATCGCCACGCCCACGTCGGCCTGGGCCAGCGCAGGGGCGTCGTTGGTGCCGTCGCCGGTCATGGCCACGAGCCGCCCGGCGGCCTGCTCCTGGCGGATGCGCCGGAGTTTGTCCTCCGGGGTCGCCTGTGCCATGAAGTCGTCCACACCGGCCTCGGCGGCAATGGCTGCGGCGGTGAGCGAGTTGTCGCCGGTGATCATCACTGTGCGGATGCCCATTTTGCGCAGGTGCATGAACCGCTCTTTGATGCCGCCTTTCACCACGTCTTTGAGTTCAATGACACCGAGGATTTCAGCGCCTTGCGCCACCACCAGCGGGGTGCTGCCGCGCCGGGAGATCTCTTCGACGATGCGCGCAGCGGAATCCGGGAAGATGCCGCCCAGCGATTCCACATGATTTTGGACCGCTTGCGCCGCCCCTTTGCGGATCGACCGCGCGGGCTGTCCATTCATTGCGGGAAAATCGACGCCGCTCATCCGGGTCTGCGCGGTGAACGGAACGAACTGGGCGTGCGGTTCTGCCACCTCGCGCCCCCTGAGCGCATATTTTTCCTTGGCCAGAACGACAATGCTGCGGCCTTCCGGCGTTTCGTCAGCCAGTGAGGAAAGCTGCGCGGCGTCGGCGAGCCGTTCTTCGCTGATCCCATTGACGGGGAGGAACGCCGATGCCATCCGGTTGCCGAGGGTGATGGTGCCCGTTTTGTCGAGCAAGAGCACGTCGATGTCTCCCGCCGCCTCCACGGCGCGCCCGCTGGTGGCAAGCACGTTGCGGCGCACGAGTCGGTCGATGCCGCTGATGCCGATGGCGCTCAGCAGCCCGCCGATGGTGGTCGGGATCAAACAAACCAGCAACGAGACCAGGACAGGCACCGAGAGATTGACCGCGCCGCTTTGCCCTGCGGCGTTTTCACTATATTTTGCGAATGAGGGAAGGGTGAAGACAGCGAGCAGGAAGAGGATCGTCAGGCTCACCAGCAGGATGCCGAGCGCGATTTCGTTGGGCGTCTTTTGGCGCTCCGCCCCCTCCACCATGGCGATCATGCGGTCCAGGAAAGTGTGCCCTGGCTCGCTTGTGACGCGGATCACGATGCGGTCGCTGATGACGCGCGTGCCGCCCGTGACGGCGCTCCGGTCGCCGCCGCTTTCCCGAATGACGGGGGCGGACTCGCCAGTGATGGCCGATTCATCCACGCTCGCGATCCCCTCGCTCACCTCGCCGTCCGCCGGGATGATGTCCCCGGCCTCGCACACCACGAACTCGCCCGATTTCAGTTCCCCGGCGGCGACGGTTTCCTCGCGCCCGTTCACCCATTTCCGGGCGTGCGTCCTGGTGCGCATGGCGCGCAGCGTGGCGGCCTGCGCCTTGCCGCGCCCCTCGGCCATCGCTTCCGCGAAGTTGGCGAAGAGCAGCGTGAACCAAAGCCAGAGGGTGATTTGAAAATTAAACCCCGAGAAATGGCGCACGGTGGAAATCGCGGTGAGGATCGAGCCGAGATAGACCACGAACATCACCGGGTTTTTCCACTGCACGCGCGGGTCGAGCTTCACAAAGGAATCAAGGGCTGCCTGCCTCAGCAGGAGCGGATCGAGAAGGGAAGTCTTTGGTTTCATGGCGGTGGGATTTAGAAAGTGCGTCCGGCTTGGGCGAGAAGGTGTTCGACGATGGGGCCGAGCGAAAGCGCCGGGAAAAAGGTGAGGGCGCCGACGATCAGCACCACGGACACGAGCAGCGCCGCAAAGGTGAAGCTGTCGGTGGGGAAGGTGCCCGCCGAACCCGGCGCGGCTTTCTTCGCCGCCAGACTGCCCGCGATGGCCAGCACGGGCGCGATGATGGCAAAGCGCCCGATGAACGCCGCCAGCGCCGTCATGTAGTTGTAGAAATCCGTGTTGGCGTTGAGCCCGGCAAACGCGCTGCCGTTATTCGCCACCGCCGAGGTGAACGCGTAGAGGATTTCGCTAAACCCATGCGGGCCGGGGTTGGCGATGGATGAAACGCCCGCTTTCGTCATGCACCCGATCGCCGTGCTGACGAGGATCACCGCCGCGGGAGCAAGCACTGCGACGACCGCCCAGGTGATCTCCCGCGCTTCGATCTTTTTGCCCAGGTATTCCGGCGTGCGCCCCACCATCAGGCCCGCGATGAAGACGGTCAGCAGGGCGAAGATCAACATCCCGTAGAGCCCCGCGCCCACGCCGCCAAATACCACCTCGCCCAGCATCATGTTGACCAGCGTCACCAACCCGGTGAGCGGAGCCACGCTGTCGTGCATGCAGTTGACCGCGCCGCACGAGGCGTCCGTGGTCACCGTGG
>JBAXCI010000193.1:0-2395 GCA_037141555.1 Verrucomicrobiota bacterium | reverse complement strand
TGCTTGTCATCCCGAACGCAGTGAGGGACCCCGCAAGCTACCCCAAGCTCCGCATCACAGAAAAAATCACGCACTGGGATGATTTGAGAGGTCCCTCGCTCTGCTCGGGATGACCTGCTGTTGGAGAGCCGTCTATCTCCGCGATTTTCAGAGCCTTTGCGCGAGATACACGCCCAGGCCCGCACCGGCTCCCGAAACCACAGTCAACCCACTGTGAATCGGATCACCGGCATAGAAACGGAATACGGCTGCCTTGTCTCCGACGATGCTCCGCAGAGCACTTCGGACTCGTGGCCCGTCCGCATCAAGAATCACTTATTCAAGAAGGACCGGGCCGGAGCGGTCGATCTGCATTACCGCGATTACGAGGAACCGCCCGGCAATGGAGGCTTCCTTCGCAACGGCGGGCGGGTGTATGTGGACATGGGCCATCTCGAATACGCCTCGCCGGAATGCCTGAGCGTGCGCGACATGGTGGCGTTCGACCTTGCGGGCGATACCATGGTGCAAAGCGCGATCACGGCGTTGCGGGCGGAAAGCCGGGTCGCGCTGATTAAAAACAACGTCGATCACCTCACCGGCGCCACGTTTGGCTGCCACGAAAACTACCTCATGCGGCGCGAAATGCAGTTCACGCCTCCGGGCTTGGGCACCCTCCTTTCGTTCCTGGCGACCCGGCAGATTTACACCGGCGCGGGCCGCGTGGGGCAAACCAATCCGCTCTCGTTCGAATACGAAACCAAAGCGGCCGCGCGCGTGGATTTCCAGCTCTCCCAGCGCGCGGATCACATCGTCAACGACATCTATCAATGGGTGCAGTTTAACCGCGCCATCATCAACGCCCGCGACGAACCGCTGGCGGATCACCACCGGTTCCGCCGTTTGCACCTGCTGCTGGGCGACTCCAACATGAGCCCGTTTGCCACCGCCCTCAAAGTAGGCCTGACCTCGATGGTGCTCACGCTTATCGAACAGGATTGCCTGCCGCGCGACGTGGTTCTGCGGGATGCCGTGATCGCCACCCGCGAGATTTCGCGCGAGGGCACCGGGCGCGGCTTGGTGAAGCTCGAAGACGGGCGCACCCGTGACGCGCTCGATATCCAATTCGAATTCCTCAATCACGCAAAACGTCACTTCACGGGTGCAGATGAGGAAACCGATTGGCTGCTGGCAAGCTGGCAATTTGTGTTGGAAGCGCTTGAGTCAAATCCCGAACAGCTCATCGGCGGCGTGGACTGGATTTCCAAACGCTGGATGCTCGACCTTTTCCGCACCAGCGAAAAGCTTTCGTGGCAGGACCCGTGGCTGCAAAGTCTCGACCTCGAATACCACAACATCGACCCGGCGCGCGGCCTTTTCTTCACGCTCAAGCCGACGGGATGGATTGCGGATTGGAACGCCAAAGTGGCGAGCCTTGAGGCCCAATACATCCCCCCCGCCAACACGCGGGCGCATGGCCGGGGGATCGCGGTGAACTGGTTTCTCGATCACCCCAAGAGCAATTATCTCATAAACTGGGACTCGATCAGCATCGACGGCGAGCCGCCGCTGTCGATGGGAGATCCCTTCGACAACAGCGAAGCGCAAGTGCGCAAATTTTTGCCGGGGTAAACGCTCGAACTTCTCGCAGCCCTAACTCCCCGCAGGCATCGGCTTGCTCTTCTTGCCGGTGACTCGCGTCATCCCGCAGCGGTTGGCGGCGGCGGTGACCAACGCGGCTACGCGATGTTTGAGCCGGTAGGCACGCCCAAAGAGCCAGAGCACATACACGAGGTACAGCGCCCGCAGCAGGTTGTGGCCGAAGCTCGTTGCATGCACGTTGTAGAGCAGGACGGAAAGCGCGATGAAGTTCGAGAGCACGGTGGTCACCACCGGCTTGAATTTCAAGCGCACCCGGGTAAGGCACTTCGGCCCGCCGTGGTATTCCGTGACGGTCCCGAGGCTGATGCTCCAGAACTGGTTGCCGTAGATTTGCACGTCCCAGTTCTTCCAACCAGTGTCCGCCGAGTATCTCCAGTCTTCGGTCTCCAACATCGCGAAGATTTCCTCCAGCAATTTCTCGCGACCCACGCCGGTTTCGTTCCAGAAATTGAGCTTGGAGATGGAGCCGCCCGCGCCCCGCTTGCCCAAGGTTTCCTCGGGACGCGAAATGACCGCTTGCGGCGTTTGCTTGTATTTGAGCCACGTGAAATAGCGCGCCCAGCCGCGCGCCACCGGTTGGGTAGCCGCCAGCGCCGCCACGAGCGTGGTCGTGGTGTCTCCATGCACCAGCACCAGGTCCGGTTTTTCCCGCTTATAGATCTCTTCCAACTTCAGTAATCCATTGGTTGTGATTTGATACAGGCTCTGGGCATTTTGCATAATATTCAGGTCATAATCGCATTTTATCCGGAAT
>JBAXCI010000192.1:0-2423 GCA_037141555.1 Verrucomicrobiota bacterium | reverse complement strand
GTAAACGCTATCTCTCCAAGCGTTCTACCAATCTAACTGTGTAGATGGTATTATTTGACTGCTTTGGGCTGGAGTCGGCGAATGAGGGCGAAGGCAGCGTCCAGGTCAGGAACTGTGATCGTCAGGTTTGCACCTGAAGGAAAACGAGGGTGCAAAGAAGTGTTTTCATAAAAAAGGGCTTCATTTCCACGGAGAGCGGGGGCTTTAGTTTCTCCTTTGCGTCCTTTGCGTTCTTTGCGCGAGACCTTTCCCTACCTTTCCTCAATCGGTATAAACTTCAGCCCCGGCGCTGGGCCGACGTATTCGCTCAACGGCCGGTAGAGCCGGTTGTCCGCTAACTGTTCCAGCACGTGGCCCGTCCACCCGGCGCAGCGCGCGATGGCGAAGATCGGCGTAAACAGATCCGTCGGGATGCCCAGGGAGTGGTAAACCGTGGCGCTGTAGAAATCGACGTTGGCTTCCAGGCCCTTCTTTTCGCGCATGAGTTGGGCGATGCGCTCGCTCATGCGGATCCATTTCGGCTCGCCGAGCTGGTCGGTGAGCTTCACGGCCATGTCCCGCAGGAACGGCGCGCGCGGGTCGAGCACTTTGTAGACGCGGTGGCCGATGCCGAGGATTTTCCGCTTTTCGGCAAGCTGCTCTTCCACCCAGGCGTCCACGTTGGCTTCCTCGCCGATTTCCTCGAGCATGTGGATGACTCCCTCGTTGGCTCCGCCATGCAGCGGCCCCTTGAGGGTGCCGATGGCGGAGGTGATGGCGGAATACATGTCGCTCAAAGTGGCGATGGTGACGCGCGCGCTGAAGGTGGAGGCGTTCATGCCGTGGTCGGCATGGAGCACGAAAGCGACGTCGAGGGTCTTGACGGTTTCAGGCGACGCTTCCTCCCCGTTCATGAGGTAGAGGAAGTGGGCGGCTTCGCCGAGGTCGGCGCGGACGGGCGGAAGCGGTTTGCCCTGGCGAGCCCGGTGAAAATAGGCGGCGATGACCCCGATTTTGGCCGTGATATGGTAGGCCCGGATGCGGTTGCGGTCGACGTTGATGTCTTCTTCGAGGTCGGAATCGTAGAGGCCGAGCATCGAGATGGCCGTGCGCATGACGTCCATCGGGTCGGCTTTTTTGGGCGCGCGGGTGAGGAACCGGATGACGCCCAACGGCAATTCACGCCGGCTGCGCAGGTTAAGACAGAGGTCGGCGAGTTCCCGTTTATTCGGGAGGTGGCCGTGCCACAGGAGGTGGATGACTTCTTCGTAAGTCGCCTTGCCCGCGAGTTCTCCGATGTCGTAGCCGGTGTAGATGAGCTTTCCTTGGAGTCCCTGAACGTCGCTCAGGCGGGTGCTGTTGGCAACGATCCCTTCTAGACCTTTCGCTGTGACTGGCATGGATGCAATATGGGGCGGGTCTGCGAAAACAGCAACCCGATATTTCGACACTCCCTCACCAAGGATCGTCTCCAATATTCCACTATGCGCGGAGGCAAAAAAAGGGAGGAACGTCGTTGCCGCGCTCCTCCCTTTCTTGAATTTCTACCCCTTGAGGTCGGCGATGTGCCGGATCAGGGTATCTGCCATGACCGAAGGGGTCTCTGCCACGGCGATGCCTGCGTCACGGAAGGCCGCGATCTTGGCTGCCGCAGTGCCTTTGCCGCCGGAAACGATGGCTCCGGCGTGGCCCATGCGGCGGCCGGCGGGCGCGGTGGCTCCCGCGATGAACCCTGCCACAGGCTTCTTGCAGTTTTCTTTGATCCACGCGGCGGCTTCTTCCTCTGCGGTGCCGCCGATTTCGCCGATCATGATGATCGCTTCGGTTTCAGGGTCGTCGTTGAACATCTTGATGACGTCCAAATGCGAGGTGCCGTTGACGGGATCGCCGCCGATGCCGACCGTGGTGCTCTGGCCAAGCCCGCGGGTGGTCAACTGCCAGACGGCTTCATAGGTGAGGGTGCCGCTGCGGGAGACGACGCCGACGTGCCCCTTGTGGTTGATGTAGCCGGGGGCGATGCCGATGCGGCAGCCGCCGTGGGAGTCTTTGCCTTCGCCGGGGGTGACAATGCCGGGGCAGTTCGGGCCGATGAGCCGGGTTTTGCTCCCGCGCATCGCCGCCTTTACCCGCACCATGTCGGCCACGGGAATGCCTTCGGTGATGCAGATGACCAGGTCGAGCCCGGCATCGATCCCTTCCAGGATGGAATCCGCCGCGAAGGGCGGCGGAACGAAGATGGCGGAGACGGTGGCGCCGGTTTCACGGGCCGCCTGGGCGACGGTGTCAAAGATCGGCACAACTTGCTGGAACGTCTGCCCTCCTTTGCCGGGGGTGACGCCGGCGACGATCTTCGTGCCGTAGTCGAGCGAGAGTTGCGCGTGCCGGGAGCCGAAGCTGCCGGTAATGCCTTGGATGAGAACGCGGGTTTCTGGAGTTACGAGAAT
>JBAXCI010000191.1:0-2454 GCA_037141555.1 Verrucomicrobiota bacterium | reverse complement strand
AGTAAACGCTATCTCTCCAAGCGTTCTACCAATCTAACTGTGTAGATGGTATAAGATGCTGAGCCGATATGACTTGCGGAAGGCTTCAGCGTATCCCAATGGATACGTTGAAGCCGGACAAAAGTCATTCGCGGCCAGCAGATTATGCCAGATCGCCCGGATCCATTGCCGTTTTTAGGTTTAACTGCCGTATTGCGTCAAGGCCGCCCCGACCACCGCCACGCCGTAGACCAACCCGGCCAGCGCGGCCAAGCGCCAGCGCGTCTCGGTTTTGGAAATCCAGTCGATCTGATCGCGGAGCAAATACGGTTTGCCGACCCAAAAAATCCCCAGCGTCGCCCAGACATACGCGAGCACGCTCAGGAGCAAACGGCTGGTTTCCGGCCGCAGGAACGCCGCTTCCAGCACCGGTTCCGCAGCGAGGAGCAGCAACATCCCCAGCGCGCGCACGGCCAGGAATTCCTCCACGAAAAAGAGGGTCAGAAAATAACCGGCGACGATAATGGCGAGGAAAATGGGCCGGTAGTTTGAAAATTCGCCCAGATCAATCCGCGCCACCAGCGTGAACGCCCACACGGCATCCACCGTGAGCAACAGCGCGCCAACTTCCCGCGAACGCGGAAACCGCCGCAGCAACGCCCGGGCTCCCTCGCCATGAATCAGCGCGACGGCATGAACGAGAATCAAGAGCGCGCCCACCAGCAAGCCCATCGTGTATAAATCTAAGGAGTAAATCATCGCGAAAGAAACAAAGGCTAAACCGGGGCTCCATACAAGCAGAACCCGCTCGTGCGCTCCACCCGCACCTCAATCACCCGGCCAATGAGCCGTTCGTCCCCCTCGAACAGGACAATCTTGTTGCCGCGCGTACGCCCCGTGAGCCGCCGGGGATTATTCTTGCTCGGCCCCTCGCACAACACCTCCACGTTGGCGCCGATCAAGGCATCAAGCTTCTCTTTAATGATGGCGTTGGTCAGTTCCAGCAAATCGTGGTGCCGGGCGTCGATGGTGGCCTCGTCCACTTGGTCGGCCATCGTCGCGGCGGGCGTGTCTTTGCGTTTGGAATAGCGAAAGATGAAGGCGTTATCGAACCGCGCTTGCATGGCCAGCGCGCGGGTGGCCTGGAAATCCGCCTCCGTCTCGCCGGGAAACCCGACGATGATGTCCGTGGTGATCGCCAAATCCGAGCGCACCGCACGCATCCCGCCCACCAGCTCCAGATAACTCTGCGCCGTGTAGCCGCGGTGCATCGCCTTGAGAATGCGATCCGAGCCCGATTGCAGCGGGAGATGCACATGCTCGGCGAGCTTGGGCAGCCGCCCAAACGCCTCGATCAAGTCCGCCTTGTAGCCGATGGGATGGGGCGAGGTGAACCGGAGCCGTTGCAGCCCTTCCACGGCGTGTACCGCCTCCAGCAACTGCACAAACGGCGTTTTCCCGTCCACTTTGGGCAACTCGTGGCGTCCGTAGAGATTGACGATCTGCCCCAGGAGCGTGACCTCCCGCACCCCTTGGGCCACCAGCGCCTCGGTTTCGCGGACGATCTCCGCAATCGAGCGGCTCCGCTCCGAACCGCGCGTCTGAGGCACGATGCAAAAGGTGCAGCGCATGTTGCAGCCTTGCATGATCGAGACGAACGCCGTTCCCTGCCGGGGCCGCACGGTGTGGTCGCGGATGGCTTCCTGCGATCCCGGTTCCTCCTCCACATCGACAATCGAAAACCGGGTGTCGTCCATCGACTGCGAGCGCTTGCGGGCGAGCAATTCCTCCACATAGTCGGCGACCCGGTGAAATTTCTGCGTCCCGGCGACCAGATCGACAGCGATCCCTTTGGCCAGTTCCGCCCCCCGGCTTTGCGCCATGCAGCCGAGGAACCCGAGCACCTTGCCCTCGCCCTTGTGGTGATGGGCCAGGATACGCATCTTGCCGAGCGCTTTTTGTTCCGCCATGTCGCGCACGCTGCATGTGTTGAGCAGGATGACGTCGGCGGCGTTCTCGTCCGTGGTCATCTCAAAGCCGCGTGCGATGAGCATCTGGGCGACCTGTTCGGAGTCGCGCTCGTTCATCTGGCAGCCGTAGGTTTTGATGAGGACTTTGGGCATGGAAAAATACAAAAGAGGATCAGGAAAAGGAACTCTACAACGATTTCCGCCCAAATTCCTAATCCGAAAATAGCCCATCCATCCAATCAATCACTCCCCCCAGATTGCGTGCTGCCAAGTTTGGTTCCAAATCGCTTTGTAGCCGTAGGTTGATGATGACCGGAACTCTGCGGTTGCGTGAATCGCGTGCGGGTGTAAAATCGACGCGATGAGAAGCTTTGGCACCAGCACAAAGTCAAAAGCCGAGTGCTAAAACTCCTCATTATCAGACAAGCCGGGGTGGTGAAATTGGCAGACACGCCAGACTTAGGATCTGGTGGAGCAATCCTTAGGGGTTCGAGTCCCCTCCCCG
>JBAXCI010000190.1:0-2525 GCA_037141555.1 Verrucomicrobiota bacterium | reverse complement strand
GATCAACGACGAAGTGTTGGTTCAGTTCTTTGCACCGTTCACCGGCAGCGATGTTTCCCGGTGGCCCACCAACGAAACCCGGCTGATCGCCATCAATGAGGGGCGCCTGATTGATTTCCTCGAACAGTCCGGCGGGGAGTATCCGCGCCTAAAGCAGATCGTGCAGCGCGGTCTGCGCACCGGTTCACCGGAAGATGGAATCGCCATCGTGAACCTGAATCTCCGCAGCGTCGTCGCCCCCTACGGCGAAATGCCGTCCATCCTCGAACGACTGGTCAAGCGACTGGTCGAGCCGAAGTTTTGGGCAGCGTGCAAGAACTGCGACCTTTGCGACAAATGCTACGTTCATCACAACGCGCGGACGTTCGCGAATCCCACCGCCGGGCCGCAGGTGCTCGAACGGCTGGCTTTGATGTATCGGCTCGTGACCCTGCGCGCCAAGTTGCACATCACCCTGCGCGATCTCCGCTCGGCGCTTGCCTTCACCCTTGTGGGCACGAGGGATTGCGAAGAGATTCACGCACTCTATCAGCAAGGCGAACGGGAGGAGATCTTGCATGGGTTTTACTTCAACAGTTGGGCCGGGTTCGGCGTGGATCAAAAGGACCGGCTCTTGCGTCTGCTTCGTGAAATCGAAGTCGGCCAGACGAGTGATCCCAAGCTCGATCGGATGTTTGATTTTCACCGGCCCGCTCCCGCGCCGGGATTGATGGACTTCGCGCCACGTGCGAGTTACGACGCGGAGTTGCTCACTGCCGCCTACGAGGCGTTGCCGGCTGAGATCACCACGCACCATAACGGCCCGCGCTTCAAGCGCCACCGCGAATATGTGTCCATGCTTCGTCGCCGTCATTTTTTTGAGGCTCGCGATGAATCGTGGAACCACCTTATTCCCTACGGCGCGGCCTCCCAGATGCTCACCATCCTGACCCAGCGGCCGGACCCCAAGACCGAGGCGCTGAAGATCATTCGCGCCGTGAATCGCGGCGAAGGCGTTTTCGACAACCGCCGCCTGCGCGGGAAGCTCGCCTTGCAGGCGCGTCAGGTCGAGGCCGCAACCATTCGCAGCTACCGCGTGTTCCCGGCGGATCGCTTTGAGGTCGTGCCGCAAGAACCGGCGCAGGCGTCCCCGTATCTCGAACATTCGCCGACCGCACTGTTGCTCCGGTATGTCGATGACTCAGGATTGACCGCCGAATTGGTCATCAATCTGGACGTATTCGAAATGCTGGATCGTCTGAATCAGGGCTATCGCCCGACGGTGGATGAATTGCAGGGGTATTATCTCACCCTTGCCGTGTTCAAGAACATCCTGGGTTCAGCCTCCTGTCAGGAAGTTTTGCTCACCCCCACTGGGCATGAGTTTTATGCTGTGACCCGGTATCCGGGCGGCCAGTTGGCCATGCGCATTTCCGAAGAACCACCGCCTTATGGCACTAAAGAGTAGAGACAAGCATTTCCGCCTGCCCAAGATCAGCCTCCTGGATTTCAAGACGCTGGAGATGGACCGCGTATTGACGCTTCTCTTTGCACGCATCCACCACAAGGGTCACGAAAGCCGCCTTTTTAAGAAGGATAACACGGTGGGCACCTTCTCCGCCCACTTCCTCTCGCAGCCCACGCGCTTCAAGGATTTCAGCAAGTATCCGGACATCACGCGCGGCTGGCTTGAAACGCACTTGCTGGATCTGGTAAATCGTGGCAAGGCAGGCAAAGAGGCGGTCGCTGCCCCGCGTCCGCTCCATGGTTACACCTACCGCTTTCGCAATCCTACTCATTGCCGCGATTACGGCGCGTCTCAGCACATATACGAAACACTCTGGCACGCCCGCAACGATCTCGGCAAACGCGCGATCGCCGGCATGAAGGGGTTCTTTTTTGAAGGGGTTGATCCCAACACGCAGTTGGAAGACACCAACGCGTTGGTGGATGTCGAGACGCAGGCGCTGTTGAGTCTGAACACGTCCGAAGTGACCCAGGACGCGCCGCTCAATGATTCACGCGTACCGACCCCGCCCCTGTGCATAGGCTCGGCCGATTTGATGGCGGACGACATCGTTCGCCTACTGCAGTATCGCACCAAGATTCCGCGTTCCGTCATGGTGGATTATCTGAAGATCCTCCTCGCCTTCCATCTTGCGCTGTATCATCTCCGACTCATGAAGCTTCTGCCGGGGCTGGTGAAGCGGAAAGGTCTTGAACCGATCTGCCAGCAGGCCAATTGTCCAGCGAAGCCAGCCAATGACGAGCGCCCGCAGGGCGATTGCCCCTGCCAGGTCGGCCTGTTTTTGGATGTTCAGAATCAGCCCGGCACGCGCGTCAGCCAGCTTGCCGAGATCAGTGCCGAGCTCCATTACCGCCGCATCCCCGGTTTTGTGCGCGCCTACTTCCTGACCAAGAAGCTCGATGAGTTTGCCTTGCACCTGCTGCAATCCCAGCGGCTGCCGGGCGGCACGAACAAGCAACTGAGTGTCAGTGAAGTGCTGCGATTGCTCGAAGATGGCTACAAGGGTGACCGGGAACAG
>JBAXCI010000189.1:0-2556 GCA_037141555.1 Verrucomicrobiota bacterium | reverse complement strand
CCGCCTGCAAGAATTACACCAAGGCCGCGACCAAGGGCGTCATCAAAGTCGCCTCCAAGATGGGCATTTCGACCATCCAGAGCTATCGCGGTGCGCAGATTTTCGAAGCGGTCGGCATCAACCGCGAGGTCATCAACAAGTATTTCACCTGGACGGCCTCGCGCATCGAAGGCGCAGGCTTGGAAGTGATCGCCGGCGAAGTGCTGATGCGTCACAAGAACGCTTTCCCTGAGCGCCCGGTCGACGGGGCAACGCTCGATTCCGGCGGCGAATACCAGTGGCGTGAAGACGGCGAACCGCATCTCTTCAATCCGCTGACGATTCACACGCTGCAAAAGGCGGTCCGTGGCGACAGCTACACCGCTTACAAGCAATACGCGGCGCTGGTCAACGAACAGGGCAAGGAACTCTTCACGCTTCGGGGACTCTTCGATCTGAAGAACACCACCCCGGTGCCGATTGAGGAAGTCGAGCCGATCGAGGCGATCATGAAGCGCTTCAAGACGGGTGCAATGTCCTACGGATCGATCTCGAAGGAAGCTCACGAAGCAATGGCGATCGCGATGAACCGCATCGGCGGCCGCTCCAACACGGGCGAAGGCGGCGAAGATCCAGAGCGCTTTATCCCAATGGCCAATGGCGACTCGAAGATGAGCGCCATCAAGCAGGTCGCTTCCGGCCGGTTTGGCGTGACTTCGCATTACCTGACCAACGCGCAGGAAATTCAAATCAAGATGGCCCAGGGCGCGAAGCCCGGCGAAGGCGGCCAGCTTCCCGGCTCAAAGGTTTATCCTTGGGTCGCCAAGACCCGGCACTCGACGCCAGGCGTCGGCCTCATCTCGCCGCCTCCGCACCATGACATCTACTCGATTGAAGATCTCGCGGAGTTGATTCACGACTTGAAGAATGCCAACCGCGCCGCGCGCGTCAGCGTCAAGCTGGTGTCCGAAGTGGGCGTGGGAACCATCGCAGCGGGCGTGGCCAAAGCCCATGCCGACGTGGTGCTCATCAGCGGCTTCGATGGCGGCACCGGCGCTTCGCCGCAAACCAGCACCAAGCACGCGGGCCTCCCGTGGGAGCTTGGCCTGGCCGAAACGCATCAGACCTTGGTGCTCAACAATCTTCGCAGCCGCATCGCGGTGGAAACCGACGGCCAGCTCAAGACCGGCCGCGACGTCATCATCGCCGCTCTGCTCGGCGCTGAGGAATTCGGATTCGCCACAGCCCCGCTCGTGACGCTCGGGTGCATCATGATGCGCGTCTGCCATCTGAATACCTGCCCGGTCGGCGTTGCCACACAGAACCCTGAACTGCGCAAGCGGTTCACCGGCGACCCTGCACACACCGTGAATTTCATGCGCTTTGTCGCCATGGAAGTCCGCGAGTTGATGGCCCAACTCGGTGTTCGCAAGCTGACGGAATTGGTCGGACGCACCGATCTGATCGAGGCGAGAAAAGCTGTCGAACATTGGAAGGCCAAGGGCATCGATCTCTCGGCGATCCTTTACCAGCCGAAAGCCGGTCCTGAAGTTGGGCGCTACTGCCAGATCACCCAGGACCACGGCCTCGACAAGTCGATGGACATCACGACGCTGCTCGACCTGTGCAAACCAGCCATCGAGAACGGCGAAAAAGTCTGCGCCAAGCTGCCTATCCGCAACGTCAACCGCGTGGTCGGCACGATTCTCGGCAACGAGATCACCAAGCGCCACGGCGCTGCCGGACTGCCTGCTGACACGGTGCATCTCCACTTCACCGGCTCGGCCGGCCAGAGCTTCGGCGCGTTTGTGCCCAAGGGCGTGACCCTCGAACTCGAAGGCGACGCGAACGATTACCTCGGCAAGGGGCTTTCGGGCGGCAAGATCATCCTCTATCCGGCTGTCGGCTCCACGTTCAACGCGGAAGAGAACATCATCACCGGCAACGTCGCCCTATACGGCGCGACCAATGGTGAAGCCTACATCCGCGGCATGGCCGGCGAACGCTTCTGCGTCCGCAACTCCGGCGTCAACGCGGTAGTCGAAGCCGTGGGCGACCACGGTTGCGAGTACATGACGGGCGGCAAGGTGGTGGTGCTCGGGGCTACCGGACGCAACTTCGCAGCCGGCATGAGCGGCGGTGTCGCATATGTGCTCGACGAAGCGGGCGTCTTCCCGAGCCGCTGCAACCAGCAGATGGTCGGACTCGAAACGATGGAGGGCGACGAAATCGAAGAAGTCCGCCAGATGATCGCCCGGCACGCCGAATACACCAAGAGCCAGCGCGCCTTCCAGGTGCTCGCCCTCTGGGATGAGTTGGCGCCGAAGTTCGTCAAAGTCATGCCGAAGGATTACAAGCGCGTCATCGCCGCCATCAAGAAGGCGGAGGAAGCCGGCATGACCGGAGATGAAGCCCTCAACGCAGCCTTTGAAGCCAATGCCCGCGACGTTGCCCGGGTCGGCGGCGGATAGGGAGCGCAAAACCAAGCCATTTCACAACTCCGGAGTCGATCTCAAACATATCACCACCATGGGTAAGCCCACAGGATTCCTCGAATATATCCGCGAACTGCCGCTG
>JBAXCI010000188.1:0-2643 GCA_037141555.1 Verrucomicrobiota bacterium | reverse complement strand
GACCGCTGAACATGCCCGCAATTCGCGTAAGCACGCCGAACTTATTTTCGACCAGAACCGATAGAGTGTGACGCATGGAAGGACCGGGAGTCTCTTCACGTTTCCCCCCTTCGTCAAATCGAAAATCCTGCACCCTTTACGCCCTCCTTGGAGCGCCGGTTCTGCCTCGCGGCTTGCAAAGCCCCGGAACGAAGGCTAGAAACACCTTCCCTTTATGAAAACGCCTCAGGTCACCATTTACGACACCACCTTGCGCGACGGCACGCAGGGCACCGGAATTTCGTTTAGTGTCCTGGACAAAATTCGCGTGGCCGAAAGGCTCGACGCCTTCGGCGTTCATTACATCGAGGGCGGCTGGCCGGGATCGAACCCGAAGGACGCCGAGTTCTTTGAGGAAGCCCGCAAGCGCACGTGGAAGCATGCGAAAATCGCGGCCTTTGGCAGCACCCGGCGCGGCAATCTCACCGTTGAGGACGACCCTCAGGTTCGGGCTCTGCTGGACGCGGGATCCCCGGTGGTTACGCTGGTCGGGAAGAGCTGGATTCTCCACGTGAGGGAGGTCCTCAATGTCGCCCTGGAAGAAAACCGGGCGATGATCCGGGACACGGTGGCCTATTTCAAAGCCCACGGGCGCGAGGTCTGTTACGATGCGGAACACTTTTTTGACGGCTATAAAGAAGACCCGGACTACGCGGTGAGCACCTTGCTGGCCGCGGTGGAAGGCGGGGTCGATCTGCCGGTTTTGTGCGACACCAATGGCGGCACGCTGCCGGAGGAGGTCGAAGCGATCACCCGCGACGTGATCGCGCGCATCGGCATGCCGGTGGGCATTCACACGCACAACGATTCCGGGCTGGGCGTGGCCAATGCCCTGGCTGCGGTTCGGGCCGGGGCGGTGCAGGTCCAGGGGACGATCAACGGGTACGGCGAACGCGTCGGCAACTGTGATCTCACAACCGTGATGCCCAATTTACAGATCAAGATGGGGATTCCCGTCGTGCCGGATCTCACCCGGTTGCGCGAGTTGTCGCTCTTTGTCGATGACCTCGCCAACAGCCAGCACAACATCCGCGCGCCTTATGTTGGTTCCTGCGCGTTCGCTCATAAAGGCGGCATCCACGTCAACGCGGTTCAGAAGCTCGCCCGCAGCTACGAACACATCCGGCCCGAGGAGGTCGGCAACTCGCAGAATATTCTCGTTTCCGAACTCTCCGGCCAGAGCAACGTGCTGCTCAAGGCGGAGGCGCTCGGATTTCACCTGCAAAAGGGTTCGCCGGAAGTGGCGGAAATTCTCCAGGAGATCAAACGCCGCGAAGCGCTCGGCTACGAGTTTGAAGCGGCCGATGGCTCCTTTGATCTTCTGATCCGCAAGGCGCTGCATCATCATCAGCCGTTGTTTGAATTGCTCGAATATCACTGCACGTTCCGCCGTTCAGGAGCCGGTTCCTGCGACACCTGCGAGGCAACGGTCAAGCTGAAGATCAACGGCGAGAAGCAATACACCGTGGACGAGGGCGACGGCCCTGTGAACGCGCTCGATGCCGCGCTGCGCAAAGCGCTCCGGCCGTTTTATCCGCAGATCGACGAGATCAAGCTGGAAGACTACAAGGTGCGCATTCTCGACAGCAAACAGGGCACCGCCGCGCCAACCCGCGTGCTGATCATGTCCACCGACGGCACCAGCGATTGGGGAACCGTGGGCGTGTCGGACAACATCATCGAAGCCAGTTGGCTGGCGCTCGTGGATGCGCTCGAGTTTAAGCTGCTGGTGCGGCCGGCCTAAAGGCGCGGGGCATCTCCCTCGGGAGTTTTCGGGCGATAATGGATCACCTTCACCGGTTCCAGCGTCACCAGGCCGCCTTCGATCAGTTGTTCGATGACCGGGAGAAAAGCTTCGATCTTCTCCGGGCGATCGATGATTTCGATGACCACCGGCAAATCCATTGAGAGCCGCAGGATTTTCGCCGTGTGCAGCCGGCTCGATGCGCCGTAGCCGAGCGGTCCGCGCAGAACCGTCGCGCCCGCCAGGTGCATTTCGCGCGCTTTCATCACGAGCACCTCGTAGAGCGGCTTATGGTCGGCGCGATCACTCTCGCCGATGTAGATTCGCAGGAGCGTGGAGTCTTGGGGAAGTTCCATAGATGTTACGGGCGGTTGATCATCATGGCCAGAACATGGCCGAGCCATACGGCAAAAAGGCATGCAACCAGAGAAAGGACGGCGTTGAGCCCGGCATAGAACCATTCGCCGTCCCGGGCCAGGCTGAGCGTCTGGAGGCTGAAGGAAGAGAACGTGGTGTAGCCGCCGCAAATGCCGACCATGAAAAACTGCCGGAACCCCGGCTGAACCCAGAAGCGCCCGTTTGGCTCGGTGATCGTCGAGAAGAAGCCGATGATGAGACAGCCGCTCACATTGACAACCAGTGTGCCCAGCGGGAAGGTTTCTCCAAACCGTTGCGCGACCAAACCGGACGCCCAATAACGCGCCACACTGCCCAAGGCCCCGCCCGCTGCGATCAGGAGATATTCGAACATCCAGATTACGCTATGCGCTCTCCCTTTCCTCGCTGGCTTGAACCTTCCCCAACGCGCGCTCGTTCCCAATCTCCCGATTGGGAATGCCAATGTCTGCGAATCTCCGATT
>JBAXCI010000187.1:0-2654 GCA_037141555.1 Verrucomicrobiota bacterium | reverse complement strand
GGATGAACACATGCTCCCAGAGACTCTGAAAACCATGGGTTATCAAACCGCTATGGTTGGCAAGTGGCATCTCGGACATGCCCATCGCCGCATGTTCCCCAACGCGCGCGGCTTCGATCATTTCTATGGTTGCGTCAATGCAGAGATAGACTACTTTGAACACACGAAGCAAGGCGGCCTGGACTGGCAGCGCAATGGAAAAGGCGTCCGGGAGTCTGGCTACGCCACCGATCTGCTCGCTGCCGAAGCTGTTAAAGTGATTCGGGAGCGAAAAAAGAGTCAACCGCTCTTCCTTTACGCGGCGTTCACGGCTGTTCATGCGCCACTACAGGCACCTCCGGAACTCCTGGCAAAGTACGCAAACATCCAATCCAAACCGAAACAGGCGATGGCCGCAATGGTCGATTCACTCGATCAAGCGGTTGGCCGAATCCTGGAAATCATAGACCGCGAGGGCATGGCGCGCGACACATTGCTGCTCTTTTTAAGTGATAACGGGGGTGCGGCAGCCAGCGTGAATCTTCCATATCGTGCCGGGAAATTAACGGTCTTTGAGGGGGGCATCCGAGTTCCCTGCCTCATGCGCTGGCCCGGAAAGATCCGCCCAGGTTCATCCGTTGACCAGATTATGAGCGTCCTCGATCTGCTTCCAACTCTGGCCAAAGCCGCCGGCGGAAAGCCTGGATCCTTAAAATCATTGGATGGACTCGACCTGCTGGATCAAGTCACGGGCGCCCCGCCGGTCCGGCGAAAGCCGCTATTTTGGGCCTGCAAACGCAACGAAACACCAGATTACCAATACGCCGTCCGCGTTGACGATTGGAAACTGGTTCTACAGGTCTTCGCTGGCAAACCGTCACCACCTGACTTGCTTTTCGGCTTGGCGCACGATCCATTTGAAAAGACCGACTTGGCAGCACAAAATCCTGAGCGTGTGGTATCGTTAGGAGCTGAACTCGATCTCTGGAAATCGTTCCATCCCGCCGCTGAAATCCAAAGTTCGATGACCCCCCATCCGGGATGGATTCCGCCCAAAGACTATGCCCAGGCCCCCGATTATGATTCATAGAAACTCGTCCTTCTATTAATCATAAGTGTTTCATTTTCTATTAAATTCAAAAACTGTTGCCGGTATTACATTCTTGTATGGCCCGTATAGAAAAGTTCTTTATTGCGTCGCCTGCTAACATGCCGTATGCTCAAGTTTCCTACCCGTCGGTGACGGCGCTCTAAAGTTCTGAGCCCATCTCGCATTGTTTGCACGTCCGCAGCATTGTTTGCTCCCATCCCCCCGTCTCGCTTCTCAATAACGAATCAACCACCAAAAAGGGGTAATCTATCGTGAAATCTTCCAGCATCATTGCATGCGCAGCCGTGTATTGGATTGTGTCAGCCGTTCCACTGGCCGCGCAATCATACCAAGGGGGCGTCAGAGGAAGCATCGCCGACTCCGGCGGTGCCCTAATCGCCACGGATAAAGTCTCACTCATGGACGAAAGCACTGGCGTCGTGCGCGCCACCGTCACGAATGAGGCCGGGGAGTATGTATTCAATGCGGTTGAACCCGCAACTTATACCGTTCGGGCAGAGTCTCCTAGCTTTAAGCGGTTCGAAAGAAAAGGCGTAGTTGTCGCAACCCAACAGTTTCTTACCGTGAATATGACCCTTGAAGTCGGCTCGGTTAGCGAAACCATCAACGTTACTGAAGAGGTTCCGCTGATGGAAACCGCCAACGCATCCAATGGCCAGGTCATCGACCGCCAGAAGATTGTCGATCTTCCCAACCTCGGCCGCAATCCGTTCATGATGGCGAAAATCGCCCCCAACGTGGTGCAGGCCGGTGACCCCCGCTTCAACCGCATGCAGGATCAGAGCGGCTCTTCGCAGATCTCCATCGCCGGCGGCCCAGTCCGTGGCAACAATTATTTGATCGATGGTGTGCCAATCACAGCCACCTCAAACGTAGCAGTCATCATCCCAACTCTGGAAGCCGTTCAGGAAATCAAAATTCAGGCCAACACCTACGACGCCGAAATGGGCCGCACCGGTGGGGGCGTGTTCAACACCTACCTTAAGTCCGGATCCAACGATCTGCACGGTAGCCTCTTCGGCTACACCCGTCAGACCGAATGGCTCGCCAACAGTTTCTTCAACAACGCCACCCGCATCGCCCGTCCTTCGACCCCGCAGGTTAACTTCGGCGCGTCTTTCGGCGGCCCGATTCTCATCCCCAAACTCTACAACGGCAAGAACAAGACCTTCTTCTGGTTGGGCTATGAACGCTACCGTCAGAACTCAGGGCTCACCCAGTTGCTGGCAACTCCCACCGATCTGGAGCGCGCTGGAGACTTCTCCAAGAGTTTCACCAAAGCGGGCGCACTGGCAACTATTTACGATCCTTTCAGCGGCACCGCACGCACGGCGTTCCCGGGCAACGTGATTCCGGCAAACCGTTTGAACCCTGTCGGCCTGGCCATCGCGAGTTACTTTCCGAAAGCTGCCAGCACGCCGTCATATCTAGGCGCGAACGATTTCACTGGTCTGGCCATTCTGCTTGATCAGGCAACCCAGGAAACAGCCAAGGTTGATCACGAACTATTTAGCTGGTGGCACACCAACCTTTCCTATCTTCACTATAAGAGCCGCGAGCCCAG
>JBAXCI010000186.1:0-2661 GCA_037141555.1 Verrucomicrobiota bacterium | reverse complement strand
GGTCTTCGGCTCCGTGATATGACTGATGTCAATCATATAACCAGATCGCCTCATTCCTCCCGCACTCGCCATGACTTCCGACTCTCCCGTTTCCAGCCGTTCATCTGTTGAGGCACTCGTTCGCGAGGCGCTTTACCGGCAAATTGGGAAAAAAGCGCCCACCGGACCGGCTCCCGTTTTGATGGTGAACAGTTCGGCCCGCCACATGCACATCTCCCCGGAGAACCTTGAGGTGCTCTTCGGGAAAGGCGCCCAGTTGACCGTCCACAAGATGCTTTACCAAGAGGGGCAGTTCGCCTCCCAACAGACGGTGACCATGATTGGGCCGCGCAAACGGATCATCCCAAATCTGCGCATCCTCGGGCCCTGCCGCAACCTGACGCAGGTTGAGCTCTCCATCACCGATTCCGTCCAACTCGGCATCGACCTCCCGATCCGCGCCTCGGGCAACATCGACGGCACCCCCGGCTGCTACATCATGGGGCCCAAGGGGATGCTCGAAATGAAAAACGGCGTCATCCGCGCCTGGCGTCACGTCCACATGTCCCCGGACGACGCGAAATTTTACGGCGTCAAGCACATGGACACGATCACCCTCAAAGTGACCGCCAAAGATTGCTCCACCCGCTTTGACGACCTGCTCGTGCGGGTCGATCCTACATTCAAGCTTGAAGTGCACATCGACACCGACGAAGCCAACGCGTGCAATCTCGAACACGCCACGAAAGTCGAACTTTTCAAATAACCTCTCTCGAAACATCCAACCCAAACGCAAAACAACATGAGCGAAGCAATCGGACTAATTGAAACGCGCGGCTACGTGGGCCTGGTGGAAGCCAGTGACGCCATGGTCAAAGCGGCGAACGTCGAACTCGTCAAATCCATCCAGATCGGCGGCGGTCTCGTAACCACGGTCGTCCGTGGCGACGTAGGCAGCGTCAAAGCCGCTGTGGATGCCGGAAAACAAGCCGCGACCCGTGCGGGCAACCTCGTTGCCTCCCACGTCATCGCCCGCCCCGCGCCGGAACTCCTGGCGTTCTTCACCGCCTAAACCCAACGCCCACCTTTACCTAAATACTTATTATGGCAGGACAAGCACTCGGAACCATCGAAACCAAAGGCCTCGTCGCGCAGTTCGAAGCAACTGACGCCATGTTGAAGGCCGCCAACGTCGAACTCATCGGCTGGGAAAAAGTCGGCTCAGGCAACGTCAGCGTCTTTGTGCGCGGCGACGTGGCAGCCGTCAAGGCCGCCGTCGAAGCTGGCGCAACGGCAGCAAGCGCGCTCGGCGAAGTGGTCGCCGTTCACGTCATCCCCCGTCCGCACGACGACCTCGCGAAGCTCGGAAAATTCATTTCCGGCAAGGTTATCGCCAACGGCAAGTAATTCGTAACCTCTGAACAATCCGTGAAGCCCAACCAAATCCTCGTAGCCAACATTGGCAGCACCTCGTTCAAGTTTCGCTTGATCGAGATGCCCAGTGAGCGCGTTCTCGCCAAAGGCGGGATGGAGCGCATCGGCAACGCGGACTCGACCTTCAAATACCAGCTCGGCGACGAGCCGGAGCAGAAGGGCGCGGCTTCCTTCCCGGACTATTCGGCGGCCATTGCGTTTGTGGAAAAAATCCTCGGCGGGTTTGAACACCTGGCCGCGGTCGGCTTCAAGCCGGTGATGGCGCGTGGCATCTCGGGCACCCAAGTGATGGACGAGACGGTGCTGCGCGCCATGGAAGAGATCAACACCCTTCTTCCGGCCCACAATCCGCCCTACATTGCGGCGGTGCGCAGCTTCAATGCCTGCCACCCCGCCCTGCCGTGCATCGGAACCTTCGAGACGGCATTCTACGACGAGGTTCCGCTGGAAAACCGCCGCTACCCGGTGCCGCTCGAATGGGAAACCAAATACGGCATCCGCCGCAACGGTTTCCACGGCGCGAGCCACCGCTACGTCACCCAACGCTGCGCGGAACTGCGCGGCACGAAGAATCTGCGCATGATCTCCTGCCACCTCGGCGGCAGTTCCTCGCTCGCGTGCGTCCGCAATGGCGTCGCCATCGATTCGAGCTGGGGCATGACCCCGCAGAGCGGCCTTCCGCAGAACAACCGGGTCGGCGACTTCGACGTGTTCGCGCTGGTTTACCTCGCCCGCGACCTCGGCCTCGGCATCGACGCCGTGGAGAAAGCGCTCACCACGCAATCCGGCCTCAAAGGCATGTCGGGGCTCCCAAGCGGCGACGTGCGCGACCTCGTCGCGGCGGCGGAAGCGGGCAATGCGGATGCAATCACCGCGCTCGACATCTTCGCCGGCAGCATCCGCAAATACATCGGCCAGTTCCTGGTCGAAATGAACGGCGCGGACGTTCTGATTTTCACGGCTGGCATCGGCGAAAACGATGCCCCTTTGCGCGAAAAAGTTTGCGCCGACCTCAACTTCTGCGGGCTCGAACTCGACCTCGAAGTCAACCGCAAGGTGCGGGCCACAGAAACCGTCATCTCCACGCCGCGCTCGAAGATCGAAGTGCGGGTGATCCCCACCAATGAAGAAATCATCATCGCCCGCAACGCGTGGCAAAAACTCTCCCAAACCTCAGCTTAACGCAACCCAAGCACCCATTATTATGGCACAACAAGCAATCGGAATGAGCGAAACCCGCGGCCTCAC
>JBAXCI010000185.1:0-2667 GCA_037141555.1 Verrucomicrobiota bacterium | reverse complement strand
TTTATTTTGCCATCGGTCTTGAACTGCTCGTTTTCCAACCGGTTGATGCGGGTGGTGATCTCAAATTGGGCCGCCGGGAAAAACACCGCGATGAAGCGCTGGGAGACGAGCCGGAAGAGCTTGGTCTCGACTTCGTTGAGGCTTTTGGGCTCCACGCCGGTCGGGATGATGGCGTTGTGGTCGGTGACTTTGGCGCTGTTGAAAATCCGCTTGTTGGGATGCACCCAGCCGTTGCTGAGCGCCTTTTTCGCATGGCCCGCGAGGCTCGGCTCGGGGAAATTCGCCAGCACGCTTTTGACCGTGGCGAGATTGTCCTCGGGCAAATAGCGCGAATCCGTTCTCGGATAGGTGAGCACCTTGTGTTTCTCGTAGAGCGCCTGCGCGATCTGCAAAGTCATTTTGGCGCTGAAGCCGAACCGCCCGTTGGCTTCCCGCTGGAGGGTGGTCAGATCGTAAAGCTGCGGGGAAATTTGGCTCGCAGCCTTCTTTTCCTCGGTGACGATGCCCGGCTTGCCTTCGCATTTCGCGCGGATCGCTTCCGCCTCCGCCTGCGTCCAGATCCGTTCTGCCTTGAGCGTTTCGTCGTCGGATTTCTTGAATTTTTCGTCGAACCAGCGGCCTTGGTATTCGCCCGCTTTCACGTCGAAGGTGCCGTGCACTTCAAAATAGGTGCGCGGTTTGAAGGCGCGGATCTTTTCCTCCCGCTCCACCAAAATGGCGAGCGTGGGCGTCTGGACGCGCCCGGCGGTCGTGAGCCGGAAGCCGCCTTGTTTGGAGTTGAACCACGTCATGCCGCGCGTGGCGTTGATGCCCACGAGCCAGTCGCTTTCCGAGCGGCAGACGGCGGCGGCGGCCAGCGGGAGCATCTCCTCGTCGGTGCGCAGATGCTTGAAGGCGGTGCGGATGGCGTCGGCGGTCATCGACTGAAGCCAGAGGCGCTGGATCGGCTTCTTGACCTTTGCCATCTGGATGAGGTTGCGGAAAATGAGTTCGCCTTCGCGCCCGGCGTCGCAGGCGTTGATGATGCCGTCCACGTCGGCGCGTTTCATCAGTCGCTTGAGGAGCTTGAAGCGGGTCTCGGCCTTGCCGTCGGTGGGGGCCAGCTCGAATTCCTGGGGCATCATCGGGAGGTTTTCGATCTTCCACTTGCCGCGTTTCTCCAAGCCCTCGGGCACGCAGAGTTCCAGCAGGTGACCAATCGCGGAGGCGACGATCATTTCGTCGTTCTCGTAGAAGTCGCCTTCCTTTTTAAATTTTCCCAAGGTCCGGGCAATGTCGCCAGCGACGCTCGGTTTTTCTGCGATGACCAGTTTTTTACCCATGGGAAATCAGGAATTTAATGCGATCAGGAACTCAGGAAAGTCAGGAAAAATGCAATTTGGAATCGGGGAGTTCGGAACTTAGGGGGTGATTACTCCGGGATCAAGGTTTCTCTGACAACCCACCCGCTTGATGGTGAGGGGCATCGTGGCGAAGTTCAGAAGCAGGCCGTCCTGCAAATCGGTGGCTTTCAGATAGGAACGCATAACGCTAAAATGGATTTTGTCCAGATCCGCTACGGCTTTCAGCTCAACGATGAGCTTGCCCTCCACGAGAAGGTCCAGTCGATGTTCTCCAACCACAGTATCTCTAAATAAAACGGGAATGGTCTTCTGGCGCTCAAAGGAAATGCCCGAAGCGCCAAGTTCCAGACAGAGGGCGGTCTCATAAATCGATTCCAGAAACCCCGGTCCAAGCTCGCGATGCACCGCAATGGCAGCCGCGATGACTTTCCCGCTGAGGTCTTTGTTATCGACGATATTCAAGTTCCCTAATTCCTGATTTCCTGAGTTCCTGATAAAATTCCTTTTGTTTCAAAGTAATTTCACAAAGTGCTGTCCAGGAAGCTGCTTTACTAAGCGCTTCATTTCAAGGGCGAGCAACGTAGAGGAGACAGCCCCCGGTGGCAAACCGGATTTCGCGATGATGGCGTCAATGGCGGTTTCCCCCTCGGTGATGGCATCGTAAACCGCCTGCTCGTTGCCCGCAAATTGCACGGTGCGCGCGGGGCTTTGCTGAAGCTGCGGCTTTTCGGGGAGCAGGATTTGCAGGTCATCGAGGATGTCCGCCGCGCCCATGACGAGCTTGGCTCCCTGCTGGATGAGGCGGTTGGAGCCCGCCGAGGTCGACTTGTCGATCTGCCCCGGAATGGCAAAGATGGAGCGTCCCTGGTCCGCCGCTTGCCCCGCCGTGATGAGCGCGCCGCTTTTGAGCCCAGCCTCCACCACCAGCAAGCCGTCGCTCCAGCCGCTCACGATCCGGTTGCGCTGGGGAAACGTCTGCACATCGGGCGAAACGGTCATCGGGAATTCCGTGACGACGGCTCCCGAGGCGGCGATTTTTTCCGCCAGCGCCCTGTTTTCGGGCGGGTAAAGGTTCATCAACCCGGAGCCGAGCACCGCGACCGTGCGGCCTTTGGCGGCGAGCGCCCCTTGATGGGCGGCGGTGTCGATGCCGCGCGCCAGCCCGCTGACGATGGTCAGCCCGGCGTAGGCGAGTTGGTAGGAAAGTTTTTTCGCGCTCTCCAGGCCGTAGTGGCTGGTTTTGCGCGACCCCACTATACTAATAGAGTGGCGGTCCTGCTCCAAAAGCTCGCCCCAGACATAGAGGACGATGGGCGGATTGTGG
>JBAXCI010000184.1:0-2697 GCA_037141555.1 Verrucomicrobiota bacterium | reverse complement strand
ACAACACCATTCGCAAGGTCACGCCTGACGGGGTGGTGACGACCCTCGCCGGAAGTGCTGGGAAATCCGGCAACCTCGATGGCTTGGGCTCTGCTGCAAAATTTAGCGGTCCCACTGGCGTAGCGGTGGATCAGAGTGGAAATGTGTATGTTGCCGATGCTGGTAACTTTACCATTCGCAAGATCACGCCCGGAGGGAAGGTAACGACTCTCGCTGGAAGCGCAGGTTTGCAAGGCAGCGTCGACGGCACGGGCGCCAATACGGAGTTTTATAATCCCAATGGCGTAGCAGTCGACGAGACAGGCAATGTCTATGTTTCCGACAACTGCACCATCCGCAAGATAACCCAAGCAGGGGTGGTGACAACCGTTGCCGGAGCAGCTGACGGCAGCTTTGGAAGCGCGGATGGCTCGGGCAATGCAGCGCGTTTTGATTTGCCTCTTGGCGTAGCGGTAGACGACGGCGGCAACGTCTACGTAGCAGACACAGGCAACAACACCATCCGCAAGATCACCCAAGGGCAGATGCTCGCTCCTGCAAACGGCAGCACCCTTTCCTCTGCTGCAACCACCTTTCAGTGGAACGGGTGGAGTGGCATCAGCCAATACGCTCTATGGGTCGGCAGCACACCCGATTCCTACGATCTCTACGCAGAAAATGTGGATGCCAACCTTTCCCAGACCGTCACCCTTCCCACCGACGGTCGGCCACTTTACGTGCGCCTCTGGTCATTGCTGAACGGCACCTGGCAATATACCAAATATAATTACACCGCCTTTGCCTCAGGAACTTCAATCAATGCGCAATTGACCTCCCCGTCCAACGGCAGCACCCTTTCCTCTGCAAAAACCACATTTCAATGGAGCGCTGGCAAAGGCGTCGCCCAATACGCCCTCTGGATCGGCAGCGCACCAGGTAAATACGATTTATACGCAGGAACTGAGGGCGTGAACCTCTCCAAAGATGTAACACTTCCCACGGACGGGCGCCCTATCTATGTCCAGCTTTGGTCAATGACCTCTGGAACCTCCATAATCTCTGGGACAGCCACCACCTCCGGGACAACCGTAACATCCGGGAGCTCTGGAAACCCTGTGAATACATTGACCACAGTTACCGCTGTGACCAGTGGGACAACTTTGATCTCGGGCTCATCCGGGAGAACTTGGACAGTTGCGACAACAGGGACCTCATTAACCACTGTTACCACTGTGACCTGCAAGTCCAATAGCTACATCTTTACTGCCCTAGACACGCGAGCGCAAATAACCTCGCCCTCCAACAATAGCACGCTTCTGTCGGGAACCGCCACTTTCCAATGGAGCTCGGGCAGAGGCAACAGCCAATATGCTCTCTGGATTGGCTCCAAACCCGATTCCTACGATCTCTACGCACAAAATGAGGGCACAAACCAGTCACGGACGGTCACCCTTCCCACCGATGGACGACCACTTTACGTGCGTCTCTGGTCGATGTTCAATGGGTCATGGGTGTATGTCAGTTACGTCTACACTGCTTACGCCGCTCCCTCTCAGGCTTCTGCCAAAGCCCAAATTCTTGACCCCGCCAACGGCAGCAGTCTTTCTTCTTCTTCAACTACCTTCAATTGGAGCGCGGGCAGCGGCGTCACCCAATACGCCCTATGGGTCGGCAGTAAACCCGACACCTACGATCTCTACGCGGGTATTGAGGGAGCGAATCTGTCCAAAACCGTGACATTGCCAACCGACGGACGCACCATTTACGTCCGACTCTGGTCGATGATTGGTGGCGTGTGGCAACAATATAATAGCTACGTCTACACAGCAATCGATGGCAAAGCAGAGATGCTCACCCCGGCTAACGGCAGTAGTTTCTCCTCCGCTTCAACCACCTTCACATGGAGCGCAGGCACTGGCGTGACCCAATACGCCCTCTGGGTCGGCAGCACTCAGGGTAAATATGATATTTACGCAGGTAACGAAGGCACCAACACATCCAAAAACGTCACTCTTCCCACCGACGGACGCCCCATTTATGTCCAACTCTGGTCAATGATCAATGGGATATGGCAGTCCACTAAATACGTTTACACCGCCTACGCCGCCGCCCAAGATTCAATCAAGGCACAAATAACAACTCCGGCTAATATGGGAACTCTCACAGGTTCTTCAGTGTCCTTCAATTGGAGCGCAGGCAGCGGCGTCACCCAATACGCCCTATGGGTCGGAAGTAAACCCGACAGCTACGATCTTTACGCAGGGTTTGAGAAAACTAATCTCTCCAAGACTGTCACGTTACCAACCGACGGACGTCCGATCTATGTCCGACTCTGGTCGATGATTGGTGGCGTGTGGCAACAATATAATAGCTACGTCTATACGGCAAGTGATGTCAAAGCGCAGATGCTCACCCCCGCTGCCGGCATCACCCTCTCCTCCGCCACAACCATGTTCAACTGGAGTAAGGGGAGCGAGGAGATCACCCAATATGCGCTCTGGATTGGCAGCACACCGGGTGCTTACGATCTCTACGCAGGAAATGAGGGCACCTCCCAATCCAAGAAAGTCGCACTTCCCACTGACGGGCGGCCAATTTATGTGCAACTCTGGTCGATGATCAACGGCGAGTGGACGTTTAACAAATACATTTATAACGCATATTAGAGCATTTCTCGAAAAGAATTTCCGAATAGAAAAGTGAGGGTGGTAGTATTTT
>JBAXCI010000183.1:0-2702 GCA_037141555.1 Verrucomicrobiota bacterium | reverse complement strand
CCCGCGTTCTTCTCGAACACGAGAAGCTGCACATCGGCCCGCGTCTCCACCCGCTTCACAGTGTCGTCCTTCGAGCCGTCATCCACAAAAACGATCTCATACGACAACCCCTTCAACGCGGCGTGCAACTCGCGCTGGAGCGTCTCCATGTTGTCCTGTTCGTTGAAAAGCGGGATGACTACCGATACGGCGGGCGTGGATTGAATCATAGAGGTATGGTTCGGTAATTATGGCAGACGAAGACCCAAATCAAGCGCAATGGCAATCCGCGCCGTTCTTCTTGCCAGGTCGCCAGTAATTCTGTCTTCTCAAATCCTTTTTGAATGGCCGAAGGCAGATGGCTCGACTTATCCGAAATAAAGAGTGCGTCGCGGCCTTGGAACAGGCTGATCCCCCAATCCTCGCTCGCAAATTCCTCCATCGGCAGCGTGGGATCGACCGCCAGCATCGCCCGGATCAACGCGCGCCGCCGTTCCGACATTTTCTCGTCACCCGGCTTGAGAGAACCCGGCTCAGCGATCTCCTTGAGCGCCGCCTCAAGCGCCTCACGTTTTGCCGAATCGGTCACCTTGGGCAGCATCGCACGCGCCAGCGTGGGCGGCTCAGTCATCTCGTCATAGCGCCCCCAGAACGAATATTGATTCTCAATCGCCTGCGACTCGGGAATATAAACCGGCGGGTGCCCCGGCCCATCAACACGCTTCTCGGGCAAGTAAAATGCAAGGCTGGAAGCCGTCTGGTATTTGTTCGCGATCAAGAAGAGCGGCTTGCCGGTTTCCTGCTCCATTTTGTGCCGGAGATCGTCCACCGCAATGGCCACCGACTCCCAACCGCGCAACCGCCCGCCCGGGTCAAACTGATACGGCCAGTGAACCCCAAGCCGCCGCACGGTATCCGTGTTCACCAACACGAGGCTCCCCACCAGTCCAAGAGCCAACGCCGCCACCGCGAACCGTCGCGCCGCCACATTCCGTTGCGCGAACTCGTGCCAGAACGCCACCGTCAAAATTCCCAAACTCACAAAAGCCGGAGCCGTCCAATTCGCCTCGCCGGATTTCTTGAGCGACAACACGCAATACATCACCAGCAGCGGCAGCGCGAAAAGAGCGAGGAACCGGGAACGGCAATCCCCCCACCCTGCCCGGCATCCGCGCCAAAGCGCCCACAGCATCCCGCCGAAAATCAGCGGCGAGTAGACCCCGAAATGCAGCCCAAGAAACGCCAGCACCTCCTCGGGATGGAACTGAGGTCCGGTATTCAGCCCGCCTCGGCTGCGCAAATGCTCCAACGTAATCCAATCGTGATTTGCGTTCCATACCACCGGGGGAATCACCGCCAACGCAAACACCCCGAGCATCACCCAAAACCCCGGACGCGCAAACTCCCGCCGGTATTGCGCTGTGAATCCCAGCACCAACACCACCGAGAGCAACTCCATCGCGTTCGTATATTTCGCCAGAAATCCGAACCCCATGAACAACCCCGCCAGCGGCCAATAAGCCGAGAATTTCGGCGACCGCTCCAACGCCATCCAGAACGCCCACAACGCAGCCGCCCAAAAGAAAATCGACAGCGCGTCAATCGTCATCAACAACGCACCCACATTGAAAATCGGCGTGAAATTCATCATGAGCACCGCCCACGTCGCCACCGACTGCCCATACAGCCTCCGGGCCAAGCCGCAAATCAGCCAACTCGTCCCCAGCGCCAGAAACGGGCTCAACAAGCGCACCCCCATCTCCGTCGGCCCCAAAAGCGCCGTCCCGGCCCGGATCGCCAGCGCCACCCCCGGCCCCTTCGAGTAATACGCCCAGTCCAGCCGCTGCGACCATTGGTAATAATAGGTCTCGTCCGGCGAAAGCTCCATCCGGCCGCCGAGAAAAAGTCGAAGACCCGTCAACGCCAACAAAAAAACAAGTAACCAGCGGTTCATATCGTCACATCTTCCGTTTGAATTGCGCACTTCACAAGCAGACTCGGGTGACGCCGATGCAGCTTCGGCGCAAAGCACCCGCCCCAACATCTCCAAGCCCCCTCCGCAGCCGTCACTCCCAACACGCCAAGCCCGGTCCCAAGAAACGCCGAAGCCAATACATCGCTCGGCCAATGCGAGCCCGTATAAATCCGCGAATACCCGATCGCCACCGCAACCAGAAAATAAAGCCAGCCCCGCCGATGGTAAAACAAAGCCAGCACAGCCGCCGCCGCAAAATTATCCGACGTGTGCCCCGAAGGGAAAGAACGCCCCGTAATCACTCCCGTTTCCGGTTGCGAAACCCTCACCGTCGGCGGCTGAAAAATGGCCAGAAAACGCGGCTTCAATTTCTTCAAATCCACCACGCGCGCCTTTTCGACTTGATTGGGCCGGGGGCGGTTCGCCCAATGCTTGAGCCCGTTCACCACAACCCCATCCGTCAGCCCCACCACGAGCAGCAACACCAGCACCATCGCGCGTGACTTGAAACAACCAGCCACCGCGATCCCCAAGATTGCAAGGAGCAGCAACGGCATCCAGAAATCGAAACTGGACAACGTCGCCATGAGCCGGTCGAGCACGGGGCTCGTCCACTCGTTATTGATTAAAAAAAATAAGGATTGATCCATGCCCGGCACCGAGGAAACTCGGGAACACTATGGCCTGCTCCACACAAGTAAAGACGCGAATCGCAGCCCTCCTTGCGATCCTCCTCCTGACCGGCCTC
>JBAXCI010000182.1:0-2763 GCA_037141555.1 Verrucomicrobiota bacterium | reverse complement strand
GGTGCCGTCGAGTTGAATTGTCGGCGTGCCGCTGTGGAGTTTGCTCCGCTTCAAGAGCCAGTTCGCCAGCCGCGTCTCGACGTCCTTGAGCGTGAGATCGTCCACGAGCCCGACAATGACGCGCAGATGCTGGCTCATCGAGGCGAGCATGCGCAACGCCAGTTCCGGACGTCTGCGCAGCAGTTCGACAAAGTCGGTCTTCGGCACCAGCAACACGTTGGAGGCTTCGAGCGCCCGCGCGTCGGCGGGGTATCCGCCTTGGCTCGCCACGGCGGCTTCGGCAAACGATTGCCCCGCGCGGAACACGCTAATCACCTGTTCCCTGCCCGCCGGGCTCACCCGATGCACGTTGATCGAGCCGCTGCGGACCACGTAAAAACCTTCGGCGGGCGAGCCTTCGTGAAATAAATAATCGCCTTTATTCAACGCTTTCGGCACGACAAACGTGGCGATGCTTTCGAGGTCTTCCGCCGCGATGCCGTCGAACAGCGCGCACGCACGCAGGGAGTTGGCGATGGCGAGGTTGCGAAAAGCAGCGGAGTTTTGCGGCATGGCGATTAGAGGTTTGGCTGCCCGATGGCCGCAAGCGTGTTGCGCAGGTTGGCTTCGATGGTGAACCGGCTGGCCAACTCCAGGAGCCGGGGCCGGATGGCGGCACGACGCGCAGGATCGCTCCACGCTGCCATCGCACGCGCAACGGCTGCCGAATCGGTGGGGTCTTGAATCACCTCCCCGTCGACTCCCGCTTCGAGGATTTCCGAAAAACCGTTGGAGGCCGTGGTGAGAACCGGCAACCCGGCGGCGAGCGCTTCCAGGCAGGCGTTGGAGAACGGGTCGTACAGCGTCGGGAGCACGAACGCGTCCGCTGCTGCGTAATACGCCGCCATCTGCGCGACGGGCCCGAGGAACCGAACCCGTTCGCTGGCCCGGTAAGCGCGCGGATTCCCCCGCCCTGCCACCAGCAGCAGCGGATTGCACGCGGCGTGGACCTGCCGGACGCCGTCGATGGCCGCCCGCAGCCCCTTGCGTTCCCAACCGCTCCCGGCAAAGAGCAGGACGTAATCGTTTTCGCCCAGCCCGAGCTGTTCCCGGGTTTTTGCGCGCAACTCCGGGTGGGGAGCCGCCGCGGGCAGGCCGTTGTAAACCACGTGAATGCGCTCGGCGGGGTAGCCGTATTCGCGCACGATCTCCTCTTTGACCATGCGGCAGTTGGCGATGACGATCCCCGCGCCTTCGGGGGAAAACAAGCGGGCTTCCAGGGCGAGCAGTTGGCGGTGTTTGGGGTTGAGCCCGCGTCCCCAGCGTTTCCAGAACGGCTCGACGCGCGCGCGGCGCTCCAGCCAGGCGCGGTGGACGCCGTCCCCGGCCCGGTACGCGTCGCACGACCAGACGCGTTCGAGCGAGAAAAGATAGTCGCACGGGACGCTCGCCCGCGCTTTGTCCAGAGCGTCCGCGAATACCAGCGGCGACGCGCCGGGCAGCACTTTGATTTGCGAGCCGGGCCAGGATTCGCGCGGCCAGTCGGCGGAGGTGAAGAGGGTGGTGTCATGCCCCGCCGCCAGAAGCGCCTGCGCAAACCGTTTCAGATAAGCCTCCGCGCCGCCCGTCGCCGAATATCCCCGCCTGACAAGCCCGATATTCATCGGCCAGGGTGGGGGAAAAACTGAGGAACGCTTGAAAACATGAGAGCCAGAAGATAAGGGTTAGCGCTTGCAAAATAAAACAAGAAATCACCCGGCTCTCTTGTCCTGCCAGTCCTCGAAAATGTATAGAGCTCCCTCCCGTGCATGTCATCCCGAACGCAGTGAGGGACCCCGCAAGCTACCCCAAGCTCTCGCGCACAGACAAAGCAGCGCCCCGGGATGGTTTGTGAGGTCCCTCGCTGCGCTCGGGATGACATGCGCTGAGCCGTGCCCCCGATGAAAATCCTCGTCCTCAAGCTCAAACGCATCGGCGACTTGATCCTGACCACGCCGGCTCTCGTGGCGTTGCGACAGGCGTTCCCCAACGCGCATGTGACGCTTTGCATCCTGGAAAACTGCGCGGATTTGGTCCCCGCGCTGCCGTTCGTGGACGAGACGCTGGTGTTTCGCAATGGCAGGGCCAACGCCAAATTGCTCGCCCGGCTGGCCTCGGGCGGGTTTGACGTCTGCCTGGATTTCACTGGCAACGACCGTTCCGCCTTCTTTGCCCTGCTCTCCCACGCCCCGCGCCGGATCACCTTCGGCTGGGTCAAACGCTCCTGGCATCGCCCGCTGGCATTCAACGAATTTGTCGAATCCAGCGTCCGCGAGAACCACACCGTGGATCATCACCTCGACCTGCTTGCCCCCCTGGGTATCGGGCGCGGTGCCGTGCCGGTCACGCTGAACCTCCCGGCGAGCGCGGACGCGGATGCGGCGGGGGTTTTGGCGCAAGCGGGGATCGCTGGCCCGTATGCCGTCGTGCACCCGGGAACCGCGCGCGCGGAGAAATACTGGGTGCCGGGGCGCTGGGCGACGGTCATCGACTATTGCCAGGGGGAATTGGGCGTGCCGTGCCTCATCACGGGCAGCCGGGCCGGTTTTGAACAGGCGCACCTCGCGGCGATCCGGGCCAGGGTGCACACGCCGTGGCACGATGGCTCGGGAAAAGCGGATTTGCTGGCCCTCGCGGCCCTCATCCGGCGCGCTTCGCTTTTGCTGAGCATGGATTCCGCCCCGGTGCATTTCGGAGCGGCCTTTGGCACTCCCCAAATCGCCCTTTTCGGCGAGACCAACCCGT
>JBAXCI010000181.1:0-2796 GCA_037141555.1 Verrucomicrobiota bacterium | reverse complement strand
ACGCTCAAGATTGCCGAGCCCGTGGCACGTCAGTTGATCAGCGCCGGGATGAACAGCCCGGAAGTGATCGTCGGGGCCGAACCGCAGGACATCGCGGATGCAACCGGCGTCGATCTTGAACAAGCCCAAGCCATCTTTAACGCGGCCCAGGCCGAATACCAAAGAGGAACCGCCAAAGCTTAAGCCGAGGCCCTCATCGCATCTTTTCAATCCATAATGGCAACCCGAGCAAATCCAAATCCACACGGCGCGAAGCGTCCCACCTCCCGCAAAACCACGGGAACCGGCGGCGCACCAAGTCACGCCACCCGAGACTCGGCCAAGAAGCCTGCCGAGGCCGCACCCGCTGAGCCCAAGCCAGCGCCTGCACCGCCTCAGGAAACCGTCTCCTTGATCGACAAGGAAAAGCCGGTTCGCCGCCGTGCCGCCTCCGGCATCAAGCCTTTTAGCGCCCTGCCTCCGATCTCCCGGATTCTCGCTCCCGAGCCCACACCTGAGCCTGCGCCCGAACCGGTTGAAGAGGTGGCCCCGGTGGTCGTAGAAGCTCCCGCCGCTCCCGAGCCCGCCCCTGTTGAGGAGCCCAAGAGCGACGAGAAGATCATTCACATCAAGCCGCCGATCACCGTCAAGGAACTGGCCGCCCATCTCGGGCTCAAGCCGTTCCAGCTCATCTCCGATTTGATGGAGATGAATATTTTCGCGGCGATCAACCACACCCTCGAACCCGAGATCGCTTCCAATCTTTGCAAGCGGCACGGCTTTGTTTTCGAAAAAGACAAGCGCAAGGAAGGCGGAGGCGTCCACAAGGTGGAACCCGTCATCGAAGCGCCCAAGCCGCCGCCCACTCCGCAGAAGGAAGAGCTCAAAAATCGCGCCCCGATCGTCACGTTCATGGGGCACGTCGATCACGGCAAGACCTCGCTCATGGATTACATCCGCAAGGCCCGCGTCGCAGCGGGTGAAGCGGGCGGAATCACCCAGCACATCGGCGCTTACACCGTCGAGTTCAACGGGCACCCGATCACCTTCCTCGACACCCCCGGCCACGCTGCGTTCACCGCGATGCGGGCGCGCGGCGCGAACGTCACCGACATCGTCGTGCTGGTCGTCGCCGCCGATGACGGCATCATGCCGCAGACGGTGGAAGCGTTGAACCACGCCAAGGCGGCCAAAGTGCCGATCCTTGTCGCGATCAACAAAATGGACCTCCCCTCGGCCAATGTGGACCGGGTCAAAGGCCAGCTTCAGGAACGCGGGCTCACCCCGGAAGATTGGGGCGGCGAAACCATCGTCTGCCCGGTTTCCGCCACCAAAGGCACCGGCGTCGATCACCTTTTGGAGATGCTGCTCTTGCAGTCGGAAATCCTGGAACTCAAAGCCAGCCCGACCGTTGATCCGCGCGGAACCGTCATCGAGGCCAAGGTGGAGCCGGGTCGCGGCCCCACCGCCACGATTCTCGTCCGCATGGGCACGCTCAAAGTGGGCCAGCCGTTCATCTGCGGCAATTTCTCGGGCAAGGTAAAATCGCTCATCGACGACAAAGGCAAAAACGTCAAGCAGGCCGGTCCGTCCACCCCCGTCCAAGTGCTCGGGTTCGTGGGTCTGCCCAATGCAGGCGACGAACTGCTCGTCATGGAAAGCGACAAAGCCGCCAAAGCCTTGTGCGAAGAGCGGCTCGCCGAACACCGCGAAGAAAAGCTCGCGACGCCTCGCGGCCGCGCCACGCTGGAAAACCTGTTTGCCAGCCTCGCCGCCGACGCCAAGAAATCGTTGTGCATCGTCATCAAAGCGGACGTGCAAGGTTCGCTCGAAGCGCTCGTCGCCTCGCTGGGCCAGATTCAATCCAAGAAAGTCGACCTGGAAATCATCCACGCCGCCGTGGGGCCGATCTCGGAATCCGACGTGATGCTCGCCTCCGCTTCCAATGCCGTCATCATCGGCTTTGGCGTGAAGGTGGAGAACACCGCCTCCAACGCCGCCAAGCGCGAAGGCGTCCAGATCAAGCTCTACTCCATCATCTACGAGTTGATCGACCAGATCAAAGAGTCGATGGCGGGATTGCTGGACCCCGAGCTTCGCGAAGCCGTCATCGGCCACGCCGAAGTCAAGCAGGTCTTCGAACTCACCAAGGGGATCGTCGCCGGATGTTCCGTCACCGACGGCCGCATCTCGCGCACCGCCCGTGCGCGCGTCCTGCGCCGCCGCCAGCCGATCTACGACGGCGACATCGCCACGTTGCGCCGGTTTCAGGACGACGTCAAAGAAGTCCGCACCGGCCTGGAATGCGGCATCAAGCTGGGCAATTACACGGAGTATGAGCCCGGCGACATCATCGAGTGCTACACGCTCGAAAAATTCACCCAGACGCTGTAATTTAGTCGAGGGCAACCTTTTAGAAGGAAGAGGCCCGCAACCCGGGTCTCTTCCCATTTTATCCCATGAAGAACCGTCTTGTCCGAGTCAGAGAACTCATGAAACGCGAACTCGGCGACCTGATCGGTCGCGAGTTGACGTTTTCCCAGCTTGTCACCGTTCAGGACGTCGACATCACGCCCGACCTCAAGCACGCCCACGTATTCGTAAGCGTCCTGGGAGGCGGCGAAGAGGCGGCCAACGCCGTGCTTGCCAAGCTCCACGAACACCGCAAAGACCTGCAATACAAGCTCTCGCGCCGGGTCATCCTGAAGTTCACGCCACACCTGCATTTCAAGCTCGATCTCGCCCAGGAGCGGGGTTTGCGCGTCATCGACATCCTCAGCAACCTCGATATTCCGGAAGGCGAACCGCTGGGCGAGG
>JBAXCI010000180.1:0-2833 GCA_037141555.1 Verrucomicrobiota bacterium | reverse complement strand
TCTCGATTTGCCCAGCGCCGGTTGCTGCATGACTTCATGCCATCAGAGACGCAGAGATTCCGGACAGACTGAAGCTCTGCGCCTCCGCGCCTCTGCGGGAGAATGAAAAGCTTACCGTCCCGCGAGGAGCACGTTCGCCGTCGAGTAGTGCTCGGTATGGCTGAGGCTTAGCAGGATCTGCTCGACGCCGCGCGCCGTTGCGAGTTCTCGTCCACGCCCGTGCAGCACGAGCGCCGGAACGCCGGCATCGGAGCGCGTCACTTCAATGTCCAGCCAACTCAACTGCTCGCCGATGCCGCACCCGAACGCCTTTGCGACCGCTTCCTTTGCCGCAAACCGGACCGCATAGTGCGGCGCGGGATGGCGCATTTTTTTGCAGTAGCCGATTTCACCTTCAGTAAATACCCGTTCCAAAAACCGGTCGCCGAGCCGGGTAATCGATCCGGCAATCCGCTCGTTCTCAACGAGGTCGATGCCGATGCCGATGATGCGCGAAGCAGGCGGCGGATTGAGCGGGGCGGCGTCCATTAGCGGAGGAAAATCTCAGCCACGCATGGCAGCCAGCATTTCGGCTACGGCAGCCTCAAGGCCGACAAAAAGCGCGCGCGACACGATGGAGTGGCCGATATTTAGCTCTTCCAAGTGAGCCACGGAGCGGATCGCGGCGATGTTGGTGTAATTGATCCCATGGCCGGCGTTGACTTGCAGCCCGCGCCCGTGGGCATACTTGGCAGCCGCGCGAATTCGTTCGAGTTCCTGAACCTGTGCCTCGCCGACCGCATTGGCGAACGCGCCGGTATGCAGTTCGACCGCCTCCGCGCCGAGGCTTACGGCAGCGTCGATCTGACGGAGATCGGGTTCAATAAACAAGCTGATGCGAATTCCCGCGCCGTGCAGTTGCTCGCACGTGGGCCGGAGCGCCTCGGCCTGGGAAACCGCATCGAGTCCGCCTTCAGTCGTAACCTCCTGGCGGTTTTCGGGCACCAAGCAGACGTCTTCCGGGCGAATCCGTAGCGCAATCGCGAGGATCTCGGCGGTGTTCCCCATCTCCAAATTGAGTTTCGTCGTGATCTGCTCGCGAAGCGCAAAGACATCCGCATCTTGAATGTGGCGGCGATCCGCTCGGAGGTGAACCGTGATGCCCTGCGCTCCGGCTTTTTCACAAGCCAAAGCCGCCGGAACGATGTTCGGCTCGCAATTGGGAGTGCCAAGGGCGCCGGTATAGCGCGCCTGCCGCAACGTGGCGACGTGATCGATATTGACTCCCAGTTGAAGCGTGCTCATGGCCTGATCGCTAGTGTTTAAAATGGCGGATGCCGGTGAAGACCATTGCCATCTTGTGCTGATCGGCCGCGGCAATAACCTCCGGGTCGCGAACCGAGCCGCCCGGCTGGACGGCGGCTGTTGCACCCGCTTCCGCCGCGGCGATGAGCCCGTCCGGGAATGGGAAAAACGCGTCGCTTGCCACCACGCTGCCAACCAGCGAGAGCCCGGCGTCCTGAGCTTTCCAGATCGCGATGCGCGAGGCATCCACGCGGGACATCTGGCCCGCGCCGATGCCCAACGTGCGGTCCTTGGCCACGTAAACGATGGCGTTGGACTTGACGTGCTTGACCACTTTCCAACCGAAAATCATGGCGCGCATTTCGTCGGCCGTGGGCGGGCGTTGGGTGACCACTTTGTTTTCCAGATCCTTCAGGTCTTCGCGATCGCGATCCTGCACCAGCAGGCCGCCGATGACCGAACGGATGTCGAGATCGGTTTCCGACGGGGCCTCGCTTGCCACCTTCCTCATCAAGCGCAGATTCTTCTTCTTCTGGAGCAGCGCGCGCGCATCTGGCTCGAAATCGGGCGCGATGATGACCTCTGAGAAGATCTCGCTGATGGCGCGGGCCAGCGGCTCAGTGATTGCGCGGTTGCAAATAATGATGCCGCCAAACGGAGCCTGTTTGTCGGTCGCAAACGCCTTGTCCCAGGCCGCTCGCAAGTCCGGATCGCTCCCGACGCCGCACGGGTTGGTGTGCTTCAGGATGGCGACCGTTGGCTCCGAGAATTCTTCGATCAGACGAGAGGCCGCCGTGATGTCGAGGATGTTGTTGAACGAGAGTTCCTTGCCGTGGAGTTTCTGGAAAAAGTCATCGAAGTTTCCGTAGAGCGCCGCGTGCTGGTGGGGGTTTTCGCCGTAGCGCAGGCGGGCGGCGATTGGCAGGGAAACCGAGAACGAGCAGGTCGTCTCCTGTTCCTTGTTCAGATAGTTTGCGATCGCCTCGTCGTAATTGGAAGTCGTCACGAACACTTTGATGGCCAGCCGTTCCCGGAGCTTCAAGGTGGTGCTTCCTTCGTTATCCTTGATGCTCGTCAGGACATCCTCGTAGTCCGCGGGATCGACCACCACGGTGACCGAGCGGTAGTTTTTCGCCGCGCTCCGAAGCATCGACGGTCCGCCGATGTCGATTTGCTCAATAGCCTCTTCCAGAGTCACGCCCTCCTTTGCGACCGTCGCTTCGAATGGATACAGATTGACGACCACCAAATCGATCGGCTCGATCCCATGGGCCTTGGCCTGGGCGACATGCGTCGGATTATCTCGGAGATAAAGCAGCCCGCCGTGAACTTTCGGGTGCAGCGTTTTGACCCGGCCATCCATCATTTCGGGAAAACCGGTGTAGGCTGAAATTTCGGTGCAGGTGATTCCTTCTTTTTGAAGGAGCTTGGCGGTGCCGCCGGTTGAGAGGATTTCCACCCCCAGGACGGAGAGTTCACGGGCAAATTCAACCAAGCCGGTTTTGTCTGAAACGGATATGAGAGCGCGCTTTATCTTCATGGCAGAACC
>JBAXCI010000179.1:0-2874 GCA_037141555.1 Verrucomicrobiota bacterium | reverse complement strand
TGTCATCCCGAACGCAGTGAGGGACCCCGCAAGCTACCCCAAGCTCCGCATTACAGAACAAGCCACACGCTGGGGTGGTTTGAGAGGTTGCTCGCTGCGCTCGGAATGACATGCGTCCAGGGCATCTGCCTTATCCTCTGCCTTATCCTCTGCCTTATCCTCTGCTTTTTCCTGAGTTCCTGAGTTCCAGATAAATTTTAGATGCGTTTGCCCTGTCCCGCGTAGCGCAATCAATTGACGGCGCTCCCCTTCCCGCCTACACTTGCTCTTTCAGTCTTGTCATGATCCATTTGACGACTCGCGAGAAATGTTTGGCTGGCGCATTGTTGCTATCGATCCTGGTCGGGGCAACAGTTCACCACTATCGGCACAAGGAATCCGGACCTCCGAACGGCACGATTCCCGCTGCCGGGTCCAAGACACGCTTGCGCCAAACGGGATCGGCCTGACACTTTATTTTATGCAGAAAACTGGTTTTACAGAAGCACTTGAGCAAATCGTCGCGGCAGACCCGCGCTACGACCGGGAGGCTTATCTCTTTTTGCAGGACGCCCTGGATTTCACCATGAAGTCCCGCAAAAAGCAGAAGACCGACCTCTCCCGCCACGTCACCGGCCAGGAGCTGCTCGAAGGCGTGCGCGTCTTTGCCATCAAGGAATACGGGCCGATGGTTCCCACCGTTTTTGAAACGTGGGGCATCCGCCGCTGCGACGATTTCGGCGAGATGGTTTTCAACCTGATCCGCGCGGGCATCTTCGGAAAAACCGAGACCGACACGATCGAAGATTTCCGCAACGGCTATGACTTTTGCGACGCGTTCGTGAAACCGTTCGTGCCCGAAGGCCGTCCCCTTAGCCCGAAAATGCAGCCCGGCGAGCCGGTTCAGCAATCGTAGAGCTTTTCTCATCACATGATCGAGTTCCCCTCCTCCGCCGTCCGGCAATGGACGTTTCCCAATGGGCTGGTTCTGCTGGTGGAGGAAGACCGTTCCGCTCCCGTGGCCAGCGTGCAGGCGTGGTGCGAGACCGGCTCCATCCACGAAGACAGATGGCTGGGCGCGGGGCTCTCGCACATTTTGGAGCACATGCTTTTCAAGGGAACCGCCAGGCGCGGCCCCAACGAGATCGCCCAAGCCGTTCAAAACGCAGGCGGCTACATCAATGCCTACACGTCGTTCGACCGGACGGTGTACTGGATCGACACGCCGAGCAAGGGGGCCGCCGTTGCGCTCGATATTCTCGCCGACGCGATGATGAACTCGACGCTGCCGCCCGAGGAATACGTCAAGGAGCAAGAGGTGATCCGGCGCGAGTTCGCAATGGGACAGGACGATCCCGACCGGATGAGCTCGCTCACTCTCTTTGCCGCCGCCTTCCGGCAGCATCCGTATCGGCACCCGGTCATCGGGCATCTCGATGTCTATAACCGGCTCACGCGCGACGACGTAATGGCTTATTACAAAGCCCGCTACGTTCCCAATAACATGTTCTTTGTCGTGTCGGGCGATGTCGATGCCCAGGCCGTTCACGACCAGCTTGCCGCCGCGTTTGAAAAATTCCCGCGCCAGCCGCTTTCGCCGGTTTATATCCCGCAGGAACCGCCGCAACTGGGTCGGCGCGAATCGCACATCGACTTTCCCACCGAGCTGACCCGCGTGGAAATCGCGTGGCACATCCCTGAGCTCACGCACCCGGACGTCCCCGCGCTTGATCTGCTCGCGCTCATTCTTGGCGACGGCCGCTCCAGCCGCCTTTACCGGCGGGTGCGCGAGGAACTTGCCCTCGTCCACGGCATCCACGCCTGGTGCTATACGCCGGGGCAGCCGGGGCTCTTCGGCGTCGAAGCCCTCCTCGACCCGGAAAAACGGGACGCCACGTTCAAAGAGATTTTCGCGATTCTCGACGAAATCAAAACGAACGGCGTCACGCCCGAGGAACTCGCCAAAGCGCTTAAACAGGCCCTCTCCGGCCATATCAACAATCTCGCCACCACGCGTGGCCGGGCATCGGACATCGGCTCGAACTGGCTGCTCACGCGCAACTTCCATTTCACGCGCGACTATCTGGCGGGACTCCAGAGCGTCACTTCGGCGGACATCATGCGCGTCCTGCAAACGTATCTTACCGAGCGCAACCTCACCATCACCTCGCTGAATCCTCCGGGATCGCTGGCCGTTGCGGCATCGGAAGCCGCCGCGCACTCCGCCGGGACAATCCAGAAGTTCGAGCTCGCCAACGGCCTGCGGCTCATCGTCCGCGAAGACCCCCGCTTGCCGCTCGTCTCAGCGGTTGCGTGCTTCAAGGCGGGCATCCTCGCCGAATCGCCTGAAAACAACGGCATCAGCCGCCTCTATTCCCGCGTGCTCCTCAAAGGAACGCAAACCCGCACTGCGGAGCAGATCGCCGAGGAGATCGAATCGATCGGCGGCGGCATCGGCGCGGAGTCGGGCAACAATTCCTTCGGTGTCTCGGTCAAAGTGATGCAGCCGGATTTGGCGGCAGGATTGGAGCTCCTCGCCGACATATTACGCAATCCCACTTTTCCACGGAAGGCCATCGACCGCGAAAAAGAAGCGCAACTCGCTTCCATCAAAGCCGAGGAGGAAGAGCCGACCTCGCTCGCGCGCAACCTCATGCGCCGCACGCTGTTTGCCGGGCACCCGTATGGGCTTCGCTCAAGCGGTTCGCCGGAAACCGTTGCGGGACTCGACCGCGACCAGCTTCTCGCCTTCCACCAGCAATACGTGGCGGGGCGCAACGGCGTGATCGCCGTGTTTGGGGCTGTGAAAGCGGACGAAGTGAAGGCACTCGTTGAGAAACTAAGGTAGGATGGCCGGGGAAAAAGCATGGGAACCGATAATCCTGTTCGCCCTTT
>JBAXCI010000178.1:0-2927 GCA_037141555.1 Verrucomicrobiota bacterium | reverse complement strand
CCAGCCATGAGCAGCACCGGCGTGGGCAGCGCGGCGGCAAGCACATCCACATCGTCGTAACCGTCGGCAAAGCGCTTCCACGGAAGCGTTTCGGCGCAGGGCGCGTAGACGTCAATAACTGGGTGGCAGGCGCATGGCACGGCGCAGCAGGCAGGGCCCGACGCCATGATCCGCTCGTCGAGCAGCGTGGCGAACATCGTGGTGGTGCCGCCGCCGCTGACCGAGTAGCTCAGAGTCTGGTCCGCCCCGTAGGCGGGTTCGCTGCCGTCGTGCACATAGCGCAGCCTGTTGTTGTCGATGTCGTCCTGCGTGAAGGTCGTGCCATTGCCAACGACGGTCAAAAAACTGCCGTTGTGTGCACTGTCCAGCAGCAGTTGGCCGTGGCTGAACGTGTTGGCGGTGGCGGTGTAGACGATCTGCGCGGGCGTGGCGTGCACGTTGTGCGTCACGAGCTTCTGCGACAGCGATTGGCGCAAGCCGCTGTCCCCGGCAGGCTCACCGTATTGCAGCGAAAACGTGCGCAGAGCCCGGTTGCTGCTGACCTTGCGCACCGCCGCGGGCATGAACGTGGTGTCCAGCCAGTCAGGCGGGAACACGCCCATGCCGGGCTGGGGTTTGTCCGAGCTGCCATGGAACATGCCGCGGATCAACGCGGTCGCATTCACCGGCACGTGGTGCGCCTGGAAACCACCCCGGGCAACCGGCTGCGCTATAAAAGTAGTAGCGGACTGCGCAGTGTTATCGAGGGCTACAGCCAATTCCCGCACATAGAACCCGCGGTTCTTGCGGGCCTCGACCAAGCCCTGCGCCAACAGCTGGTCGTAAGCCGCCACCACCGTCGATGGACTCACCCCCTGCTGCTGGGCGCACTGGCGCACCGACGGCAGGCGCGCGCCCGGCGCCAGCAAGCGGGTACGGATGCGCTCGGCAAAACGGGTGCACAACTGCTCGGTGAGCGATTGCGATGCGGTCTTCATCAACATGGTGGCCTCTTCGTGTGTCTGTGCTGCCTCAAGCAACCATACAGTTTCGCCCAATGATTAAAAAACTGTACTGGTCGTATGTTGATTTCAACTATAAAGTCTGCTGCATGACTTGGCAAGAATTTACGGCTTTACTGGTGCTGGCCACGGCGATGAGTTTCACGCCGGGGCCCAACACCACCCTGTCCACCGCATTGGCCGCCAATGGCGGTCTGCGCCGCGCCATGCCGTTTGTTTGTGCTGTGCCCCACCGTGGCCTGCAATAGGCTTGGCATCTCGTGCCCGACAACCGTTCACTTGGTGCAGCCTGTGCTGGAGGGTTTCTGCGGCCCGCTCAAACCGCTCTGGTTTAAGCTGGCGCTGTGGCCCGGAGCCTGGCTGAGCCGTCTCCATGTTCTCTTGCAAAGCTCGGGGGAAATCGCCGTATCCGATCACGACCTCAAAACCATGCAAAGATGGTTCTTCCCGTGGAAAAACCGGATCAGGCGAATCTACCATTCGATCCTGAAGACAGCAAGGGAACGCCCGGTGGATTCCGTCCCGCGTGAACCGATCATTCTCAATGTCGCCACCATCGCACCGCGCAAGGGCCAACTCTATTTGGCGCGCGCATTCATCCGGATTGCCAAAGATCACCCCGAATGGAAACTGGTGCTGGCGGGGCGGGAAGCCGGGGACGCCTACATTGCCAAAATGAAGGAAGAAATCACGCAGGCGGGCTTGCACGACCGTGTGATTTGGACAGGCCCGCTGGACCGTTCCGAAGTCGAGGCGTTGATGCTGCGCGCCTCCGTTTTCGCGTTGCCTTCCCTGGAAGAAGGCCTCGGATTATCGCTCCAAGAGGCGCTCTATCGCGGCTGCCCTGCGGTCGGTTCGAACATCGGGGGCATTCCCGAATTGATCCAACACGAGACCAACGGCTTGCTCGTGCCGCCCGCAAATGTTGACAATCTGGCTGCGGCGCTGAATATCCTTCTTTCCGATGATGCCCTCCGCAAAAAATTGGCCGCAGAAGCCCGACCTTCGATCCTTCGCAAGGAAATGACCCACAGTCAAATGATTGAAAACTACCGCCGCCTCTATGAGTCCCACATCAACCAGTAAGAATGCTTCTTTTGTTGTAACAGCGCCGTTTCGCACCGTATGCGACCACTTTGCACGGCTGTTCCAAAAACATGAAATGTTGCGATTGTATGCTGTTGGGACGCGCAACCCCACGCCAGGAATTTCCCCGGAGTTGACGCGTCTATTGCCGCTTTTCGGCCTCCTCTCCTATGCTGCGGCGAAAACTCTCTCCGGGTTCCGTGCCGAGTCGTTCCGCTTCGGGCTCCACCCGATGCTTGATCATTGGGTGAAGCGAAAGCTGAAACCGGGGGATAACATTCTATCAAGTTATGGCTATGCCAATGAATCCTTCAAATGGGTGAAGCGCAACGGAGGCAGGACTTTTCTCGATGGTGGAAACTCTCATCCGGAGAACTTCTGGCAGATTATTGCCGAGGAACATCGACGGTGGAATTGTCCCTACCCGCCAATTGCGCTGCATCATTACGAGCGCGCGAAAGCAATGATGGAAAACGTGGATTACGTCTTTGCCCCGAGTTCGTTTGTTGCAAATTCCTTTCTGGAGCGCGGTTTTTCCCCTGATCGTGTTCTTCGAAATATTTATCCCATTAACCTTACCTGTTTTTCTCCACGAACCACGCCCAGGCCGAAAGACCAGCCTCTGCGGATCATTAATACGGGTGGCGTAACCCTCCGTAAGGGCACCCCTTATCTGTTGGAAGCGTTTCGGATTATACTCAAGAGTGAACCGACGGCGAGGCTGATGCTCACCAATACGGTGGCTGACAGCATGAAGCCGGTTCTCGCGCGCTACAGCGATCTCCCCATCGACTGGAGCCCCGGTCTGCCGCATGCGAAACTCGCCGAGCGCCTGCGAAG
>JBAXCI010000177.1:0-2985 GCA_037141555.1 Verrucomicrobiota bacterium | reverse complement strand
CGGTGTTTAAGGTTGCCGAGCCGGTGTTCGGGGCGACCCAGCAGACGCCCATTTTGTATAAAGACCACATCTTTGGCATCCGGCCGGATGGGCAACTCGCGTGCCTCGATTTGACCGGCAAACTGGTGTGGGCGAGCGGCCCGAAAACGCAATTTGGCCTCGGGCCGCTGGTCGTTGCGGGCGGGCTTCTCTACGCGATGAACGATACGGGGAAACTCTGCCTGTTTGAAGCCTCTGCCGCGCAAGGCACTCCGCTGGCACAGGCGGACGTCTTCACGGAAGGCCACGAGTCGTGGGGGCCGATGGCGCTGGCAGGCGGGCGGCTCATTGTGCGTGATTTTACCCGGATTCTCTGCCTTGATGTGGAGGCACACTGATCATGAAAAACGCTTCTTACAACCAGCCGATGGGACGCCGCGAGTTTTTGCGGGGCGGGCTGCGGTACGGCCTGCTGGTCGGTTTCGCGGCGATGGCGGCGCGCGCTTTTTCAGGCGGGCGGCTGGCAAAGCAGGATTGCACGAACCAAGGAATCTGCCGTGGCTGCCCCGGGTACACCGATTGCGAATTGCCGCAAGCGCTCTCCGCCAAACAAGCCGTGGCGGTTGCGAACATGGGCGGGGCGTATGAGGAGATCGGGCGCATCGCGGGCTGCAAAACGCCCTCGCGCCATTTGGAGATCGGGCCGGACGACCGGCTCTACCTCGCCACGGGCAATGCCGTCCTTGTGATGACCCAAGCGGGCGGACGCGAGCGGGAGTTGACGCTGGACGCGCCGGTGCGCTGCGTGGCGGTGGCGGGCGATGGGACGACTTTTGTGGGGCTGCGCGACAAGATTGTGGGATTCGACGCGCAAGGCAACCGCGTCTCCACTTGGGAGGCTCCCGGAAAACGCTCGTGGCTGACCGGCCTTGCCGTGGGCGAAAACGATCTCTTCGCCGCCGACGCCGGAAACCGCGTCATTCTCCGCTTCAACCGCGCGGGCCAACTCCTCGGGCGCATCGGCGAGAAGAACGCGGAACGCGACATCGACGGGTTCGTGATCCCGAGCCCGTATTTTAGCGTGAAGATTCATCCCGACGGGCTGCTGCGCGTGAATAATCCGGGACGGCATCGCGTGGAGGCTTACACGTTTGAGGGCGATTTCGAGGGCGCGTGGGGCAAGGCTTCGGCGGCGATGGACGGCTTCTGCGGCTGCTGCAATCCGATCCGGGTCGCGCCGCTGCCCGACGGACGCTTGATCACCTGCGAAAAAGGGCTGCCGCGTGTGAAGCTCTACAGCGCCACGGGCGAGTTCGAAACAGTGGTGGCCGGCACGAGCGCGTTTCCCGAAAACGCGAAAGTCGGCGCGGGCGAGCGCGATGCCGACGCCGCGCTGGCCGGTTTGACAGCGGCTGTGGATTCGCGCGGGCGGATCGCCATTCTGGACCACGTCACCGGCGAAATCCGCATCCTGCAACCGAGGGCCTCGGCATGAGCGAGCAACCGCCGACCAGTCGCCGGAACTTTCTCGGCGCCACCGCGCGCGTCGTGGCGATGACGGGCGTGGGCGCGTTGCTCGGCAAACTGACCGGAGCGACTACCGCCAAGGGAACCGTCTGGCAGATCGACCCTTCCAAATGCGTTCGCTGCGGAAATTGCGCGACGGCCTGCGTGCTGGAACAGTCGGCGGTGAAATGCGTGCACGCTTACGCCATCTGCGGCTATTGCGAACTTTGCACCGGCTATTTTGGCCCCGAGCCGAACGAGCTCAACACGGCGGCGGAGAATCAGCTCTGCCCAACGGCGGCCATTAAGCGGACGTTCATCGAGGACCCGTATTATCAATACGCCATCGACGAGAAGCTCTGCATCGGCTGCGCAAAATGCGTGGACGGCTGCAATCGCTACGGCAACGGCTCGTTGTTTTTGCAAGTGCGCCACGACCGCTGCGTGAACTGCAACGAGTGCGCCATCTCGCGCGTTTGCGCTGGCGATGCCTTTGTGCGCGTCCCGGCGGACCAACCGTATCTGCTCAAGACGACGCCAACCACTTCATAGCCCCCATGCTTTTTTTAACTCACGCAAAGACGCAAAGACGCAAAGGGGTGTCTCTTTTCTTTGCGCCTTTGCGTCTTTGCGTGAGCGTTCTCGCCTGCCTGCTCTGGAGCGCCACGGCTTTGGCGGAATCGCGTTTCCCGCCGCCCGACTTTGAGAACGGCCATCAACTCCCCATCACCAGCACTCCCGCCGCGCGCGCGGTTCTGATGCAATATGTCGATGTCGCGGTGCTCGTGGCCGCGCTCGGAATGGCTTTGTGGCTGGTGTACAGGAGCCGTTCGCGCCGGGGCATCACGGCGTTATCGATTTTCTCGCTGGCCTACTTCGGCTTCTATCGCAAGGGATGCGTTTGCGCGATCGGCTCGGTGCAGAATGTCGCGCTGGCGATGTTCGATTCGCATTACACGCTGCCCGTCACGGTGCTGGTGTTCTTTCTCGCGCCGCTGCTCGTTGCGTTGTTTGCCGGGCGGGCGTTCTGCGCGGGCGTCTGCCCACAAGGGGCCATTCAGGATTTGGTGCTGATTAAGCCAGTCAAAGTCCCAGCCTGGCTGGAGGCTCCTCTCGGGCTGATTCCCTATGTCTTTCTCGGCGCTGGCATCATCTTTGCCGCAACGGGGAGCGGGTTCATTATTTGCCGGTTTGATCCATTGGTGCCGTTCTTCCGGTTTAGCGGCAGCGCTCTCATGCTCACGCTCGGCGCGGCATTTTTGCTGGCGGGCATGTTTGTGGGGCGGCCTTACTGCCGGTTCATGTGTCCCTACGGCGCGCTGTTGCGGCTCGCCACGGCGGCGGCAAAATGGCGGGTGCGCCTGACTCCCGATACATCCACGCAACGCGCGCTCTCCCAGCATTCATGCCCCTACGGCGCGATACCCGAAACCACCACTTGCGCGCAAAAAACCCAATCGCCCGGCACTTCCCCCCTCCCCCCCCCCGGGTTGCCGTTGT
>JBAXCI010000176.1:0-2994 GCA_037141555.1 Verrucomicrobiota bacterium | reverse complement strand
CACCCCGACCATCGGCTTCGAAATTCAGCGTTTTGAGGCAGCTTTGCAATCTCATGCCGAACCACCTTGTGACATAGATCCAATCGGGCACCACAAAATCAGAAAAATTGGAGTCAACTCCGTATCGGAGTCAGATTTCGCTTTCGGGAGTAAGAGCGGCTTGTTCCAGCGAGCGGGAGAAATAAATCGGCCATTAAGTGCCTGCGTTGATGTCGGAACATTGGCCGCCCGCATCGGTGCCGGGTAAATGCTGTAATCTGAACCCGAATATGGGGCCGCATTGTAAGCACTTCGCTTTACAAGATTGGTCAATGAATCTTTTGTTCCCATCCGGAAAGGCATTGCCGTTGCAGGCACCTTTGGAGTGTAAACGTAAATGCCTGTGCCCGATCCCATGGGAACCACATTGGTACCCGTGCAACCCGCCTGAATTTCCTGCCTTAAATCGCCCACGATGCAATCCACAGCGCCCTGCGCAAACAACTCACCCAGTGTGAGGTTGGCGCTGCTATTTGAAACTTGGCGGTTGTTCATTTTTTGATTTGGTGTTGGTCGGGAGTCAGAGGTTGGAGAATGATTTACGAGAAATGCTCTAACTTGCGAGGTCCCTCGCTGCGCTCGGGATGACAAGCATGCTGGACTGGCTTTGCCCCTCTTCCCGCTGAGAGCCTACGGCGCTTTCTCCACCGCCGCCCGCATCGCCGCAAAGCGCGACTTGGCGGCTGGCGCTTCCACGGGCGTGTTGAGCATTTTCTTCAAGTCGATCCGATCAATGAGCGCGGGATCGAGCTCTTTGATGAAGCAACTCGGGCTGCACGGGACCACCCCGCCGTAGCGGAACCGGTTGAAGCAATAGGTCATCGTGAGCGTTTTTTGCGCGCGCGTGATGCCGACATAGAGCAGCCGCCGCTCTTCATCCAGCGTGCCTTCCACCTTGGAGCGGTCGTGCGGGAGGATGCCTTCCTCCAGCCCGACGAGGTAACAATGCGGAAATTCCAACCCCTTGGAGGCGTGCAGGGTGATGAGCATGACGCCGGTCCCCTGCTCTTTGTCCTTGTCGTCCTCCTCTTTTTCCTGGCGCAACGCCATGGCGTCGAGGTAGCCGCGCAGCCCTTCGGTGGAGGTTTTTTCAAACCGCTCAAACCCTTCGATCACGTCGCGCACGCCGCTCTCGCGCTTGAGGGCTTCATCGGGGGTCTTGCACGACCGGCGCAGCTCGGCGTAGTAATTCGACTCGTCGATGATCGAGCGGAAGACGGCGACTTGGTCCACCAACGGCTCGTTGAGCTTGGTCTCCCAGCGGTCGAGCTGGGCGACAAATTCGGCGATGGCGTTCGCCGCGCGCGGCGCGACGGTGCGGCGCAACTCAGGCGATTGCAACGTTTTGAACAGGCTGCAATTCTGCTTGATGCTCAATTCCAGCGCCCGCTCCACGGTGGTTGCGCTGATGCCGCGCGGCGGGGTGTTGATGATGCGCAGCAGGCTCACGTCGTCGTCGGCGTTGAGCGTCACGGCTGCATAGGCGAGCACGTCTTTCACCTCGCGCCGATCAAAGAAGCTCTTGCCGCCGACGAGCTTGTACGGAATCTGCCGTTCGCGGAGTGCCTCCTCCAGCAGCCGCGATTGGGCGTTCATGCGGAAGAGAATGGCGAAGTGATCGTATTCCAGCGTCTCCGAAACCTTGCGGTGGGCGATTTCGTTGGCGATGAATTCCGCTTCCTGCCGGTCGTCGGGCGCTTGCACGAGCCGGATGTTGTCGCCGTCGCCCTTGCCGCTCCAGAGCGATTTGGGACGGCGGCGGGGATTGTTTTTGATGAGCGCGTTGGCCGTGTTGAGAATGGCGTTGGTGCTGCGGTAGTTCTGCTCCAGCTTGACGACGGTGGGATTGGGGAAATGCGTTTCGAATTCGAGGATGTTGGAAACCTCCGCGCCGCGCCAGCCGTAGATCGACTGGTCGTCGTCGCCCACGACGGCCACATTGGGCGGCGTGCCATCGTCGGGGTTTGCCAGGTAGCTGACCATTTCAAGCTGAAGCCGGTTGGTGTCCTGGAACTCGTCCACCATGATGTAGCGGAACCGGTTGCGCCACCGCTCGCGCACGTCCGGGTGCTCGGCCAGCAGCTTGACGCCGAGCAAGAGGAGGTCGTCGAAATCTACGGCGTTGAGCTGTTTCAACTCGACTTGATAGCGCGCAAAAACCGAGCCGAGGAGCGTTTTTTCGTCCTGCGGCGCGTTCCAGCCGTTGTTCTTCGCCTTGCTGATGAGCGATTTGGCGACGTTCGGCTCCAGCTTCTCGCCAATGGCGGCGGTTTTGGTGATGATTTTCTTGATGAGCCCCGTCTGGTCGCCCTCGTCGTAGATCGTGAAATTCTTTTTGTAGCCGAGCTTTTCGATGTCGGTGCGCAAAATCCGCACGCAAAGGGCGTGGAACGTGGACATGGTGACCTTCTTAGCGACCTCCTTATCGACCATCCCGGCCAACCGCTCGCGCATTTCGTTGGCGGCCTTATTGGTGAACGTGACGGCGAGGATCGAGTTGGGATCGATCTTCTGCGCCAGCATGTACGCGATGCGCACCGTGATAACCCGCGTCTTGCCCGTGCCCGCGCCCGCGAGAATCAGCAACGGCCCGTCGATGGTGGTGGCGGCGTGACGCTGGGGGTCGTTGAGATCGAAAAGGCGGAAGGACATGCGGCGGATTTTAGGAGCGCGAGACTCTAACGGTGAATGGGAAGCGCCGCACGCTTTTTCCCGCCTCCGTAAAAAGTCGGGCGCTCCCCGGTTTCCCGAGAAGCGCCCGTTTTGGACGGCTGTAAGCCGAATTTTGTCAGCCTGTGTTGCCACGGGCCGGATGACCATTTATCTCACGCCACCGGTGAAGGCGGCGAGCCGGTCTTGCGACCAGTGCGACTATTACCCGGAAGCCAACGGGCAGGCGACCCAACTCCCTGTTCTGTCTTGCACCGCATGGGGTTTTTCGTGCCCCGGAGCTTG
>JBAXCI010000175.1:0-3139 GCA_037141555.1 Verrucomicrobiota bacterium | reverse complement strand
TGGCTTCGACCCGTCGCATTTGCTTCTCGTCTACGGAAAAGCCTTTCATGTTACTCATTCCGGGCAACATGCCAAGGATATTCTCAAGCGGACCGAGCTTCCGGATCATTTTGAACTGATCGAGAAAATCCGTCAGGTCGAAACTCGCGGTCCGCAATTTCTCTTCCATCCGGCGCGCGTCGTCTTCGTCGATGGCAAGGGCGGCTTTTTCCACGAGGCCGACGATGTCGCCCATCCCGAGGATGCGCCCGGCGAGTCGCTCGGGGTAAAATGGCTCAAATTGGTCGATTTTCTCGCCCACGCCCGCGAATTTGATGGGCCGCTGGGTGACCTGCCGCATGGAGAGGGCCGCGCCGCCGCGCGCATCGCCGTCCAGCTTGGTCAGGACGAGACCGGTGACTCCGAGCGCTTCGTGGAAGTGGGTGGCCACGCTGACGGCTTGCTGGCCGGTGGCGGCGTCCGCAATGAGGAGGATTTCCTGCGGAACGAGGAAATCGCGCACGCGCTTGAGTTCCTGCACGAGCGGTTCGTCGATTTCCTGCCGCCCGGCGGTGTCGAAGATATGGACGTTGCCGTTCTGGTTTTCCGGGAGGGCGGCCCAGTCGAGGGCTGCCTTGGTGGCGCGCAGGACGTCGGTTTCGCCGGGCTGCGGGCGGAATACGGGGACGCCGATCTGCTGGCCGAGCACGGCCAACTGCTCGATGGCGGCGGGCCGGTGAAGGTCCAGCGCGTAGAGCAGGGGGGTGCGGCCCTGGCTTTTGAGCAGGCGGGCGAGCTTTGCGGAAGAGGTGGTCTTGCCCGCGCCGTTGAGGCCGACCATCAGGATGCGCGCCGGGCCGTCGAGATTGAGCGGGGCGGCGTCGCCTCCCAGCAGCACGGTCAATTCGTCGTGGAAAATTTTAACGATCTGCTGGCCGGGTGTGATGCTGCGAAGCACGTCCTCGCCGAGGGCTTTTTCTTTGACCCGGGCGATGAAATCCTTGGCGACCTGGTAATGGACGTCGGCCTCCAGCAAGGCCATGCGGACTTCGCGCATGGCGTCTGCGACGTTGGCCTCGGAGATCGAACCGTGGCCACGCAGGTCTTTGAAGACGTCTTGAAGTTTATCGGCGAGCTGACTGAACATGGAAAGGTGGCGAGTGTATGGAGCGCGCGGCGCGCGTCGAGGGAGAAGTTTAGCACGAAACGCGGATTTTCTGAAGGCAAAGAGGATCAGGAACTCAGGAAATCAGGAAAAAACAGGGGGAGTTATCCGCAGATTTCGCAGATTAACGCAGATTTGCTGAGAGGAGTGGTGGAGCCGTTTTTCATGCGTGTCATCCCGAGCGCCGCGAGGAACCTCCCAAACAATCCCAGTGCGTGATTTTTTCTGTTGCGCCGAGCTTGGAGTAGCTTGCGGGGTCCCTCGTTGCACTCGGGATGACAAGCAGGTTGGGAAAGCTCAACTCTGCTCCGAGAACGGGGAATCACACCACCAACATGCAATCGCCGTAGCTGTAAAAGCGATAGCCCTCGCGGATCGCCTCCTCATACGCCTCCAGCACAAACTCCCGGCCCGCGAACGCCGAGACCAGCATCAAGAGCGTCGATTTCGGCAGGTGAAAATTCGTCAGCAACGCGCCGACGCAGCGGAATTCATAGCCGGGGTAGATGAAAATGTCCGTGCTTCCCACGCCCGCCGTGACGCTCCCGGCGTCGCGCGCCCGCGACTCCAGCACGCGCATGCTCGTGGTTCCCACCGCCACCACCCGGCGTGCCCCGGCCACGGCCGCTGCGGTTTCGGGGGAAACCGAGTAGCGTTCGCAGTGCATCACGTGATCGGTGATCCGCTCCGCCTGCACCGGCTTGAACGTCCCCGCGCCGACGTGCAGCGTCACAAAAGCGTGCGGCGTCTGCGTCAGGATCTCCGGTGTGAAATGCAGCCCCGCAGTTGGCGCGGCCACGGCTCCCGGCGCGTTGGCATAGACCGTCTGGTAGCGGGCCTCGTCGGCAGGCTCGCATTCGCGCTCAAAATACGGCGGCAGCGGTAAGCGCCCCACGGCGTTGAGGTCCACGGGGGCGCCAAAACGCACCAGCCGCTCGCCGGTTTCCAACACCTCGACGACGCTCCCCTCGACCCCGCCCACCGTGACCGTGCGCCCGAGGCGCATGCGGCGGCCCGGCTTCACCATGCACTTCCAGGTGTTCTCCCCGGCGGCTTCCAGAAAGAGCAGCTCGATCCTGCCGTCGTCGGAAAACACCCGCGCGGGAATCACCCGCGTGTTGTTGAGCACCACCAAATCGCCCTCGCTTAAAAACATCGGGAAATCGCGAAAATGCCGGTGCTCGATCCGCCGTTGGGCGCGGTGCAGCACGAGCATCCGTGAATCCTCGCGGCGGGGCAGGGGATAGCGGGCAATCTGCCCCTCCGGGAGCGTGAAATCGTAGTCACTGGTGAGCAGGCTCATTTTTGGATGGCGGTTATAATCCTACGGGATGCCGGATCACGCATCCCTGCACGGGGCGGTCCAAGGTGGTCCAGCGCGGCCCCTTGGCTCCGCCGCCGTAGCCGGTGTCGAACCGAAGCCCCGCCACCACGAGAAACACATGGCCTTTGCGGGCGTAAACGCTGATCCAATCCCCCCGGCCACCTTGTCCATACGCGCGGAAGCTCGTGGAAGGGATGGCGGTTTGGAGCAGCCCGGCCTCGTGCAGCACGTAAGAGGTCGCCCCGGAGCAGTCGTAAGCCGAATCGTGCAACTGGCCATGGCCGCCGCCGCGCCGGTAAGGCAGCCCGGCGATTTGGTTGCCCGCCTCGATCGCGGCCTTCACCTGCGCTGGAGCCGATTCGGGAACCGCCGCGTGCCCGCGATGCACCACGGCACTTTTGCCGGGCACGTAGGTGTAGTGATAGGGAGTGGGTCCGCTACAGGCGGACAAAAGCGCGGTTGCGGCCAAAGCCGGAACCCAAACAAACGAAAATCGGGGAAAAAGCATCCGGCAATCTTACGAGAAGCGAACGCGATGCAACAAGCTGTACCGTCTTTTTTTGCGATTTTGTTCCTCGTGGGCGGCTCATTCCCTCGTTCCCAAACTCCATTTGGGAACACAGCCGTCCCATAAGGGAGCAAATGCAAAGGTCTGTCTTGATTACAAGGCA
>JBAXCI010000174.1:0-3154 GCA_037141555.1 Verrucomicrobiota bacterium | reverse complement strand
GGCGCAATAGGATAACGGTAAGCTTCCCGCGGCATCCGGTATATCGGCGGCGTCCATCGCCCGGCACTCGACCGGCTCTAACCCAGGTAGGGTCTCCGGATACACAACGGGGGGGCCCAACTTGCCTCGAATGGACACCAACTCGGTTTGGCCGGGCTGAATTCGTAAATGCAGGCCGGCCGCGTCGCTGAGGGCAATGACGCTTACGGTATCGCCAACCCAAGTACCCCCTTTGAAACTGACCGACAAGCTCTCCAGCGCCATGGCTTCGCGGCATGTCCCCAACCAACTTTCCAGAGCCCAGAGCACCAGATGCACTCCATGGACGACCGGAGTGCCGAAAACCGTCCGGCGTGCGGCCAGTTCATCCATGTGCAGGGGATTAAAGTCTCCCGAAAGGGCCGCAAAACCGCTTTGATCGGCAAGCGTAAAGTCCCGTTCGGCTAAAATTTTCATGATGGGTGCCTGGAACCGCCTATTGAATCAAACTGACCGCAGGTTCGGTTGCCGCAGTCGCGAATTCCGATGATTTTACGGTCATGGGCGCGCCTGGCACGTCCGCACTAGCTACATCCAGCGTCCAAACGGTGCTTCCGTCGTCGTGCTTTTCGAGTAAACTAAAGCCCAGTTTCGGATAGTGTTGTTCGACCAGCTTGTTACGGGATGTGGGCAGGTAAGAGCCCACCAGATTCCGAATGCCTTTGCGTCGGGCATGTTCCAGAATCTCTCGTAGGACCATGTTTTCCACGCACCGGCCCAGGACCCGGCAACTCATCAACCACAGATCTATCTCCCATTGGGAGGCCGATGTTTCGTGGCAGATGACCACGCTAATCATGCCGTTGTCGCCAAAAATATCGGCCAGCCGCACTTGCAGCGTGAAATACTCCGGGCTGGCTTCTACGCGGGCGACCTCCTCCTCCGTATATCTCTTGGTGGTTAAGTTGAACTGGTTCGATTTATTAATAAGTTGTGCGATGCGAGCGCGGCCGACCACATTGAAAGGCTGGAATGTAATTTCCATCTGGAGCGAAGCCAGATATTCTTTGAGATCGGTGGTCTGTTTCAGCAACGTTGAACGCCGGGAATTGCCTTCATAGTAACCGGCGCGGCTCCGATCCTCCTCAGAGAAGACCAGTGATTCAAAATAGCCAGCCGCGGCCAGCGTACGGGCATACAGAGCGGGGTCCTCCGGCATCTCGGGAACCGCCAACTCTGGCAGGCTCTTGCGCACCAACTCTCGCTCGAAGGGGTTGTCGTCCACGAACACCAACGAATCCAGCCCCAGCGACAACTCTTCTGCTATGGCTCGAATGTTGGATGGCTTGTCGTTCCAGTTGGCCTGAAAAACGGCGAAATGCTCTTCGCGCAGGATCATTTCGGGATGTTGGCGAAACGGCGAACGAGCGATCTCGTCTTCGTTTTTCGAGGAGACCGCTAGCACTACTCCGCGTTCCCGCAGCGACAAAGCATACCGTTGCAGGGCCAGATAGGCTTCCCCGGTGGCGTCTCCTTGGGCGATCTGAATGCCGCCGAGCCCGTCATCGCCAATCACTCCCCCCCACAGCGTATTGTCCAGATCCAGAATCAAGCAGCGCCGGGTAGTGCCGCGCAGAGCCGCCAAAACGCGGCACACCCACTCGGCATATAGAGGCAGATAATCCTGAGAGAACGGCAGTTTCGCCATGTTCCATTGCCGCGGACAGTGCCAGTTGGCCAAGCCCACGGTTTCCGCGATGCCGGCGACGTCGACAACCACCCCTGCAAAACTTTGAACCACATCCTGGAGCCCGCGATTGACTGCATCGATGAGATAGCGGAGGGAACCTGGAAGCACTCGATCCAGCGATCCGAAAAGGTTTTCCGGCGGCGGCGCCAGCGTCTGAACGATGCAGGTTGCCTTGGTGTATTGTTGGATACCGCTGCAAATCAGACGGATCTGTTCGAGTGATGCCTCCACTGCCTTTTCGGCGCTCTCTGGCTCGCCGGGAGCAGGAATCAATGGTAGAGCTCGCCAATCCAGGGCAATCAAGACCCCATCCGGATCCGAGCGGTTGATGGCCGAGTCTGGATTCAAGCTTTCCTGTACCGCTTGATCATACCCGGCGGGGATGCATTCCAAGGCGATGCGGTGGCGGGCTGCGGTCGCTGTCAACGCCGCCGAAATGAAATCGGGCGTTGAATTAACAATCAAACCGAGCCGGTACGGAAGCAGCGGAGCCAATGACCGGGAAGCAGAACGGGCATTGACGATGACTTTTGCGAGCCGAACCAGTTGGTTGATATCTAGCCCGAAGGAAGCCAGGGCACGGATTTGCGGGGCGATCTCTTCTGTATTGTTCTGAATGGAAAGGCAGCGCGCATTGAAGTCGGCTGGCGGCCGTGGCAACCAGGCCAGATCCGAATAGAGCGCTGAATCCATCAATTCGCCTTGGTTTGAATAAGTTGGATCAGATCGCCGACCGTTCGCAGATTTTCCGCCTCCGTAGCCGTAATCCGGATACGGAATTCGCGTTCGATGGTGAGCAGGAGACGGACATGTGTCAGGCTATCCCAGCCCTCTACATCCGATGCTGTCGTGTCAGGCGTTATGACCAAGCTGCTATCGCCGAACACCTTGTGAAAAGTCTTCGTAAGTCTATCTTGAATTTCAGTCGGCGGCATTCGATTAAGGCACGTGCCTGAAGGGAATCCTTCCAGGCGTACATGAGGTAGCATAACACTTCAAGTATCTTCAACGCAATCGTTTAAGGCGCAGCGCGTCATGTGATTCAGGGAGGATCGCGGTCCTCAAAAGGGGCGGCCGCAAGCTCCCTATTCCCGCATATTTCCGCACGCATTATTATGGCCCACCTCGCAACTGCCTGCTAGACTGGATTTTAGTGTTTTATGCTCTTCGATACACCGCTGTACCGTGAATTTGCCCAGCTTGATGAGTTCTCCCGCATGCCTGATGAATCGACCATACTGCGCTTTCGCCACCGACTGGAAAAGCACAAACTGGCAGCTCAAATTCTGCTCACCGTCAACGAGCTTCTGACCCAGCGAGGCTTGCTACTGAAGGCGGGTCCCGCAGTCGATGCCACCCTGATCCCGGCCCCGTGCTCCACCAAGAACAAAGACAAGGCACGCGACCCCGAGATGCATTCCAGCA
>JBAXCI010000173.1:0-3156 GCA_037141555.1 Verrucomicrobiota bacterium | reverse complement strand
TTTAATGAACGACTGTTTTTTAACGAACCTCAGTCACGTTAAGCGCACCCCTAGTATTGGGGGCTTCGTCCCCTTTTCAGCCGTCGACTGGCCTGGTGCACTTGCGGCTGTGGTGTTTATTGCAGGCTGCCCCTGGGCTTGCCATTACTGCCATAACCCACATCTGCAACAACGCTGCGGGACGTTGTCTTGGGATAGCGTCCTGCAAACACTGCAAATTGGCTTCCAACGCGGCGGGCCGCTCGGCGGGCAGCGCGTAGATCATCCAATGCCGGTAGCGGCGGGCCGTGACCATTTCGCGCTCGCGCAGATACGCAAGATGCTGGGAAACGAGCACCTGGGATTTGCCGAGAACCGCCTGGATGTGGCACACGCACAGCGGCGACACGGCGAGCAAGTTCAAAATGCGCAGCCGGGTCTCGTCGCACAGGCATTTGTAGATTTCGATGATCTTCACCCCGCGAAAATAAGCTTTCGTGAATATAAGTCAATGACTGTATCTAATCGCGAATCAAAATGGCAGAATAATGCTTGATATAATGTGCACCTTATCGCACTAAAGACGCGGCACCTTTTGCCGCCTTGCATGTCAGCTTTCGCAAACTTCCCGCCGCTCGATCCGGTGCCGTTGCCGGCGCCCGTATGGCTTTTCAAGCTATTGCACGAAACCGTTCTCTGCCTCCACTTCGTGGTGGTCCAGTGGGTGCTCGGTTGGCTGTTTATCGGCCTCATCTGGAACCTCTGGGGCCGTTCGCGGCGCAACACCACGATGGTCGCCGGGTCGACCCGCATCGCCGGTTCCCTCCCGCTGCTCATGACCTATTTGATCAACTTTGGCATCCCGCCGCTGTTGTTCGCTCAGGTCTTATACGGGAATTTCCTCTATACCAGCAGCGTGCTCATCGGGGTTTGGTGGATCAGCGTCGTCGGGCTGGTGATCCTCACCTATTCCTCGATCTATGCCGGAAGTCTCCGTGCGGCGAAGGCGTGGTGGGGCTATGGCTTGATCGCCCTCGTGCTGGGGGTTGCCATCGCGAAAATCTACAGCACCAATATGACGCTGATGCTGCACCCGGAGGCTTGGGGGCCGATGTTCCGGGCGAATGCCCACGGAACGGGCCTCCCCCCTCACGATCCCACGCTCCTCCCGCGCTGGCTCTTGATGCTGGCGGGCTCGCTCACGCTGGGCGGGCTCGCATTGGTCGTCACGGGCTCGGGGAAAAAACCGGGCCTCGCCGAGAAAGGGTTCCTTGTCTTTAACGGCGGATGGATCGCCGCCATGGGCGCGGTTCTCCAATCGACGGCGGCATTCTCCGTTTTCCAGACGCAGCCGGGCGCCGTCCTGGCGCGCTTGAGCGAAAACGCGCTTTATCACCCGCTCCCCATTGTCTGGCTCGGGCTGGCGGGAGCCGTCGTCGGCGTCGGTTTGCTCGCCATGACGCGCCGGGAGAAAGCGTCGCTCTGGCTCGGGAGCCTGGCGGCAGGCGCGGGGGCGCTCCTTACGGCAGTGACGGTCATCTATCGCGACGGCATCCGTGACATGACGCTTTTGGCCCAGGGCTACAACGTCTGGGATATGAAAGTGGTCGCCAACTGGCCGGTGGTCCTCCTGTTTTTGGGAGTATTCGTGCTCGGCCTGCTGGCCATGGCTTGGATGATCTCCATCGCGCTGCACGCGAAACCCGCAAAAGAAGAGCCTGCCCCATGAGTGATTCGCCAGAAGAGAAGCCGTCGATAACGCGCCGCGTTTTTGTCCGAACCGGCATCGCCGCAGCGGGCGCATGTTACGCCGCCGCCTTGGGCTACCCGGTTTACCAATACCTCGCCGCGGCCGCCAAGAAGTCGGAAGCGGAGTCCGCCGTGAAGGAAGTCACCCTCAAGGACGTGGACAAGCTGCCGCTCTCTTCCGCGCTGATCTTCAAATTCTGCGGCCACCCGGCCCTGCTCATTCATCACGCCGACAACACCTGGACCGCCCTGAGCGCGGTCTGCACGCACCTCGGTTGCACGGTCGAGTATGATCCGCTCAAAGCCCGCATCGCCTGCGCGTGCCACGGCGGAATCTACAACGCCATGACGGGAGCGAACGTCTCCGGGCCGCCGCCGAAGCCGTTGAGCTTGTTCAAGGTCGTCGTCGCGGACGGAAAGGCGGTGGTCAGCCGTGCGTAAATCCCTTCTTAAAACGGTCTGGCGCTGGGTGGACGAACGGCTGGACCTATCGCCCATCGTCGAACACGCCATGGAAAAGCGCGTGCCCGCGCACAAACATTCCTTCTGGTATTATTGGGGCGGCATCTGCCTGTTCCTCTTCCTGGTGCAGGTGCTCACCGGGGTGCTCTTGATGATCTATTACCGGCCCGGCCCGGAGGCGTTCGATTCCGTCCGCGAGATCACCTACCAAATCCGCTTCGGCTGGTTGATCCGCTCCGTCCACGCGTGGTCGGCCAACCTCATGATTTTTGCGGTGTTCGTCCACATGTTCTCGGTGTTCTTCATGAAAGCCTACCGGCAGCCGCGCGAGTTCGGCTGGTGGAGCGGCTTGGGGCTGCTGGGACTGTGCATGGTCTTCGGCTTCAGCGGCTACCTGCTCCCGATGGACGAGCTTGCGTTTTTTGCGACGCGGGTCGGCCTCGCAATTCCCGAAACCTTCCCCGGGATGAGCGGGATCATCACCGCCCTGCTCCGGGGTGGCACCGAGGTTTCGAGCGCCACGGTGCAACGCTTCTTTGCGCTGCACATCGTCGTGCTCCCCGCGCTTTTTGCTCCGCTGCTGGGGGTGCACCTCTGGCTCGTGCAAAAGCACGGCAACGCCCTGCCGCCCAGCGAGGAGGCCAAGCCGGAAGCGGAACGCAAATCGATCCTCTTTTTCCCGAACTTCGCCCTGCGCGACATGGCCGCCTGGTTGGTCGTGCTCAACGTCATCGCGCTGCTCGCCGCCTTCTTCCCCTGGCAGCTCGACGCCGCCGCCGATCCGCTCAAGGCCGCGCCTCCGGGGATTCATCCCGACTGGTATTTCATGAGCCAGTTTGAAGGGCTCAAGCTCCTGGGCCGCGTGATCCCAGGCACGCTCGGGGAATTCGCCGGAGTGGGCCTCTTCAGCGTTGTCATGCTGCTGTGGGCCGTGGTTCCGTTGTTTGACACCCGCACCGCGTCGGG
>JBAXCI010000172.1:0-3172 GCA_037141555.1 Verrucomicrobiota bacterium | reverse complement strand
GAAGATGGCGCGCAGGAGGCGCTCTTCAGGAGCCAGCTCGGTCTCGCTCTTGGGCGTGATCTTGCCGACGAGAATGTCGCCCGGCTTGATTTCCGCGCCGATGCGGATGACGCCGTCCGGCCCGAGGTTGCGCAAGGCTTCCTCAGAGACGTTCGGGATGTCCCGCGTGATTTCTTCCGGCCCGAGCTTGGTGTCGCGGGCGCCGATCTCAAATTCGTCGATGTGAATGGAGGTGTAGATGTCCTCTTTCACGATCTTCTCGGAGATCAGGATGGCGTCTTCGAAGTTGTAGCCGTTCCACGGGGTGAACGCGACGAGCACGTTGCGCCCGAGGGCGAGTTCGCCCTGCTGGGTGTTGGGGCCATCGGCGAGCACGTCGCCTTTCTTGATGACCTGCCCCTTCTTGATGATCGGCTTCTGGTTGACGCAGGTGCTCGCGTTGGAACGCATGAACTTGCGCAGTTCGTAGACGTAAATGCCTTCCTGCGGGTCGTGCTTGACCTTCTTCTTGCCTTCGGGAAGCGAGCCGTCGGGCGTGATGACGATCTGGTCGGCGGTGACGGAGGCGGCGATGCCGGCCGCGTCGGCGACGATGACCGCTTTCGAGTCCCGCGCGACTTTGCCTTCCATGCCGGTGCCGACGAGCGGCGACTCGGAAACCAGGAGCGGCACGCCTTGGCGCTGCATGTTCGAACCCATCAATGCACGGTTCGCGTCATCGTGTTCGAGGAACGGAATCAAGCCGGCAGCCACGGAAACGAGCTGCTTGGGCGAGATGTCCATGTAGTGAACCTTGCTCGGTTCCACCTCAAGGAAGTCACCCCGGTGACGCACGGAAACTTTCTCCGCAAGGAAGTTGCCCTTGGCGTCGATCGGCGCGTTGGCCTGGGCCACGAGGTAGTTTTCTTCGCGGTCGCCCGTGAGGAAATCGATTTTCTCGGTGACGCGGGAGTTTTCCACGCGGCGATACGGCGTTTCGATGAACCCGAAATCGTTGATCCGGGCAAAGGTGGACATGGAACTGATCAGACCGATGTTCGGGCCTTCAGGTGTCTCAATCGGGCAGATACGGCCGTAATGGGACGGATGAACGTCGCGGACTTCGAATCCGGCGCGATCACGGGAGAGACCGCCTGGCCCGAGGGCCGACAAACGGCGCTTGTGGGTCAACTCGGCAAGCGGGTTGGTCTGATCCATGAACTGCGAGAGCTGCGACCGGCCGAAGAAGTCGCGGATCACCGCGCTCAACGCTTTCGGGTTGATGAGCTTCTGAGGGGTCATCCCTTCGATGTTCACATCAAACAGGGTCATGCGCTCTTTGACGAGGCGCTCGGTGCGGGCGAGGCCGACGCGGCACTGGTTGGCGAGCAATTCGCCCACGGTCCGCACGCGGCGGCTGCCGAGGTGATCGATGTCGTCCAGCGAACCTTCGCCACGGCGCAGGCCGATGAGATACTTCATCGCGGAGATGAAGTCTTCCTTGGTCATGGTCCGCTCGTTGAGATCGACTTCGAGGGTCAATTTCTGGTTGAGCTTGTAACGGCCCACGCGTCCGAGATCGTACTTTTTCGGATCGAAGAAGAGCCGTTTGAGCAGCCCGCGAGCGTTCGGCACCGTGGGTGGGTCCCCAGGGCGCAACCGGCGGTAAATATCCTTGAGGGCCTCTTCCTCGTCGTGGGCGGGATCTTTCTTGAGGGCCTTGATGATCGTGTCATCGAGCTTGGTGTCGACGACTTGCACTTCTTTGACGCCGAGATTGAGAATCTGGCGAACGGTCGCCTTGGTCAGCGGCTCGAAGGCGCGCGCCACGGTGATTTCCCCGTCGCGGATGTCGGCGATGAGCACTTTGCTGCTGATCTCCTCTTCCTCGAGCTTCTCGCTGAGTTTGAGGTGTTCGACGGTGTAAAATAATTTGATGATGTCTTCATCGCTGCCGTAGCCGATGGCGCGCAGGAAGGTCGAGGCCAAAAATTTGCGGCGACGACGGCGGCGATCGAGGTAGATGTAAAGCAGGTCGTTCGTGTCGAACTGGACTTCCAACCAGGAACCGCGATCAGGAATGATCCGGAAGCTGTACAGAACCTTGCCGTTGAGATGGATGGACGACTCAAACGCGATACCGGGCGAGCGGTGCAACTGGCTGACCACAACGCGTTCAGCGCCGTTGATCACGAAAGTGCCCTGCGGGGTCATGAGCGGAATTTCGCCCATATACACTTTTTCTTCCTTGGTCCCCTTTTCGTCGGCGAGCCGGAAGGTGATGTGCAAGGGGGCGCTGAAGGTCTGGCCTTCGCGCTGGCACTCCAGGGCGCTCATCTTCGGGTCGCCGATCTCATAGCTGACGAAGTCGAGAGTGACTTTTTCGTCGTAGCTCTGGATCGGGAAGACTTCACGGAAAACCGCTTGGAGCCCGATGTCCTTGCGTTTGCTCGGTGAAAGGTCCCTTTGAAGAAACTCGACGTAGGAATTGACCTGAACCTCGATGAGGTTCGGCGGTTCACTGACTTCCTTGAGTTTACCGAAGTAGATACGCTCTGACATAGGTGATACGGTTGGTGTTGGGACCTGAATGCCGCCAGCCTTTAAGCGAGTGCGCGGCGGCGGAAAATGTTAGTAACCCTCCCGGTACGTACGCGGGAAAAAGCAATAGGCCGAAAGTCGCGAGCCGTCAAATGGCGCGCGACTTTCGGTCTCTGATAGTTGGATAGGTGAAACGCTGAGTTCAGAAGGCGCCTTGTCCCGTTCTAATAAAAAGAGGGGTGGAGACGTTACGAGACGAATCGGCGTGCGACAAGCAATTTCTTTGCCTGCCGCACGCTCGAAAGTCTTTTTGTCGATTTACTTGATCTCGACTTTGGCGCCGGCCGCTTCGATCTTCTTCTTGATCTCTTCGGCTTCGGCTTTGGTCACGCCTTCTTTAACGGTCTTCGGCGCGCCCTCAACGAGAGCTTTGGCTTCAGCCAAACCGAGTCCCGCCACAGCGGCGCGAACTTCCTTAATGACCCCGATCTTGTTGGCGCCGACCTCTTTGAGGACAACGTCAAAAGCGGTCTTCTCTTCCACTGGCGCAGCGGCGGCAGCGGCAGGAGCAGCAGCAGCGACAGGAGCCGCGGCGCTAACGCCCCACTTGGTTTCGAGGTTCTTGACGAGGTCAGCGACTTCCAGAACGGTG
>JBAXCI010000171.1:0-3196 GCA_037141555.1 Verrucomicrobiota bacterium | reverse complement strand
CCCAACTCCCTGTTCTGTCTTGCACCGCATGGGGTTTTTCGTGCCCCGGAGCTTGCGCGCCGGGCGGTGAGCTCTTACCTCGCCGTTTCACCCTTACCGGGGTTGCCCCCGGCGGTTTGTTTTCTGTGACACTTTCCGTTGCCGCCAGCTTTCGCCAACGACCCCCGCACGTTCTATGCGGCATGCTGCCTTGTGGTGTTCGGACTTTCCTCTAACGGGTTGCCCCGCCAGCGGTCATCCGCCATCCGTCCACTAACATAGCGGGGCGGCGGCGGAGGGCAAGCTTTCAGAGTGCGGGCGGGTTCCCGTCCGAACAGATGGGGCAAAAGGCGAGCCGGGCAGAAACTTTCCCCAGCGACTCCCGGAGCTCCTGGGGCGGTTCGACAAAGGCGAGCGTGGTCTGATATTCGCGCTCCCCCGTGGGAGCGGACTCGATGATGAGGCCTTCGGCTTCGATCCGGCACGGCGCTCCGTCTTCGAAAGCAAAGGCGATATGGAGCATGCTGCCTGGCGCGAATTGCCACTGCGATTTGAAACGCATCCCCCGCTCGCAGATTTCACAAGCGGCGTCTTTGCCGTCGATGGCGTCGACTCCGTAGTCCAGATAAATGGAGGGCAGAATGGAATGAGGGAGGGACATGCAGGGAGGGGCCGCCCGCTTTTATTTTATTATCAAAAGCAGCGTTGTTTTATCTTAACACCGAACAGAGCCGTGTCAAAGGGCGGTGCGTGTTTCATTGCTCTCTTTTTCCTGAGTTCCTGAGTTCCAGATAAATTAAATCCTTACGCCTCGGGCGTTATCCACGCACGACTCATTTTCGGGTGCGGATTCGGCCTCCACTTCGCTCAAGAGCCGCAGGGCGAGTCGCCCGAGGGCGGTGGTGACGACGACCGTCAGCAGGAGGCCGCCAAACCAAACCGCGTATTCCAGCGGGAGCGGGTGGGTCTTTCCTTTGACGAGCTTGATCCCGAGCTGCGCGAGCGTGCCCAGGTAGGCATAGAGGAAGAGGCCCGGAAGCTGGCCCACGCCAATCCAGAACATGCACGGCCAAAACCGCATCCGCGTGACGCCGTAGAGATAGTTCAGGAGGCTCGTGGGAAAGAGCGGGTGGACTTGGCTTAAGAAGATGATTTTCCAGCCGTGCCGCCCAATCGCTGTGTCCAAGGCGCGCCAGCGGCGGCTTCCGCTGAATTTTCGTTCCAGCCAGGTCCGGCCCAGGCTGCGGCTGATCCCAAAAGCAACCGCGGCGGCGATCAGGTTGCCGAGCAGCACGAGGAACGTGCCCCACCAGAGGCCGAAGAAGAGGCCGCCGCCCATCGCGACGACACCACCGGGCAGCAAGAGGATGTTGCACGCGGCGAAAAGAAATGGGTAAAGCACCGCGCCCCAGACCTGCATTGAAGCAAGCCGCTGCTGCAATTCCGTGATCCACTCGACAACCGGAAGCAGCCGCGCAATCCCGATGATCGCGAGCCCGAGCAAGGTTAACCCGGCAAGCTGGGTGGCGATGGCACGGGAGAATTTCGTCATGGCACCGCTATTCACGCTTACACGCCACCAGTTCGGCGGCGAGCCGGATGGCGGCCAAGGTGCTGTCGGGTCGGGCGATGCCTCTGCCTGCGATCTCGAACGCTGTTCCGTGGTCGGGGCTGGTGCGCACAAACGGCAGGCCGAGCGTGACGTTCACCCCTTGGTCAAAGGCGTGGAGCTTGAGCGGGATGAGCCCCTGGTCGTGATACATGCAGAGCACGCCATCGAATTCCCCTTTGGCGGCGCGAAAGAACAGCGTGTCCGGCGAAATCGGCCCGGCGAACGTGGCGCGCCCGCTCCATTGCTGCGCCAAACGGGCAACGGCAGGGGCGATGACTTCGATTTCTTCGCGGCCCATCGCGCCGGATTCGCCTGCGTGGGGATTGAGCCCCGCCACCGCGATCCTTACCGCCTTTTCGCCTCCCAACCGCGTGCGCAGAAAGTCGGCGAGCAGTGCGCCAACGCGTTCGATCTCGGGGCCGGTCACGAGTCGGGGAACCTCGGCCAGCGCGACGTGCGTTGTGACGAGCGCCACCGTGAGCGCTCCGCCGGTGAGCAGCATGGCGAAATTTTCAACCCCGGCGCGAGCGGCAAAAAACTCGGTCTGGCCGGGAAACGCAAAGCCGACCGCCTGGGAGTGGGCTTTGTGGATGGGGCCGGTGACGACGGCGTCGATCTCGCCCGCGACGGCAAGCCGGGCGGCTTCCTCAAGCGCCGCGACAGCAGCGCGCGCGGTGTTGGGGGTCGGCTGGCCGGGGACAGCTCCCTCGGCGCTCCCCAAAACGCGGTACCGGAAGCGCGGATCGAGCTTGCCGGATTCCAACGCCGCATGAATGACCTCGGGGCCGACTCCGGCGCAATCCCCCAGGGTGATGCCAATGGTTCCTAAATTCTCCATCGCGCGGCGGACGGCTTGATGCCTTAGAAAATCCGAATGTAAGCCTTGTCGCGCAGGTTTTTAATCCACCGTTCCTGCGCGGCCTGACGCTCCGCCTGAAGCACTTTCTTTTCGGCTTCGTCGCGGACGGAAGCCAGGGGTTTGGTCTCGGCCTGCTTGCGGGCTTCCACGGAGAGCAGGTAATAGTTGTTGCCCATTTCGAGCACTTTGCTGACCTGGCCCGGCTTGAGGGCGAAGGCTGGAGCCGAAAGCGTTGCGTTCAAGGTGGCCCGGTCCACCCAGCCCCAGTCGCCGCCAGTCTCTTTGGAGGCGTCCTCGGAATACATCTGCGCCATCTTGGCGAAATCGGAGCCGGATTTCACTTTGGCGCGAATCTCTTCGGCGACTTTTTTCGCGTCGGGGCTGTCCTTGTGGAGGACGATCATGCGCAGCTTCACCTGTTCGGGAGTGGAATAGTCGGCGTTATGCTCCTGGTAGAATTTCTCCACTTTGGAGGGCGAAAGGATCGGGTCGGTCTTCACGGCGCGCTGGCGCATGGCTTGGACGATCATCTTGTCCGTCTCCACCTTGCGGAACCGCTGGAGCGTGTAGCCCTGGGCTTGCAAGGTGCGGATAAAGGCCAGGCGATCGCCCTGGAACTGCTCGCGGATGATGGTGTTGACGTGGTCGTCCACCGCGTATTCCGGGATGTTGAACTTGTTCTTCGCGAAATCCTGGAGCACGAGCTGCCGGTCGATGAGGTCGTTGATGGCCGCCAGCCGGGTCTC
>JBAXCI010000170.1:0-3216 GCA_037141555.1 Verrucomicrobiota bacterium | reverse complement strand
CCGGTAATGCCTTGGATGAGAACGCGGGTTTCTGGAGTTACGAGAATAGCCATAGGTCAAAGAGCGGTTGGATTGGTGTCTTTTTGATGCATTGGCGATCAGGCCGCTTCGGTCGCTTGGGCTGCCTTGACGGCTGCCACGATTTTTTCGGCTCCGTCGACGAGCGAATCGGCGCTGATGACCGCCAAGCCGCTGTCGCGGATGATCTTTTTGCCCAAGTCGGCGTTGGAGCCTTCCAGCCGGACCACGAGCGGCACGGGCAGGTTGGTTTCCTGCATCGCCGCGAGGATGCCCTCGGCGATGATGTCGCAGCGCATGATCCCGCCGAAGATGTTGACCAGGATTCCCTTCACCTTCGTATCGGCGAGGATGATCTTGAACGCGGCCGCGACCTGTTCCTTGCTGGCGCTGCCGCCCACGTCGAGGAAGTTGGCCGGCTCGCCGCCGCAATGTTTGATGATGTCCATCGTCGCCATGGCCAGGCCCGCGCCGTTGACCAGACAGGCGATGTTGCCGTCGAGCCCGATGTAGTTGAGGCAGTATTTCGAGGCTTCCACTTCGCGCGGGTCTTCCTCGGTGAAGTCACGCAGGGCGACGATCTCCGGGTGCCGGTAAAGGGCGTTGTCGTCGAAGTTGAACTTCGCGTCGAGCGCGAGAACGTCGCCACCTTTGGTGACCACGAGCGGGTTCACCTCCACGAGCGAGCAGTCGCACGTGATGAAGAGCTTATAGAGCGCGAGGATGAGCTTGGCGGCTTGTGAAGCTTGCGGGCCGTGAAGCCCGAGGGCAGACGCGAGTTTGCGCGCCTGGAACGGCTGAAGGCCCAGCAACGGATTCACGCCTTCGCGGAAGATTTTCTCCGGCGTTTGTGCCGCGACGGCTTCGATGTCCATGCCGCCCTGCGTGCTGGCGATCACGACCGGAGCGGACGTCGAGCGATCCAGAAGGATGGCGAGGTAAAGCTCCTTGGCGATCTCCGCCGCTTCGACGACGTACACTTTATTCACCAAGCGTCCGGCGGGGCCGGTCTGGTGGGTGACGAGCGTCTGCCCAATCATCTTGGCGGCGAGTTCCCGGATTTCTTCCGGTTTGGAAGCGGAGTGAACCCCTCCCTTGAAGCCGTTGGTGAAGGCGCCTTTTCCGCGCCCTCCGGCGTGGATCTGCGCTTTGATGACGATCTTGTCGGTTCCAAGCTCCTGGGCAGCGATTTCCGCTTCCTTGGGGGTGCTTGCCATTTTGCCACGTGGCGATGCGACGCCAAACTTTTCGAACAACTCCCGGGCCTGATATTCGTGAATGTTCATGATTTAAAAAAAGAGTCGATTCAGCCGGGACCGATTGGGGGTTCCCGCCATTACGAGCATGATTTTCTTATCGGCCTTTCCCCGTCAATGCAAGAAACCGACATGAATTGGTAAGAAAAACGCAAAAATCGGCTGACCTTCAAAATTCCCCGATCTAAAGTTAGGGGAATTTCAACGATCCCTTTACAGGTTTCCCCCGGCCACGCTATACCAGTGGCCTCCATGAATCCTTTCAAGCGACTTTTCGGCCGCGACGATAAATTTTACGACTTGCTCGAAGCAAGCGCGGAAGAAGCCAAAAACAGCGCCAAAATCCTCAGTGCCCTGATGCCCAAGCTCGGTGACGAGCGGGCCGTTCAGGAGACGCTCGAACTGCTTGCCCAGAGCCGCCGCAAGCACAAACGCATCAGCCAGGAGATCACGACCCAGCTTTGCCGGACGTTTGTGACGCCGCTGGAACGCGAAGACATCGAGGCGCTTTCCAGCGCCCTTTCGCGGGTTCCCAAGACGATGGAAAAGATCGGCGAACGCCTGCTCATCTGCCCGCTGAACACCCACGCGGAGAGCATGACCAAGCAAGTCACCATGCTCGAACAGGCCAGCGCGACCGTCGCCGTGATGGTCAAATCGCTGCGGACCAATCCGCACGTGGAGGAGATCGAGGACGAATACGGCCAGCTTCAGACCCTTGAGGGCGACGCCGACCGGTTCATGATCGCCCTGCTGCGGGAACTCTTCCAAGGCCAGGCGGAAGCGAAGGATGTCGTGTTCCTCAAGGACATGTACGAATTGCTGGAGAAGGCCATCGACCGCTGCCGCGACGCGGGCAACGTCGTCTTCCAAGTCGTGTTGAAATACTCGTAGCCTTCGTTTTTCCGACGGCCTCTCTCTCATGACTCTTTTCCTGATCGTCCTGCTCGCGGCCCTCGTCTTCGAGTACATCAACGGTTTCCACGACGCCGCCAACGCCATCGCCACGGTGGTTTCCACCAAGGTGCTCACCCCCCGGCAGGCGATCATGATGGCCGCTTCGTGCGACCTGTTCGGCGCGTTGTTCTGGGGCACGGCGGTCGCAAAGACGATCGGCGCGGACATCGTGAAAATCGAGGCCGTCACCATGCCCACCGTGCTTGCCGCCTTGGTCGGAGCGATCATCTGGGGGCTGCTCACATGGTGGCTCGGGTTGCCGTCCAGTTCCAGCCATGCGCTCATCGGCGGGCTCTGCGGCGCGGCGGTGGCTTCCACCAACGGCGATTGGGCCGTGCTCAAATGGTCCGTCCACGTCACCAAAGCGACCGGGGCGATCGCTCACGAAGGGCTTTGGCCCAAGGTGGTCATTCCGATGATTTCCTCGCCCCTGGCAGGGTTCCTGATCGGGGTGCTCATCATGGGGCTGCTCACCGTGCTTTTGAAGAGGATGCGGCCCTATTTAATCCAGAAGATCTTCGGCAAAGCCCAAATCCTCAGCTCCGCTTTCATGGGCCTGAGCCACGGGAGCAACGATGCCCAAAAGACGATGGGCATCATCGCCTTGGCCCTCTACACCGGCACGAAGGCTGGTAATTTTGACCATCTCCCGCCGTTTCTGCACTTTTTGCGCACGACCACGTTCACCATCGACCGCTGGGTGATCATTGCCTGCGCCTTGACCATGGCGGCCGGAACGGCCGGTGGCGGCTGGCGGATCATTCGCACGCTGGGACACAAAATGGTGCGGCTTCAGCCGGTGCATGGGTTTGCGGCGGAAACCTCGGCGGGCATCGTCATTCAGATTGCAAGCCATTTGGGTATCCCCGTCTCCACGACGCACGTCATCTCCACCTCGATCATGGGGGTGGGCTCGACCAAGCGGCTTAGCGCCGTGAAATGGGGCGTGGTTCACCGCATCGTTTGGGCCTGGGTGCTCACGCTT
>JBAXCI010000169.1:0-3274 GCA_037141555.1 Verrucomicrobiota bacterium | reverse complement strand
ATGAACTCTGACGACATTCTTTTGGAAACCGAAGAAGCCATGGAAAAGGCTCTGGAGTATATGCACCACGAGTTTTCCAGCGTGCGCACCGGCAAAGCCTCGCCCGCCCTGGTGGAAAACATCGAAGTGCAAGCCTACGGCAGCTCCATGCGCATGAAGCAAGTGGCCCTCATCACCACGCCCGAAGCGCGCCTGCTGGTCATCCAGCCCTTTGACATGAGCACGATGAAGGACATCGAGCGCGGGATCAAAGAGTCCAAGCTCGGCATCAATCCCACGGTGGACGGCAAATTGATCCGCCTGCGCATCCCCGAACTGAGCGAGGAGCGCCGCGTCACCCTTTGCAAAACCATCAAAGTGATGGCCGAAGAAGCGCGCGTGCGCATCCGCAGCGCCCGCCGGGACGGGATCGACGGCCTGAAAAAGCTCGAAAAAGAGGGCAAAATCACCGAAGACGACCTCCGCACCTTCGAAAAAGAAGTGCAAGCCCTCACGGACAAATCGGTCAAATCGATCGACGAAGCCGTGGGCCACAAAGAGGCGGAAATCCTCAAAGTTTGATCCGATTGCCATGAAAACGCTGTCCCGCCTCGCTCTTGCGCTTCTGGTCGCGCTGCCCCTTGCGTCGGCCAGCGCCGATGTCGTCCGGCCCGCCCCCAACTTCACCTGGGGCTCCGGAAAAACGCTCGCGAGCTGGAAAGGGCAGCCCGTGGTCCTGCTCATCGCCCCCTCGCCCCGCTCCGGCGCCTTCCTCAAGCAGGTGCACCGCATCGAGGCCATTTACCAGGAGTTCGCCGCGCGCAACGCCGTGTTTGTCGCCGCGTTCACCGTGGACACCCCGGTCCAAGAGATTCCAGGCAACTTCCCGCTCGTCATCGCCAACAACGGCCAGCAGATTGCCGCGAATTATGGGTTTGACGGCAAATTCGCCCTCGCCGTCATCGGCAAGGACGGCAATCTGGACCTGAACACCGCAAAAGTCGTTCCCGCCTCGCGGATCATGGATATGATCCTGAACAATTACGAGCAGCAGGCGGCGGAACGGAAACCGTAAGGAAGTTATCCGCAGATTTCGCAGATAAACGCAGATTTTTCGGAACTCATCTGCGAAAATCTGCGAAATCTGCGGATAAACCGTCTTTTCGGCGGTTTAAACCGATATGAACAAACCGAATCTCGCGGAACTCGTCGAACACCTCACGGCCCTGCTCGACCACGACGCCGTGGAGGATTGGTCCAATGCCCTCAACGGGTTGCAGGTGGAGAACAGCGGGCGCGTCCGGCGGATCGGCGCGGCGGTGGACGCCTGCGAGGCGACGCTCGCGCTTGCCGCCGAGCGGAAAATCGATTTTCTGCTCGTTCACCACGGCCTGTTCTGGAGCGGGTTGCAGCCGGTCAAAGGCCCGGCGTATCGCAAGCTCAAGCTGGCGTTCGACGCCGACATGGCCGTTTTCAGCTCGCACCTGCCGCTGGATTTGCATCCCCGATTCGGCAACAACGTCCTTCTCGCAAAGGCGCTCGGGTTCAAACGCCCTGAACCGTTCTTTTTCGAAAAAGGGCGCCTCATTGGGTTCAAAGGCAAGCTCGCCCTGGATCGCGCCGCATTGTGCGAACGCCTGCAAGCTGCGGTGGGCGGCCCCGTAAAACTCATCCCCGGCGGCCCGGAACGCGTGCGCACAGTCGGCGTGGTGACAGGCGGCGCGGGCAACGAACTCTTCAAAGCGGCGCAGGAAGGCGTGGATACCTTCATCACCGGCGAAGGGTCACACTGGACTTATACCGCGGCGGAAGAGTTGGGCATCAACCTGCTCTACGCCGGGCATTACGCCACCGAGACCTTCGGCGTCAAAGCCCTGGCGGCGCATCTTTCGCGCAAATACCGGGTGCCGTGGGAGTTCATCGACCACCCGACCGGGATGTGATGATTCTGGAACGCGAGTTTTTCCGGCGAGACCCGCAGACCTGCTCGCGCGAGTTGATCGGGTGCGAACTCTTCGCGGGCGAATGCGCCGGAATCATCGTGGAAACCGAGGCCTACTGCGCCGAGGGCGACGAGGCGTGCCACACGTTTTTTCGCCCCAGCACGCGGACGTTTATGGAAGTCCACCAACCGGGAGCGGCGTACGTCTATCTCAACTACGGGATGTATTGGCTCCTCAACGTCCTGGTGAAAGGAGGGCGCGGCGGGGCCGACGACGGGTTTGTGCTGATCCGGGCCGTGCAACCGACCCACGGGCTCGACTTGATGCGCCAACGCCGGGGCCGAACCGCGCTCCACGAACTCTGCTCGGGGCCGGGCAAACTGACGCAGGCGTTCGGGATCACAGGAGCGGATCACGGGACGAATCTGTGTGGCGGCTGGATCGGCTTCCGCCCACGGGCGGAACACGCGGAGGTCGAGACGTGCTTGCGCGTAGGGATAACCAAGTCCGCCCATCTCCCCTGGCGGTATCTGCTCAAGGGCAGCTCCTTTGTGAGCGTCGCGGCGGGAAAAAAGAAATAACTACTCTTGCGGGATGGTCGGGACAACCGTCCGCCGCTTCGGCGCGACGAGCCCGGCCGAGACCACCAATTTCATCGCTTCCTCCAGCGTCAACGAGCTTTCCGTCAGTTGGTGGGCCGGGACGACCACGACGAGGCCGGTCATCGGATTGGGCGCGGTGGGGATGACCACGCTGGTCATCTCCTCGCCCAGCTTGGAGTCGTAATACTGGCCGGTGACAAACCCGATCAAGCGCGCCCCTGCCGCCGGGTAGTCGAGGTAGACCACCCGTTTGAAGTTCTCCATGTTCTTGAACGACTTGAACGAGTCGATCACCTGCTTGATCGCCGCGTAAACCGTGGCGACCACCGGGATTTTCAAGAGCGCCGCCTCCATCTTCTCCAGTAGCCGCCGCCCGAAAACATTGGACGCCATGAATCCCAGCGCGATGAAGAGCCCGAGGGTGACGAAAAACGGCACCAGCGGCAAATTAGATTTAATCTGCCATTCCTGCCGCATGTATTCGACCGCAGGGGCGCTGATTTCGCTGATCCTCTCGTAAGCGAATCTCACCACCCCAATGGTAGCCAGCAGTGGGATGGCCACAACCACCCCGGTGAGCGCCTTGTTGCCCGCGCCAGCCATGAGAGGGCGGCACTGTTGCAAGGCGGACAGCAGCTTGGGGGCGCAATGCTGCCCGGCGGCAATCGCCTTTTTCAGCCCGCGCGAAGCAAGCGCCAAAAATTCAGGTACGGTTTTCGGGATTTCCATGGAAACCACAGAGTGTAGCCT
>JBAXCI010000168.1:0-3497 GCA_037141555.1 Verrucomicrobiota bacterium | reverse complement strand
AAGCGACGTCGCTCGGGCTCCACAAATCCCGCCATCGCCGCCGCGATTTCCGACTGTAGCCGGGCCAAGTTCCCGCTCTCGTCGGCCACCCCGGTCCAAACCACGTTCGGTCGGTGCGGATTGGGAAACACGCCCAACCCGCCCACCGTCAACTCCGTTGGGCTGCACCGGCACGCCAGGAGCGCTTGCTCGACGGGCGCGTTCTCCGGCATTTCGCCCAGAAACGCCAGCGTGACGTGGATGTTCTCGGGATCGGTCCAGCGCAGTTGATGGGCGAACCGCTGGAGTTCCTTGCGCAGCCGCCGCTGTGACTCCGCGAGCCACGCTTGCGTGGCGGCATCCGGGTGAATCGCAACAAAGAGCCTCATAGTAAAACAGCGCGTCCCATCTCAATCTACCCCAAATTCCGCTCACAGAAAGCGCCATGCTTTAGTTTAGTGTTGGGGAATATCCCGCCGTTGGCGCATAAAAAACAAAAGGCACGAAGAACGGGCATTCCCCGTCTCTTCGTGCCTTTATAAAACTGCTTATCTCCTCCGCGCGGCAGCGCGCATCGGGTCGAGCGTCACGCTCGTTATTTCATCGCCGCATTCCACTGGGCGATGCGGTCGGCTTTGGCCGCGAAAAGTTCGTCCACGGGATCGAGGATGTCGATGCCGGTGATCTTATCCCCTTGAGCCACGGCGTTCACCACATCCTGCCCCTTGGTGACAGCTCCGAAGATGGTGTGCTTGCCGTCGAGCCACGGGGTGGGGACGTGCGTGATGAAAAATTGCGAACCGTTGGTGCCGGGACCGGCGTTGGCCATCGCGAGCAGGCCCGCCTTGTCAAAGCGCAGCGTCGGCTTGCATTCGTCTTCAAACTTGTACCCGCGATCACCGCGGCCCGTGCCGGTCGGGTCGCCGCCCTGGATCATGAAATTCGGAATGACGCGATGGAAGACAATGCCGTCATACTTGCCCTGCTTGGCGAGGTTCAGGAAGCTGGCGCAGGTGACGGGCGCTTGGGCGGGGAACAGCGTGAGTTCGATGTTGCCCTTGCCGGTTTTCATGACGATGCGGATGTCTTTCATTTTGGTAGTATCGGGTTGGTTTGATGCCGCTTTATCTTGAGCCATACCGGGAAGCGGAAGGGCCAGGCCGAGCAGCACTGCGGCGAGTTGAGTAAATTTGTGGAAAATCATAGGAATGGTGTAAACTAGAACCGTCGAATCCGCTTGTCGAGCGCATCCGCACGGCCCAGGCAAAGCCGTAAACCGGCGGTGGGTTATGTGTTGACCGGTTGAATCCCTTGGCTAACCTTCCTGCGCCGCTCTCTTAACCCTTGATCGCTCATGCTGTTTAACTCCTGGACCTTCGCGATTTTTCTCTTCGCCCTGTTCGCGTTCTACTACCAGGTAGGCCGCAGTCGCGCGGGACTCGCCCAGATCTTCCTGCTCACGCTGGCCAGCTATGTTTTCTACGCGTGGCAAAACCCGTGGCTCGTCATTCTTCTGCTCTGCTCGACGTGGATCAACGCGTTTGTTTCCCTCAAGCTCACCGAGCGCGACACTTCGCCGCTCGCCCGCAAGCGCTGGGTGCAGGCCGGGATCGTCTGCAATCTCGGCGTTCTCGCGTTTTTCAAATACGCCTCTTTGCTGGTTTTGACCTTTTTGCCCAAAGGTTGGTGGACCCATTGCGGGTTTGATCTTTCGGCGATCCCGCTGCCCATCGGCATCTCGTTCTTCACCTTCCAGGGGATCAGCCTCGTGGTGGATGTCTACCGGGCCCAAGGCAAGGGAATCCCGGGGCTGGAACCGCCCGATTCGACGCGCGCGAAATGGTGGCTGCTGCTGCGGATGGCGTTTTTCAAAGCGTTCTTCCCGCAACTCGTCGCGGGCCCCATCGTCAAGGCCCACGAGTTCATGTACCAGATCGGGCCGAAGCGGTTCAGCGATATTGATTGGGAGGACGCGACCCGTAAACTGGTGCTCGGCTTTTTCTTCAAGATGGTCGTGGCGGACAATTTGAAGGAGGCGACGCAAGCCATCGCCTATCCGACGTTCACCAGCCTGCCGAGCGCGCAACTTTTGCTGTTGCTCTACGGATTTTCCATCCAGATTTTCGCGGACTTCTGCGGCTATTCGTTGATCGCGATGGGGCTGGCCCGGCTCTTTGGCTACCAACTGCCGCTCAATTTCAATTTCCCGTACATCTCGGGGTCGATCACCGAATTTTGGAGGCGCTGGCACATCTCGCTTTCCACCTGGCTCAAGCAATACCTGTATTTCCCGCTGGGAGGCAACCGCAAGGGGCTTTCGCGCACGTATTTAAACCTCATGGTCGTCATGCTGCTGGGCGGGCTGTGGCACGGAGCGGCCTGGAGCTACATGGTCTGGGGCGGCGCGCATGGGTTATTCCTCGCCATCGAACGGGCCTGCGGATGCACCGGCGCTTCATTCAGCGAAGACCCTGCTCCTTCCCGGTTCCGGTATTTCACGGCGGGATTGCGCATTTTCCTGACCTTCAACCTCGTGAGCCTGCTCTGGCTGCTCTTCAAGCTGCCCCACTTTGGGGAAGCCGTGACCTACCTCAAGTGCATCGCAAATTTGAAGCCGGGTCTCCTCCCGCAGCCGTCGTTTGTCATCCTCTTCTTCTCGCTGCCGGTGGTGATCTACCACCTTTACGAGCTTTCCAGGGAGCGCCTGCATGCCTCCTTCCAGACCTGGCCCTCTCCGGTTCAATTCGGGACCAAAATCACGGCCTTCGGACTGCTGCTGTTCATGATTTTGGCCAACTCCGGCACCAAGGGCGACTTCATCTATTTCCAGTTCTAACCCATGCTCGCCCCGACCCAACAACCCACGAAAGAGGCGGTAAAAGCCCGGCCCAAAAGCGGCGCGCTGTTCGCCCTGGGCGTTGCGCTTTTCGGCCTCATCTTCGCCTACGTTTACAGCTTCGCGGTGGACGCTTTGCACCGGAAAGCCGAGTTTGCGGAAGCCAACTTCCAGGCGAATTTGTTGCGCCTGGGCGAGTTTTTGCACGGAAAGAATCCTTCGGGAGTCGTCGTGGTCGGCTCCTCGATGGGGGCGCGGCTGCTGCCGCGTTTTTTCCCCGAGCTCCAGCCCTCCAACCTCTCCCTCGATGGAAGCTGTGGGCGAACCGGGCTCCGTTTTTTGATCGAAACCAAGCGGCCCGTCCGGGTGGTTTTGGTTGAGGAAAACACCATTACCCGCCCCGAAGGAGAGAACGAAGCGCTGCTCTTCCAGGCCGTCCGCGAACCGCAGATGCGCGCGGCGGGATGGTTCCCGTTCCTTCGCGCGACCTATCGCCCCTCCAGCATTGTCTATTCGGGGCTCAAGAAATGGACGGACGAGAACTGCGGGGTTCCCGCGAGCGAGGCCAATCCAAGCGCGGCGGCTCCCACCCAAATTCCCACGGCAGACCTGGCGAGTCGTGATCGCGCCCTGCACGAAGCCGTCGAGCTGATCCGCAGGTTGCGCGCGGGCGGCACGCAAG
>JBAXCI010000167.1:0-3500 GCA_037141555.1 Verrucomicrobiota bacterium | reverse complement strand
GCATCGTGTCGCGCTGGTGACCAGGTCCCTCCGCCACCAATACCTCGCGTGCGCCGAGAGAAAGGAAAGCGTCGATCGCCGCGCCGACAACTTCGGTCCGTGTGTTGATCTCGCTTCCGGCTTCAACTTCAACCAGGTTCGGTTTCAGTAGAACGCTTTTCCCTTTTAGCGACAGGTTAAAGAGTTTCAGCCCGCGTTTCAGTTCATTCCCCAAAGTTCCGCCATAGGAGAGTTGGTTCAGCACCGCGACGCGGGAACGTGGCATACGGCGGTCCAGGCGTAGAAGCCGTTTCGGCTGAATAGTCTTTCCGGCGGCGATTGCCGTACCGCCCAACGCAAGACTTCCAAGCAGTCTACGTCTGTCCATTCGCCCCACCCGAAAGTAGAAACGGATTGTCTCCTTGAACGGCCTTCAATGCAAGCAGCGCTATCGCCGCCGTAGCTGGCTCATCCGTTGGAAGTGGCATCAAGTTGACCAAGTGCGCTTCGAGGTTGGCGAGCGCCGTTTCAGCATCACGAATCTGAGAGCGAAAGACAGCCATTGCCAACAAGGCCCACGCAACGCTGTACGCGGAGGGACATCGAACAGATCGCTCCAACATCCAATCAAGTGCGCTGGAAACTCCCGGGTGGTTGACATGATCCTGTAGCGCCAAGGCCGCGATGGCGGTCGTGTCCAGGTGAGGCTTCAATGCTACTCCGTAGACCTGGGGGTTGCCGGAGTTCCAGCCCCCAGCGGCGCACATCCGGTCAAGCAGCATTGCCTTACCAAGCCGAATTCGCTCCCCCGCCTTGTTGGATTCGACTATTCCCGCGCATAGCGCTTGTTCGAGCGCCAACACCGCGAATGCAGTTGGGACCACCCAACTTGTCGTTTCTTCGCTCCAACCCCAGCCGTACTTGGCTGGGTCAAACTTCACATGGCGGTCGGCCAACCGGAATTTCCACCGCCAGAACCAGTGCCCTTCCCTGCCCCGGCTTGCCAGTAGCCCTGCGGTGCGGACGTCATTCCTTTGTCCGGCATTCAGATCTGCAAGCACCGCAAGCGCATCAATCCACGAAACCCCGGTGTAGTTCCCTGGAAGTCCAGTCGCCCAGCGGATTAGATTCACTTCCTCGGCTGAGGAGGACCCCGAGTGATACCGGGATCGCTGTTCGCATTCCCTCCTGAGACTGGCCATCACTTCCACAACGTTACTCACACTTTCTTTTTACATCGACTGACCGGGTGGTTCAAAAAAGTGGCAACGCAAATCCGCATGCTAAAATCGAGCGCGGGCAATCGGACCCACACTTTGTGCAACTGGAAATCGTTAAACCCGCCGTATTCGATCCTTCCTCCGGGATTCGCGGCATTGAGGTTCACGCGACGTGGCGGCAGTTTTCAACGGTGCTGGACCAATACCTGGACTGGGTGAATTTTGGATTGTGGGCCGCTGCCGTCATCCTCGGCGGAGATACGCGCGGCCTGGTTAAGCAAGCCAATGAAAATTACCCTGGCTTCGACCGTTTTCATTCCAGCTTGCGCCAGCCCATTGAGGATACGCTTGCCGAATACGTGGGGGAAGTCATCTTCCCCGAACAACGAAAAGACTGGCTGCCATTCGTAAAAGCTTATGCCTCAATCGATCTCCGGCTCGCTCGCGCTTGGACGCTTTGGAATCGGCACGCACGCGGCATCGATCTTTCATGGAGCGCCTGGCAGGACCAAGCCGCTTCGCTGGTTCGTTTGGATTCGTCCTGCTCGAAATTGCAGTCACTTCTCGATTGCGTGACGAAGCTCGGCGGTGAAGGAGCCGCAGCCGCCGTCGGTCGATTGCTGGATGCAATGATTCTGGCTCTTTGGGCAGACTCACTGGCTGCTGCCTCCTCCGGTTCGTCACGGGCGCGGGGAATGGCTGCTGTCCATTCAGCACAGATAATGGAAGACCAGATCATCCAGGAACACTACGCCTCGATTGCTTATCTTGTGCTGACTCATCCGAAATATGTGGCTGCCCAGCGCTACGCGGCCCGCTGTATCAATACCGGCCGCCACCCAGGGAGTTTTCGAAAATGGTGCTCAGCGTTGGACCTCTGTCACTATTGCTTGCACCGCTCCTGAAGACAACCAGGCCCTGACGTCTGGTTGGAGCGATTCTTCTTTTACAAGTTGAGGATGAGACTGCACGAATGCCCGAAGCTCCTCTGCTGTAAAGCCCGTTCCGGTGCGCAGCTTGCCCTGGCTACTCCATCTTCGAAGTTGGCGCACGGAAACGCCAAAGGCGATGGCTATCTGCTTTCGCGTCAAGCCATCTGGGGACAAGTCCCGCTTGCGGATATTGCCGGCTTGAGTCCTTCGATTGTTCGGCGGAAGCTCCTTTCCGACGGGGTATCCGTAATCGATCAGATCCCGCTGCACATCCGCCGCAAGCCTATCAAATGGGATCAACTCCGGGCGGTCTTTGATAAATCGAGAAATCGACGCTTCTGTGATCCGTCCGGACTTGGAATCAAGGTAATTGTTTTCCACCCATCTCTTAACTTGGCGTGGCGTCGCACCGAGCAGCGCACAAACGTCGCCCACCTTGGATCCGGGTAAGTCATCGCCGAGTCGAATCAGCATGGACCGTACCGCCGTCGGGCTGCGCTCCGGCAGGTGTCCATTCACGTTGGAAATCCGCTGGCTGATAAACTCCACTTTCCCCGTCCCGGCTGCCAGGGTCTTCAGAAGCGTGCATTCGACCTCGCTCCAGGCGGGCCAGCTCTCTCCCTTCTGAGGTGAAGGGGAAAGCTTTCGATATTTTCGTTCGACGGCATTGGGGTGGATTCTAAGTGTGGTCCAGAAGTGCTGCTTCGCGGAACCCAGGCCTTTGGCTTCCACCATGGAGACAAGCTTTGCTTCCATCGGCGCGTTCCAATGGTAGTTTTTCTTCCCCGATGGCCGCCCGCGACTGACGCTCTTTGTCCGATTGAGCATCTCTTACTCCCCTGATCCCCTTCTGCTGCTGGTACGGGGGCACAATTATTCCCCCCCAACCCGCAGCTGCACTTTGGTATTAGCGGTACTCGATGTATGGGCTATGTGCTTCGATTGCCGGTTTGCATTATTCGTTGTTTTCTGCTATTGGCGGAACTAACGATTCACGCCTTGAGTAGCCATTCTGGGACCGATTGGCCATATGAAGGAAGTTACATCACGTTTATAACGGAAGTAGCGAATAAACGCGATAACTTCAAACTATTGAGACTAGAAGTGTTACAGGCTGAATTAGCGCGCGGACATTTGGACGAGATTCTACACTCCAAGACTTTCCGGGGGTCATCGAAGCTCTGTAAACTTCTCAAGCACATTGTTGAATGCTCACTCGCCGAGCCTCCCGATCCACCGAAGGAGCAGGTTTTAGGCATCGAAATGTTCGATCGGCGGCCGGATTGGGATCCCCAATCGGATAGCATTGTTCGAGTCCAAGTCGGCCGACTGCGGCTCAAACTGCTTGAGTATTATGAAAACACCAAAC
>JBAXCI010000166.1:0-3547 GCA_037141555.1 Verrucomicrobiota bacterium | reverse complement strand
CCCTATAAGTCCCATACGACCTATAGGTCCTATACACTGCATGTCCATTGCAACCCAGACCGGCGATCAAGGCACCACCAGCCTCCTCTTTGGACGGCGGGTGCCCAAGACCGATCCGCACATTGGCTGCAACGGCGCGCTCGATGAACTCAACGCCCAACTCGGCATGGCTCGCGCCTGCTTGAAAGGGAGCGTGGGCGATCCGTTCGTCACGGGGAAGATCTTTGCGATTCAGAAAGAGCTCATCGTCGTGATGGGGGAAATCGCCGTCGTTCCCGAAGACCGCGAAAAGCATCGCGCCAGCACTTACGGGGTCGTAACCCCTGCAATGGTGGATGCCTTGACCGCTCACGTTCACGATCTGGAAACCCATCACCGCATCGAATTTCACCGCTGGGCCACACCCGGAGACGGCATGGGCAGCGCCGCGCTGGAAATCGCGCGGACCAGTTGCCGCCGCGCCGAGCGCGCCGTGCTCGCCTTGAGCGAGAACGACGCAACCCTCAGCGGCGAGATCGTGCGCTACCTGAACCGCCTCTCCGACCTGCTCTGGCTCTGGGCCCGCTGGGTCGAGACCACCGAGAACAGCGCAGCAAACCCACCTTTTGAACCCGCATAGTTAGCTAAACCAACACCAAACCAAAAACCCACTGGACGGGAAGGGGCCTCGGAAAATCCGAAATCCCCCTTGCGTTCAAAACAAAGGGCGGAGATACTACGCGCCCTTTTAAGAAAAACAGAAAGAATATACTGCATATGTCGACCGAACTCATGACGGAATTGCTGGAAGCCGGAGTCCACTTCGGGCACCAGACCAAGCGCTGGAACCCGAAGATGAAGCCTTTTATCTTCGAGAAGCGCAGCTCCATCTACATTATCGACCTCGGAGTCACCGTCCAACAACTCCACACCGCCACCGATTTCCTCAACGGCATCGCTGCCCGGAACGGCAAAGTCCTCTTCGTCGGCTGCAAAAAGCAGGCGCAGGAAGCCGTCAAGGAAGCCGCCATCGCTTGCGGCCACTTCTACGTGAACCAGCGTTGGCTCGGCGGCACGTTGACCAACCTCACGACCATCCGCAAGAGCATCCAGCGCCTGAAATACATCGAGAACCTCGAGAAACAGCCCGAGTATACCAAGATGGGCAAGCAGGAAATCGCCGCCGTCAAACGTGAAGGCGCGAAACTCTTCCGCAATCTCGAAGGCATCCGCAACATGGACAAAAATCCTGATGCGCTGATCATCATCGACACCACCCGCGAAGCCATCGCCGTCGCCGAAGCGCGCCGCTTGAAGATTCCCGTGGTCGCCATCGTCGACACCAACGCCAACCCGGAACTCATCGATTTCCCGATCGCGGGCAACGACGACGCCATCCGTTCCATCCGCATCATCCTCCAGAAATTGGTGGACGCCCTCGTCTCCGGCAGCGGCCACACCAAGGCCGACCAGGACGCGATGACCGCCGTTGCTGAATAACTCCTTTTCCAACGACTCGCGCGCGGCCGAAGAGACCCTTCGGCTGCGCCCATTTAACAACCCTGCTATATGAGCGAAATTAATCCTCAACTCGTCAAAACTCTGCGCGACAAAACCAGCGCCGGCATGATGGACTGCAAACGCGCCCTCACCGAAGCCGGTGGCGATCTCGAAAAAGCCGAGGACCTTCTCCGCAAGAAAGGCATCCTCAAGGCCGGATCGAAATCGAGCCGCGCCACCAAGGAAGGCGTCATCGCCTCCTACATCCACATGCAAGGCAAAGTGGGCGTGCTGGTGGAAATCAACTGCGAAACCGACTTCGTCGCCAAGAACGACGCGTTCCGCGATTTCGTGAAAGACATCACCCTGCACATCGCCGCTTCCAGCCCGATCTGCGTTTCCCGCGAACAGGTTCCCGCGTCGCTCGTCGCCCGTGAGCGCGACATCGCCGCCGACCAGGTCAAAGGCAAGCCCGCGAACATCGTCGAGAAGATCGTCGACGGCAAAATCGACAAATATTTTGCAGGCGTCTGCTTGCTGGATCAGCCGTTCATCAAAAACCCCGACCAGACCATCGAAGAGTTCGTCAAGAGCAAGATCGCTGAACTGGGCGAGAACATCGTCATCCGCCGCTTCACCCGCTACATGGTGGGCGAGACGATCGAAGGCGAGAAGGCCGCTGAATAAGCGTTCCTGTTTCTTCCAAAAAGAGCCGCAGAGCAATCTGCGGCTCTTTTGTTTGGTAGGAGAGCGCCCTATCTTGCAAACCGTAATTTCTGGGCTTTCCCTGCGGCACTTCCTGCATAGACTACGGGCATGCCCCTAAATATCGACCTGCACACGCACTCGTTCTTCTCGGGCGACGGAGTCAGCAGCCCCGAGGAATTGATCGACGCCGCGCGGCGCAAGGGGCTGCACGGATTTGCCCTCACCGACCACAACACCTGCGAGGGGATCGAATACATGCTCCGCAAAGGGTTGATGCGCGAGGACGGCTTCCCCGTAAACGGTTTTCTCGTCATTCCGGGCGTGGAGGTCTCGACCCGCGAAGGCCACCTCCTCTGCCTCGGCATCACGCTGCCCAACATGAAAGGCGAACCGGCGTTGGAGGTATGCAAAGCCATCCACGCACGCGGCGGTTTGGCGATTCCTCCCCATCCCTACGACTACCTGCGCGCGGGCATCCGCGAATCGGTGCTCAAAACGCTGACGGTCGATGCCGTGGAGGTCTACAACGCCGCCACGACATTCCAATACTGCAACCGCAAAGCTCAAGCCTACGCCAAAACGACCGGTTTGCCGATGATCGCCGGGAGCGACAGCCATCACGAGCGGTCCATCGGCGCGGCCTACACCATTTTGGAGACCGAGGAACTGACCCTGGCGAATGTGCTGCGCCAGATCGTCCAGAAAAACCGGCTGGTGCAGAATCCGTTGAGCCCGCGCGACAAGATCCGCAAAACCTGGAACAACTGGATGCGCCTGCGCTGGCGGCACCGGATGAAGATGAAAAAAGAGTGGCGCGAGAGCTAAGGAGCCATGTTCGAGCCTCCCGGGGAATGCCCAGTTTGCGGATTTGAAGTGCACGAGGACGCGAAAGCCTGCCCGGAATGCGGCGCGGACGAGCGGTCCGGCTGGCGGGAGATCGATTTCTCCGAGGAGGCTTTTAACCACGAGGAATTCCTGGCCGAAGAGTTTGGGCAGGATCGCAAACCGGCGGTGAACCCGCTCTGGACGTTTACCGCGCTATTGCTGGTGCTGGGCGCGCTCGGACTGGTGCTGCTGCGCGGGCGGATTTTCTGACGCTGCCGCAATGCTTGTCATCCCGAGCGCAGCGAGGGACCTCCCAAAATGTTGCCGGGCGGTCAAAGTGCACCACGTCTGGGCGGAATAGAAGGCTTCAAAGTGCACCACTTGTAGGACGCGAAAACAGTTCCATTTGATCGCTTGAGGGCGGTTTGAATGGGACATGTCCAACGTCCTGAAAGTGAGCCACCAAGAAACGATCCGCAGTTTATACCATCTACACAGTTAGATTGGTAGAACGCTTGGAGAGATAGCGTTTACT
>JBAXCI010000165.1:0-3604 GCA_037141555.1 Verrucomicrobiota bacterium | reverse complement strand
CAGCCGCAGCCCTTCTTTGCCGAGCCCTTGGAATTCGTAGGGCGAGGTGCGCGGCTTGTAAGCCCCGCCGCGCAAAATCGTCGCACCCGCCGCCTTGACCGCGCGCGCCGTGGAAAGAAGCTGCTCTTCGCTCTCGACCGAGCACGGCCCGGCCATGACAGTGAAATGCGGACCGCCCACCTTCACGCCGTCCACGTCGATGATCGTGTCGGCGGGCTGAAACTCGCGGCTGACGAGCTTATACCGCTTTTGCACCCGCAAAACCTCCTGCACCTGGGGCAGCACGTTGAGACTCTCCAGCGCGCGGTGGGTCCGCTCGTCGCCGATGGCGGCGACCACGGTCTGCTCGGTCCCAAAAATCGGGCGGGGGTCGTAGCCGAGTTTGGCAACTTCGGCGATCACTTCTTCGACTCCCTCGCGGGACGTGTTGGGTTTGATAACAATAATCATGGAAATACGGGATCAGGTGTTGGAATATATCTCCTTAGGAGAACCTATTTTCTCCTTCCCGAAAACCTTTTAATTCCACTATGCCCGATTTTACTGGCGGCGGCATCTACGCCCTTCCCTCCGAAACCCGCTCCATCCGCGATACGCGGATCGACCAACGGATTCACGACCTTGTTCGCGATTACGGCTGCAACTCTTCCAGCAATTTTATCCAAGAGATGATCGTCACGGCGCTCAAGATGGGGCGCGACGGATTGGGCGAGGCCGACCTCAAGCTGTTCAACCGTTCCCTGCGCGAACTGCGCCATGCCGCCCGTGTTTTCGCGAAATACACCGACCGGCACAAAGTCGTCGTCTTCGGCTCCGCCCGCACGGCGCAGGACCACCCCGAAGCCGTTGCCGCCGAGGAATTTGGCCGCAAGATGCGCGAACGCGGCTTCATGCTCATCACCGGCGGCGGCGACGGCATCATGGGCGCTGCCCAACGCGGCGCCGGGCGCGACAACTCGTTCGGGCTCAACATCCGCCTCCCGTTCGAACAGCGGGCGAACCCGGTGATCGACGGCGACTCCAAGCTCATCAACTTCAACTATTTCTTCACCCGGAAACTCAATTTCGTGAAGGAAACCCACGCCGTCGCGCTCTTCCCCGGCGGGTTTGGAACGCTGGACGAAGGCTTCGAAGTGCTCACGTTGATGCAGACCGGCAAAGCGCGGATTTTCCCCATCGTTTTTGTCGATCAACCGGGCGGCACCTACTGGAAAACGCTCCTGGAATTCCTGGAAAAACACCTCCTGGATCACGGCTTGGTGAGCCCCGCCGATTTCAACCTGTTCCGGCAGGCAACCAGCGTGGACGACGCCGTGGAGCAAATCGTTGGGTTCTACCGCAACTACGTTTCCTACCGTTGGGTGCGGCATGATCTGGTGATCCGAATGCATCGAGCGCTCACCGCCGAGGCCATCGAGCAGTTGAACTGCGATTTCACCGATCTGCTCGCCAAAGGCCGCATTGCATCCACCCCTCCCCTGCCCGAAGAAGCCAACCAGCCCGACTTGGCAGGGCTCCCGCGCCTCCTGCTCACGCCGCACCGGCACAACCTCGGCCGTCTGCGCGCGCTCCTCGACGCGATCAACCTCGCGCCCACGCAGGACTAGGAGCTTTTTTATTCTCACGCAAAGCCGCAAAGGCGCAAAGGCTTTAACGCTCTCCCGTCCAAAGTTTCGGGAATCCAGAGATTTAACTCTTTGGAAACACGAAACTTACAACAGGAGTTCTTTACAGACTTTGCCCTGCCAATTCCCGGAAAAACCAGCTTGCATGACAAAAACATGACAGTTGGCAAAATTCCGATTTTGACAGGCGACCGCTCAAGTAACCATGAGCAGTCACATCGAATTATCCAATGGACGCGATACGGTCAAGATTTACACCTCTTCCGCTCGCGGAAAAACCCTCTTCCAAGTTTCCTTTTACCGGGCCGGGCGACGCGAACGGCGCTCCTTCGCTAATCGGGCTAAGGCGAAACGGGAAGCAAAACTAATCCTGACCCAACTCGGGTCCACAACCTCGGATGCGGAAAAGGCGGTGACAACGCCCGAGGTGGAGTCCCTGGTCGCCGCTCGCAAGGCGCTGGAGGGGATTGATTGCCCCCTCCATATTGCGGTCGAGGGGTTCGCCAAGGCGACCAAGGCTTTGGGTGCTCCCTCGAACCCTGTGGCTTCGCTTCTGGAGGCGGTGGCCTTTTACCGGAAGCATAATCCCGAAAATGCCGAGCGGATTCCGCTCAAAGACCTGACGGAGCGGTTTGTGAAATCTCGCCGGAGCCGGGGGCTTTCGGAAAGTTGGATTCAGACCTGTAAGGGGATGATGGAGGCGTTGGTAAAGAAGTTTCCCAATACCGGCTGCGACCTCCCGAAAGGGGCGGATGTGACAAAATGGCTGGAGGAACGGTATGAGAATCCCACGACCCGCAACTCGATCCTGAAAAAGTTCAAGACCCTGGCTTCCTGGGCCAAGAGGCAACGGCTGGTTTCCCATGAAACCATTTCGGATATTGAGTTCTGGAAGGTCAAGGCGGGCGAGGTCGCCATTTATACACCGGAAGAGATGAAGAAAATCCTGACAGGGATGCCGTCTGAGATGGTTCCCATCGTCGCGATCTGCGCTTTTGCCGGGGTGCGGGTGTCAGAGGCGTTCCGGCTGGACTGGAAAGACATCAGCCTTGAGCGCGGGTATATCACGGTGGCGGCGACCAAAACGAAGACCGCCGCCCGCCGTTTGGTTCCCATTCAGGAGAACTTGAAGGCTTGGCTGACACCCTATGTAAAGAAGGAGGGGCCGGTCGCAACTTTCTTTGAGGCTTATTTCAATGACACGATTCGGGCGAGGAAGCTTCCCCGGAAGCGCAATGCGTTCCGGCACTCTTATATCAGCTATCGGCTGGCGGAAATGCCCGACGCGCCCCGCGTTGCTCTGGAAGCAGGAAACAGCCCGGCGATGATCTTCAAGCATTACCGGGAGTTGGTGACACCGGAGGAAGGGAAGCAATGGTTCGGGATTATGCCGGATGGGGTAACGGCCTCGGAGCCAGTCGCCGCAACGCCAAAGGGCACAGCGGCGACGGAACAGGCTCAATCGGGGGCAACCGCTGCCCCTATCGCGGCCTGATCTTTGGATAAAACGCCCCTGCCGGGAGTGGTTTCTCGGCAGGGGCGCATTACTTTTGACACGGTTGCAAGGGTATGAACGAGAACGAACAACTCCCTGAAATCATGACCCTGAAAGAAGTGGCGGCTTATCTACGCTGCTCCGAACGTCACATGCAAAACTTGATCGTCCGGGGGCTTCCCCATTTCCGAGTGGGGTCGCTTATCCGGTTCCGTAAGGAGGAGGTGCTGCAATTTCTGACGAGCAACCAGAAACTTTCCCGTCGCCGCCGCCATCGGCAATAGCCGGGGAACTTGGATAAGGAGTTTATTTTAGTGTCAAAACGAAATTGGACTTCTCGCCGGAACTGGTGATTCCGGCCTTTTTGCCTTCGGTCTTGATCTTGTTGGCCACGCAGGACTTGGAACACCCTAGCTTGTCTGCAACTGTCTTGTAATACCATCTACACAGTTAGATTGGTAGAACGCTTGGAGAGATAGCGTTT
>JBAXCI010000164.1:0-3604 GCA_037141555.1 Verrucomicrobiota bacterium | reverse complement strand
GGACATCTTCGAGTTCACCTCGAAGAACATGCCGAAGTTCAACAGCATCTCGATCTCCGGCTACCACATGCAGGAAGCGGGCGCGACTGCCGACCTCGAAATGGCCTACACGCTGGCCGACGGTCTGGAATACCTTCGCACGGGCATCAAGGCAGGCATCGACATCGACGCCTTCGCCCCTCGCCTCTCCTTCTTCTGGGCACAGGGCAAGAACCTGTTCATGGAAATCGCCAAGATGCGCGCCGCTCGCGTCATCTGGGCAAAACTCGTCAAACAGTTCAACCCGAAGAGCGCCAAATCGATGGCCTTGCGCACTCATTCGCAGACCAGCGGCTGGAGTCTCACCGAGCAGGACCCGTTCAACAACGTCATGCGCACCTGCGTCGAAGCAATGGCCGCCGCGTTTGGGCACACCCAATCGCTGCACACCAACTCGCTCGACGAAGCCATCGCGCTGCCGACCGACTTCTCGGCCCGCATCGCCCGGAACACCCAGCTCTATTTGCAGGAAGAGACCGGCATCTGCCGCGTCGTCGATCCGTGGGCCGGTTCCTACTACGTGGAAGCGCTCACCCAGGATCTGATCGAAAAAGCCTGGGCGCACATCCAGGAAGTCGAAGCCCTCGGCGGCATGACCAAGGCCATCAACGAAGGTCTGCCCAAGATGCGCATTGAGGAAGCCTCCGCGCGCCGCCAGGCGCAGATCGACTCCGGTCGCGAGACCATCGTCGGCGTCAACAAATACCGCCTTGAAAAAGAAGCGGCCATCGACACCCTCGAAGTTGACAACAGCGCCGTGCGCGACTCGCAGATCGCCCAGCTCAACAAGCTCAAAGCCGAACGCGACACCGCCGCCGTGGAACACGCGCTGGCCGCCCTCACCGACGCCGCCGCCACCGGAACCGGCAACCTCCTCGGCCTCGCCGTGGAAGCCGCCCGTCTGCGCGCCACGTTGGGAGAAATCTCCGACGCGCTCGAAAAAGTTTATGGCCGTCACCGCGCCGTCATCCGTTCGATCTCGAACGTCTACGGCAGTGAATTCGGCGAAGGTATGGAAGTCACCCGTGTTCGCGCCCTTACGGACGCATTCGCTGAAAAAGAAGGCCGTCGCCCCCGCATCATGATCGCCAAGATGGGTCAGGACGGTCACGACCGCGGCGCCAAAGTGGTTGCCACGGCCTACGCCGATCTCGGCTTCGACGTCGACATCGGACCGCTGTTCCAGACCCCCGAGGAAACCGCCAAGCAAGCCGTCGAAAACGACGTGCATGTCGTCGGCGTCAGTTCCCTCGCGGCTGGTCACAAAACGCTGGTGCCGCAGTTGATCGCGGAGCTCAAGAAGCTCGGGCGCGAAGACATCATGGTCGTCGTCGGCGGGGTTATCCCGGCCAAGGACTATGATTTCCTCTACGCCGCCGGAGCCGCCGCCATCTTCGGACCCGGCACGGTCATCCCGACCGCCGCCGAGAAAATGCTCACCGAACTGGCCAAGCGCACCAACGGCTAGCCCGAATTGGGACAAATGGGACCTATATGTCTTATAGAACCCATAGGTCCCATCAAAGCGACCGCCAATAATGCATGACACCCGCCCTCAACCAGCCGATTTCCAACGGCGAGCCCGATCCCACGATCGTGGCTCGTGCGCGGGAACTCGTCGAGGGCGTGCGCAGCGGCAACCGCACCCTGCTCGGGCAGGCCATCACGCTGATCGAGAGCAACGCGCCCAAGCACGCGGCACTGGCCGAGGAGGTCGTGCGCCAAGTGCTTCCGCACACGGGCCGCTCGATCCGCGTGGGCATCACCGGAGTGCCGGGAGCGGGCAAGAGCACCTTTATCGAAGCCCTCGGCTGCATGCTCTGCGCGGAAGGCAAACGCGTGGCGGTGCTGGCGGTCGACCCCAGCAGCACCCTCTCGCGCGGCTCCATCCTCGGGGACAAAACCCGCATGGAAATGCTCTGCCGGGAGGAGAACTGCTTCATCCGCCCCTCGCCTTCCAGTGGAACCCTGGGGGGCGTCACCCGCAAGAGCCGGGAAACCATGCTCCTTTGCGAAGCGGCGGGCTACGACGTGATCCTCGTCGAGACCGTCGGCGTCGGCCAGAGCGAGATCACCGTCCGTTCCATGGTCGATTTTTTCCTCGTCCTCTTGATTGCAGGCGCGGGGGACGAATTGCAGGGAATCAAGAAGGGGATCATCGAGCTGGCGGATACACTCCTTATCACCAAAGCAGACGGCAGCAACCTCCCGCGCACGGAAGCCGCGCGCGTCGAGTTTGCCCGCGTCCTGCATTATCTCACCTCGGCCACGCCGGGCTGGCATCCGCAAGTGCTCACCTGCTCCAGCTTGGAAAACAAGGGGATCAGGGAAGCCTGGGAAGTCGTCGAACAGTTTCGCGACACCACCAAACAGAGCGGCCTCTTCGAGGAACACCGGCGGCGTCAAACGCTCGACTGGATGGAAGATATGCTCAGCCAACAACTTTGGCACGACTTTACCAGCAATCCTGGTACTCTCGCCCAATGGCCGCTCATCGAACGCGACGTTCTTGAGGGCAAACTTTCAGCAACCAGCGCAGTCAAACAACTCTTCAACGCCTATACCACCCATCATGATCAATAAAATCGACCACCTCGGCATCGCCGTTCACTCGCTCGACGAGACGGTGAAATACTACGAAGAAGCCCTCGGCCTCACCTGCGAACACCGCGAAGAAGTGGAATCGCAAAAAGTGCGCGTCGCTTTCTTCAACGTCGGCGGCACCCACATCGAGCTGCTCGAACCGACCAGCCCCGAGAGCCCCATCGCCAAGTTCCTGGAGAAGAACCCGAACGGCGGCATCCACCACGTGGCCTACGCCACCGACGACATCATGGGCCAGCTCGCAAAGGCCAAAGCCGCAGGCGTTCGCCTTCTCAACGAAACCCCGATGCCCGGCGCGCACGGCAAGCAAGTCGCCTTCCTGCATCCCAAATCCACCTTCGGCGTGCTCACCGAGTTCTGCTCCTGCAACTGTAACTGCAACCACTAAGTACCATGGCCATCGAACAAAAACTCCTCGACGAGCTGAGAAAACGGCGCCAGATCGCGCTCGATCTCGGCGGCAAAGACAAGATTGAAAAGCGTCACGCAAAAGGTCTCATGACCGCTCGCGACCGCCTGGACAACCTCTTCACCAAGGGGACCTTCCAGGAATTCGCCATGCACGCCGCCCACCGCGCCACGCTCTTTGGCCTGATGGGCAAAGTGCTCCCCGCTGACGGCGTCGTCACCGGCGTGGGCCAGGTGGACGGCCGTCCCGTCGCCGCTTTCAGCCAGGACTTCACCACCTCAGGCGGATCGCTCGGCAACATGCACGCCGAGAAAATTTGCGAGTCCATCGACTACGCCATCAAACACGGCATGCCCGTGATCTCCTTCAACGATTCGGGTGGCGCGCGCATCCAGGAAGGGATCGGCTCGCTCTCCGGCTACGGCAAGGTGTTCTACAAGAACGTCGAAGCCTCGGGCGTCGTGCCCCAGATCACCGTCATCGCCGGACCTTGCGCGGGCGGCGCGGCTTACTCCCCTGCCCTCACCGATTTCCAGATCATGGTGAACAAGC
>JBAXCI010000163.1:0-3613 GCA_037141555.1 Verrucomicrobiota bacterium | reverse complement strand
TCTGTCGAAAAAATCAGCGGAAATCAGCGAAATCTGCGGAGAAACCTTCCTATATCGAAATTGAGGCCGAATAAGGACTTCTCAATCTCCCTTCGTCCGCTTATGTTTTCCGAACACCCAACCGACCCTGGAAATTTATGGCTAAGACTGACGCTCCCGTGGAAGACAAACAGACCGCTGCACGCAACAAGAATCTCGATCTTGCCATCCAGCAAATCGAAAAAGATTACGGCACAGGAGCCATCATGCGCCTGGGCTCCAAGACCTCGATGGAGGTGGAAGTCATCCCATCGGGCAATATCTTGATCGACCGCGCGCTCGGCGTGGGCGGATTTCCCCGCGGCCGCGTAGTGGAGATTTTCGGGCCGGAATCCTCGGGCAAAACCACCCTCACGCTCACCGTGGTCGCCCAAGCGCAGAAACGCGGCGGCCTCGCGGCTTTCATCGACGTGGAACACGCGCTCGATCCCGTATATGCCCGCAAGCTCGGCGTGAACATTGACGATTTGCTGGTTTCCCAGCCCAGCTCGGGCGAGGAAGCGCTCCGGATTTGCGAAACCCTCGTCCGCTCCAACGCGCTCGACGTGATCGTCATCGACTCGGTGGCCGCACTCGTCACCAAACAGGAATTGGAAGGCGAGATCGGCGATTCCACCGTTGGCGCGCAAGCCCGCTTGATGAGCGCCGCGCTGCGGAAATTGACCTCTCTGATTTCCAAGGCCCGCACGACCTGCATTTTCACCAACCAGATCCGCGAGAAGATCGGCGTGATGTTTGGCAATCCGGAAACGACTCCCGGCGGCAAGGCGCTCAAATTCTATTCCAGCGTTCGGTGCGACATCCGGCGGATCGGGGCGATCAAAACGGGCGACGGCACCGTGACCGGCAATCGCACCAAGCTCAAAATCGTGAAGAACAAAGTCGCGCCGCCGTTCACCGAGTGCGAGTTTGACATCATGTATAACGAAGGGATTTCCCACACGGGCTCCCTCCTCGATCTCGCCCTGGAAAAAGGGATCGTCGAGAAGCGCGGTTCGTGGCTCAGCTACAAAGGCAACCAGCTTGCCCAAGGGCGCGATGCGGCGAAAGAGGTTCTTAAGTCCGATGCCGCTCTCTTCGAGGAAATCGAGACGGCAGTGAAAGCGAAGATGGACGAAGTGGCATAGGGGATTTCGCGGAATCGCTGATGGTAGGGGTGGCACGGAGTGCCATCTACCGTTGCTGCTCTATTTAACGAACATCTGCAAAATTGGCTGCGGATAGACGCCCAGCAGGAAGATCAACACGACCAATACGCCGATGGTGGCTTTGGTGAGACCGCTCGCGATGATCGGGTCCGTGGCTTTGGCGACGTTCCAATACATCGCGCGCACCACTTTGAGATAGTAGTAGAACCCTGCGGCAACCGTGACCACTCCCACACCGACGAGCAGCCATTGGCGGCTCTGGATGGCGTCCGCAAAGACGAAGAATTTCCCGAGGAAACCGGCGGTGAACGGCACACCCGCCAGCGAGAGCATCGCTACGGTCATTCCGAAAGCGAGGAACGGCGCGCGTTGGCCGAGGCCGTTGAAGTTCGCGATTTCATCGCCGCCCGTTGCGCGGTTGACGACAATCATCACGAGGAACGCGAGCAGCGTCATGAGGAAATAACCGGCAAGGTAAAAGGAGACGGTGACCGGAGCGTGGCCGAGCTTCCAGCTTGCGAGCGCGACGAGCAGATACCCGGCATGGGCGATGCTGGAGTAGGCGAGCAGACGCTTGAGGTTGAGCTGCGGCATTGCGGTCAGGTTGCCGTAGATCAAGGTCAGAACGGCCAGCCCGGTGAGCACGAGCAGTGCGCGGCTGCCGGTCGCGGGGGCGTTGAGGAACGGTTCGAGCACGCGCATCAAGACGATGAAGCCCGCCGCCTTGGAGCCGACGGAGAGAAACGCGGTGATCGGCGTGGGCGCGCCCTGGTACACGTCGGGCACCCAGAGTTGGAACGGCGCGGCGGCGATCTTGAAGCCGAGGCCGACGAAAAGCAGCGTCATTGCGAAGAGCGCGGCGGTTTCGCTATTGGCTGGGAGATTTTGTAATACTTTGCCGACTTCGGCGAGATTCGTCTGACCGGTGACGCCGAAAATCCAGGTGACGCCGAAGACAAAGAAGCCGGTGGAGAGCGCGCCGAGGATCAGGTATTTTACGCCGGCTTCGAGCGATGCGCCGCTGCGGCGCATGTAGCTCACTTGGATATAGAAAGAGATGGTGACGAGTTCCAAGGAGACGAAGATCATCACGAAATCGACGGCGGAAGCCATCCACATCAGCCCAAGGCAGGTGAAGATCGGCAGTGCAAAGAATTCGCCGAGTCCTGCGTTCTTGCCCACGGCGGGAAGGTAGCGGCTGAGGATGGGCCGGAATTCCAGCGCCATGATGAGCACGAGAAGAGTGGTTCCCAGCGCGAGGCGTTTGAAGAAGATCGCAAGGGCGTCGGCCCTGTAGAATTGTGCAAGCTGCCCTGTCGCGAATTCCTGCGGAACGACGAAAAACGACAGCGCGAAGACGACGGCGATGCCGGTGATGCCGATCCAGCCGAGGAACGATTTTTCTTTTCCGTCGTCGAAGGCTTCGAGAAGGAGGAACACCAGTCCAAGGGCGAGGACGGCCAGGTCGAGGGCGAGAGGATTCAAATTCATTGGGCGGGGACGGCTAGGACTGCCTTGATGGTGGGCGTGACAAGGTTAACGAGGAGCTGGGGGCGGAATCCGGCCACCAGCAGAACGGCAAGCAGAAGGAGGATGGCGGGCCGGGCGCAGGCGCACAGATCGGCGAGGCCGGTCCAGCGTTTGTCGGTTTCGCCGAGGAATGCGGCCCGGTAGCCGCGCAGCATGTAGACGGCGGAAATCACGACGCCCCAGAGGGCGATGATTGTGGTGATTTGGAAGTTCGAGAACGCGAGGCTCTTGCCCGCGTGGCTGAACGCGCCGAAGAAGATCGGGAGTTCGGCGGCGAAGTTGGCGAAGCCGGGCAGCCCGATGGAAGCAAAGGCGGCAAGGCCGAAGGTGAAGCCCAGGAACGGCATCGGCTTGGCAAGCCCGCCGAGTCTTGCAAATTCCAGGCTGCCGGTGCGGTTGCGGACGGCCCCGGCGATGGCGAAGAGCGCGGCGATGGAGAGGCCGTGGGCGAACATGAGCAGTGCCGCTCCGGTCAACCCGAGCGGGTTAAACGCGGCGATGCCGAGGAAGATGTAGCCCATGTGCATCACGCTGGAATAGCCGAGCATGGTGTCGAGCCGCTTTTGGGCGATGGTGACGAGGCCAACGTAGAGGATGTTCCCCGCGAGCAGGAAGAGCAGTAAATTCGTCCAGTGTTGCGCCGCGCCGGGCATGAGCGGGAGCGCGACGCGGAGCAGGCCGTAGAGGCCGAATTTCTTGAGCACACCGGCGTGCAGCATCGCGGCGGGGGCGGGAGCCGAGGCGTAGGCTTGGGGTGCCCAGGTGTGGAAGGGGAAGAGCGAGATCAGGATGCCGAAGCCGAGGAGCAGGCAGAGGTAAATCCACGGGGTTTGCGGGATGCCGCCGTGCATGGCCAGGATTTGGAGATAGGGAATGCTCAAGGTGCGATCCTCGAC
>JBAXCI010000162.1:0-3621 GCA_037141555.1 Verrucomicrobiota bacterium | reverse complement strand
AGTAAACGCTATCTCTCCAAGCGTTCTACCAATCTAACTGTGTAGATGGTATAATAGGTGGCGAGACCCACGCCAGCCTCTTCACATTTATTTGAACTGGAAGTCCCCCCGAAGCTGGTCCAACTGGTTCCATGCTCCTCGGTGCCTGCCGCTTCTTTCTCGTCCTGAATGATCTCGGCGAGCTTATCAGGCCTATACGCTATCTTTGCCTGAACAAAGGCAATATCTTTATCGAGAATTACTTTTTCGATTTCGATTAAATTGTAATAATCGAAGTCCGCCAAGATGCCTTTATCAACGCTGATATGTGGTTCGAGATTCTTGGAAAAATCCTCCCCCCTGTATTCTTGACTGATTAAACCTGCAATAATCTTGCCATTCCCTTTGGCTGCCGCGGTAACGACACTCTTGACTATGTCGGATAACTTGCGCTTTAGCTCGGCCTGTGCCTGATCTCCCATTGGTGGGGTGTCGGCAGCTTTCGAGCCTGCATTGGTTGCTGCCGAAGGTTTTTGTTGCAGTAAGTCGGCCACGTCATCGTGATGATGGGCTTGAGCAATACCCAAGGGCGTCAGACCGTCTTTTCCTGCAATCGTCGCATCAGCTTTGTTGGCCAATAGGGTTTGCGCCACATCCTTGTGGCCGTTACACGCGGCGATCCATAAGGGCGTGTCATCGGACCATGCCCCGCCATGCGTGGCCTTGGCATTGATATCAGCTCCGTTGGACAAGAGCAGCTCAGCAACGTCCTTGTGAGCACAGTGCAACGGGGTCAACCCTTGGTTATCCCTAGCGTTCACATCGGCCTTGTTTGCGATGAGCAAGGCGGCCAATTCCTTGTATCCACCCTGGGCCGCATAGTGTAACGGCGTCAAATCAAAACAGTCTTTCGCGTTCACATCGGCTTTGTAGGCCAACAGCATTTCCACAACATCCTTGTGGCCAGTAGTCGATGCGGCGAGCAGAGGAGTGACATCAAAGCCATCCTTGCTGAAAGCCAGATTTGGATCGCTCTGGAGTAACGCCTTTACCTTTTCCAAGTCGCCCGCATGGGCCGCATCTTGGATCGGGTATTTGGATGGCGTTGGCCTTGCAGCAGCCTGGGGAGCATCGCTTTTGCTTACAAGCGATACGGACGCACTCAACTCGGACTGGGCGTCGCAAAGATAATCGGGCGCCTTGTGGTTCGGGTCGCCTTTTCGGATCTCGGCGAGTGCGGCTTTGATGTCCTGAATCGCCTGCACGCGATGCCCCTTGAGGCGGTGATTGGGCGCCTCCTGGGTCAATTTTAGCGCTTGGGTGAGTGACTGGATGCGCTGGGCGTCGCTGGGCGGATTGCCTGTTGGGTTGGCCTGTTGAACGAGGTCTCGGGCCTTACTCAACATGTCGGTCGTCTCCTCACCGAAGACAGGAGAGGAAAAACTGATCGCGGCGCTGATGAGGGCAACCGAAAGGCGGCAGATAAGCGAAGTTTTCATTGGTTTGATGCGGAACAGGCGGCTCGTTGGCGATGTGGCGAAAGTAATATTTTCAGTTATCCAGTGCAACGTCATTATTAAAGCAGCCGCTTAGCAAACACGCCCGGCTTGTCCGCATATAACCGGACGCCGCGCTCGGTGGCGGATTGCTGGAGCTCCGGCAGGCGCACGTCGATTTCGCCGATGAGCAAGGCCGTTTCCACGTCGGCTTTGCGCGCGCTGAGCGTCTCCCGCAGCATGGCGAGGTCGCGCGCGTTCCCGGCGATCTCGCCGATTTCTCCAAAGAGGTCGATCTGCTTCGCCACGGCTTCGGGCAGCAAATCTTCGACGATCCGCAGATGATACCACAGCTCTTTGACGCGCTTGCGCCAGGCGTGAAAAGTCTCCGGCGTTTGTTCCTGTTGGTAGAGTTCCAGGCACGCCCTGCCTTTTCGGTAGGCCCGGCGGATTTCCTTCACGAGGTCGTTCCATTCGAGCTCGCCCAGCGGCCAGCGGCGGACGCGGCGGCGCGCGAGCCCAAGGATCTCCACGGCGCGGGATTTCGGGAGGTTGGCCTCGCGCGCCAGCCGTTCCGCGACGGCCTCCAATGTTTCGCGCACTTTGCTGAAATCTCCCGGCTCCAATTTCCCGAGCTGGAGCAACGCGTCGAGCGATTTGACCCGCGCCTCGGCGTCGCGCAACGGGGCCAGCAGCCTTGCGGCGTCTTGAAAGAGCCGTTTTTCCACGCGATACGGTTTGCGCCCAAACTCCGGGGCGACGAGCCGGAGAATCGCGCGGATTTTCTTGAGCGCTTTGCGGGCTTCGTGAACGGCGTGGCGCGGCTCCTCGTCGCTTGCCAGGATGCGGCACGCGGCGTCGATCTGTGCGCGCGCGACGCGGCGAATTTCCTTCGCGAGGGGTTTGTCCCGCTGCAACCGCAGGGACGCTTTGGCTTTTTTTGCAGCTTTCATTCGCGGGCCAGGTTGCGGTTGCTGTATTCCGGGCGCTCGCTCACGTCCTCGGCGAACCAGTCGGGTGGAACAAATTCGCGCGCGGCCTCTGCGCTGTCAAACTCGACCTCGGCCACGACAAGGCCGCTGTTGCTGCCGCCGTAGACATCGATCTCGATGGTTCTTCCCGCGTAGGGCGTTTCAAACCGCTGCTTGCTCAGCCGCCGCCCGGTTGTCAGCGGCCAAAGCTCGGCGAATTGCGCGGGAGTCAGCTCGATCTCGTGTTCGTCGCGGACGAGCCCCTCGCCGCGCTTGACCGTGAGGGAAACGGTGTCCCCTTTTTTGCGCAGCCGCACCTGGTTTCCCTGCGGTTCGATGGCGAGATAACCTTGTTCCATCGGCGCGCCCTTGAGCTGCTCAAAATGAGGCGGCAACTGCTTGAGAAGGAATTTCCGTTCGATTTCCTGGTTCATCGGGTCCGTCGCAATGCGGGGTTGTAAGGGATGCCCAGAATAGCGATACTGGAGGCGCAACCAAGCCAAGAATCGAACCGATATGCAAAAACGCGTCCTCATTCTTTCCGCCAGCGCGGGCACGGGGCATGTGCGCGCCGCGGACGCTCTCGCCAAGAGCTTCGCCGGGCAGCCGGGGGTGGAAGCCGTCGAGCACCTCGACGCCCTGGACTACACGAACAAACTGTTCCACGACTTTTATTCGAAATTTTACCTCAAGCTGGTCAAGTCCGCCCCGGAGGTGCTCGGGTGGGCTTACAAAGCGAGCGACGAACCGTGGAAAACCGACGCCATGCGCTTGCGGCTCGACCGGCTCCAGGCGCGCAGGCTCGTGCGGTTCATCCGGCGGTTCCGGCCGGATATCGTCATCTGCACCCATTTCATGCCCACGGGCATCATCGCCCATTTGATCGAAAAAGGAGTCATTGAGACCCACCTTTCCGTGGTGCTCACGGACATGGACCTGCACGCGATGTGGCTTTCGCGCACGTTCCACCGGTATTTCGTCGCGTTGGAGGAGACCAAGGCTCATCTCATGGCGCTCGGCCTCCCGCCAGAGCGGATCACCGTGTCGGGCATCCCCGTGGACCCGGTGTTTGCGGAGCCCGTGGATCGCCTCTCGCTGCGCCAATCCCTCGGGCTCGACCCGGACCGCTTCACGCTGCTTTTCTCGGCGGGCGCTTATGGCGTGAGCCCGGCGGG
>JBAXCI010000161.1:0-3666 GCA_037141555.1 Verrucomicrobiota bacterium | reverse complement strand
ATCCTCGACAACGCTTCCTGGCACAAAGCCGCCCGGCTCAACTGGCATCACTTCGAGTGCAGATTCCTGCCCAGCTACAGCCCCGACTTCAATCCCATTGAACGCCTATGGCTGCGCCTCAAAGCCGACTACTTTAGCGACTTTATCGCCCGCTCAACCGACGAACTCATCGAACGCCTCTGCTTTGCCCTCAATGCCCTCATGGAAGACCATCAAAAAGTCGCTTCCCAGTGTGCTACCCGGAAATAACTATTGGCAGTTGCTCTAAACAGTGAAGCCCGAAAAAAACTTCGTTTCTCGCGCATCTTCTGGTTGCGCGTGGAAAAAGCGTTCGTAAAGTAGGACAGCCCATGAGTGCGGGTGAGGGTCACCCGGGCGGATGGCATTAAAGCATATGATTAACGAATCTGGAGAACGCCCGATCAACGAACCGTTGGCTTCGGAGAAGATCACCTCGGACCGCAAAATCTTTTTTCTCGATCTGAAAGAGAATACCCGGGGGCGGTTTTTGAAAATCACCGAGGATGTCGGCGGACGCCGCGACACCATCATGTTGCCGGCGGCGGCTTTTCGCGACTTCGCGGACGCCTTGGAGCGATTGATCGATCTCGAAGGCGGGATCTAACGCGCGCGGCAGGGAGGGCACTCCGTGCCGCCCCTGCTATGAGTGTGGTCAAGTAAGAAGGCGGTTGATGTATTCGTTGTTGGCTTATTGACGTTTCCTCTTTTTTAAGCCCGATGGGTTTCAGCGGGGACAACCTGCACTAAACTGCGCGTGACCAAGGATCGCGCTCTCGAAATCAGGCCGCTCCTCCTCGCGAATCCCGGCTGGGAACTTCGCGCCGGAGCGCTTCCATTTCTCCAGCCAGTCGCCCCCGAGCACTTCGTGGCGGCACCCGTCTCCGCACGCGCCGGGGGTCAGCGCAATGGTCGTCTCCTGTTTCAAGCCGGTGCTGCGGCCCTTGGCGATGTGGAACCCGGCCACGAGCAGCGCGGCGCGGATCGCCGTGGAACAGGTGTAGGTGAAGAGTTCCGCAGGCCGTCCGCCGCAAACGGCAAACAACCGGCGAAACGCCCCGAGCGTCCAATGGTCGCCGTCGCTGTTACTGGAAAACATATCGTAGAAAATCACGTCGGGGAGATCGCTGGCATCCGTTATTTTTTCCAGGAAATCGCCCTTCAGCAACGTCCAGCTCAACCCGGCATGCACCGGGGAGTGCCAGGTGCCGCTCTTGAGGATCGCATCCGGCCCGGCATGGCGCAGGTAGGGGAAGAAATTGTTGTTCACGCGGGCCAGCTTCAGCGAGTCGAGGTCGTTCTCAAAACTCACCAGCCGCAACGGGCGCACGGGATGCATTACGGCTTGCTCTTCGTAACACTGGATCGCCGCCATCGCATTGGCCGCCGCCCCCAGGCCGACATCCCAAATCACAAGCGGTTGCGTCTCCGGCCCGCGCAGGCGTTCCGCAAGCCGGGACTGCTCGATATACAATCCGCGCGCCTCCTCGATGGGCGGCGTGCGCGAGTGCATGATCTCCCCGGAGGCGATGTGGCGGATGCTCCCGAACCCCTCGGGCGCAACGTGCACCTCATAGGCCCCGAGCTTCACGATCCTGCGTTTGCGGGTCTTTACGGGATGCTGCGGCGGGTGATCCAGATCCTCCGCATGCAACACCTCGCGCTTGCTGCGGTAGAGTTCCATGAAGCGGTCCGCGAAGATGCTCTGGCGGATCTCGCGCATCAGCGCATGGTAAAAATAGATGTTGTGCTGCCCCAGCAGTTGCCAGCCGAGCGTCTCCCCGGTCTTGGTCAAATGGTGGAGATAAGCGCGGGAATAGTGGGCGCACGTCGGGCAGGGGCACTTGGGATCAAGCGGCTCGTCGGAGAACTTGTAAACGCTGCGGCGAAACTGCAAATAGCCGCGCGAGGTGAACGCGCCGCCGCGTTGGGCCACCTGGTTGGGGATGATGCAGTCGAACATGTCCACGCCCCGGTGGACCGCTTCCAAAATATCGAGCGGCGTGCCCACGCCCATCAAGTAGCGCGGCTTGTCGTGCGGCAGGAGCGCCGCCGTGAACTCGCAAACGTCCTCGCGCTCACTGCGACTCTCGCCGACCGCCAACCCGCCGATGGCCATGCCATCAAAGGGCATTTCGCACAGGCATTCCGCGCTCTCGCGGCGCAGATCCTTGAAAAGCGCCCCTTGCACAATCCCGAAGAGCGCTTGCGGCGAATCGCCCCGCGCGGCCAGGCTCCGCAACGCCCAGCGGCGCGTGATGCCCAGCGCGGCGCGCGCCGCAGATGCGTCGGCGCTCGAGGGGATGCACTGGTCGAGCGCCATCATAATATCGCTGCCGATGGCCCGTTGCGTTTGGATGCTCAACTCCGGACTCAGGAGAATGCTGCGCCCGTCCAGATAGCTCTGGAACGCCGCCCCTTCCTCGCTCATGGAACGCGAATGCGGCAGCGAGAAGATCTGGAACCCGCCGGAGTCCGTGAGCACCGAGCGTTTCCAACTCATGAATTTGTGAATGCCGCCGAGGCGTTGAAACACCTCCGGTCCCGGCCGCAACAGCAGGTGATAGGTGTTGGCGAGCAGGATTTGTGAACCGGCGTCCTCCAGAGATTGCGTGGCCTGCGCCTTCACGGTCGCCTGGGTGCCCACCGGCATAAAGAGCGGCGTCTGCACCTCGTTGTGCAGCGTGTGGAAGGTGGCCGCGCGGGCGCGCGACCCGGTGGCCTGGGCCTCAAGACGGAAGTTTAATCGGGAGCAGCTCATGGAAACGAAAGTCTCCCACCCTAGCGGAACCCGCAACCGCGTCGAGAGGAAGATGTATCCGCAGATTTCGCAGATGAACGCAGATTTTTCCGGAGAAACACTACCCAATTTTGCGCCGCAACGCCTTGCAGAAATCCGCGAAAATCTGCGAAATCTGCGGATCTCCCTTTTCTTAATCTTTGATTTGCCCAAACTCCCCCCATGCAGACCCTCGACCTCCAACTCCGCACCAATCAGGAATTCATCGAACTCCACAAGCTGCTCAAATTCCTGGGCGTGGCCGAAAGCGGCGCGGCGGCCAAGGCGCTGGTGGCCTCCGGCGAAGTCTCGGTGGACGGCGCGGTGGAGCTTCGCAAGGCGTGCAAAATCCGCGCCGGGCAAAGCGTTGAGACCGGTGACGTGAAAATCACGGTGACGGCAGGATAAGCGTGCGGATCGTTACCAAAATGCTTGTCATCCCGAGCGCAGCGAGGGACCTCGCAAGCTATGCAAGGTGTTCCATTTCGACTGCGCGCTAAACCAGAACGCCCGTCCCTTCGGCGAATGCAATTTGATCTCTCAACGCGCTCTGGCGTTGGAGGGGTCCCTCGCAAGCTCGGGATGACAAGCAAGTTGGCCAGCTTTTCAACCTATCCCGCGCACCAACGCGCAAAGATCCCGCACGGCAATAGCCTGCCGCCCTTGGACTCCAGCAGCGTGAGCTCGCCGGACTCGATCCCGCCGCCGTATTTCTGAATCATATCCTGTAAATTATAGCGGTAGGCCAGTTGCGAATAGCCTGAGGCGTAGCCGTTGATCGCGAAGAAGAGCGGCGTCTGGCTCAAGAGCCGTTTGCAGGCGTCCACCAGCGGCACGAAATCATCCTCGATCTGCCACACGTCGCCCTC
>JBAXCI010000160.1:0-3784 GCA_037141555.1 Verrucomicrobiota bacterium | reverse complement strand
GTTCAATCACCGCCAGCTCGATCTCGCATCGCCCGAGGCCATCCGCTCCGCGTTGAGCGGCCTGGATTTCGACGCCCTCATCAACTGCGCCGCCATTACGAACGTCGACTATTGCGAGACCCACGAAGCGGAAGCTTTCGCCGTCAACGCCCAGGCAGTCCGGCAGATCGCGGAGATTTGTGAAAGCAAACGCGCCCGCTGCATCCATATCAGCACCGACTACGTTTTCGACGGCACCAAACGCGAGCCGTACAGCGAAACCGACGCGGCGCAACCTATCAGCGTTTACGGAGCCTCCAAGCGGCAGGGCGAAATCGAGTTATTGGACGTCTCCGGCGATCACCTTGCCGCGCGCGTTTCGTGGGTCTTCGGCCCCGACCGCCCGAGCTTCATCGACCAGATCCTCAAGCGGGCGTTGGAAACAGATCAACTCCAAGCCATCGGCGACAAATGGTCGGCTCCCACCTATACTCTCGATCTCGTCGAGTGGCTTCGGCCTCTTCTTTGGGAGCGGCGGGTGGGCGGCCTCATTCATCTCGCGCAATCCGGCGCATGCACCTGGCAGGAATACGGGCAATACGCGCTCGACTGCGCTGCCAAGGCCGGGCAGCCGCTCAAAGGCCGCACCGTGGCTTACCAAGCCCTGGCCGACCTTGCTGCATTTGTCGCGCGGCGGCCCATTTGCACGGTCCTCGGCACCGAACGATTTGCCTCCCTCACCGGCATCGTTCCGCGCCCCTGGCAGGAAGCCGTCGCGGAATACGTGCGGGGATTGAAATAACTACCTCCGACGGCTTGCGGGCGTCTTGCGGCGGATTGGCTTGGGGGCTGATCCGGGAACTTCGGAGGCGAAGAGCGCACAATAGAGATAGTTGAAGCCTTCGAGCTTTTTGCGGTCGATCTTGGAGCCGATGAAATACTCGATTTTGGTGACGTGTTCGAGATCCTCGCCGGTGAAAATGGTGAACGCGTCACCGACCGCCTGGGCGCGTCCGGTGCGGCCGATGCGGTGAACGTAATCTTCCGGGTGCTGCGGGACGTCGAAGTTGATGACGTGCGAAACTCCCGCCACGTCGATGCCGCGCGCGGCGATGTCGGTGGCCACCATCACCTCGTATTTGCCCGACTTGAAGCCTTCCAGGGCGTCCATCCGCTCGTTCTGGGTGCGGTTGGAATGCAGCGCAACCACGGAATGCTTGTTGGCCTTGAGCTTGGCGGCGATCTGGTCTGCGCCGACTTTGGTGCGGGAGAAAACCAGCACGCTTGAGTAGTCTGTCTTTTCCAGCAACGCCAGGAGCAGATCGAATTTCTGGTCGCGAGCGACCGGATACAGCGCATGGGTGATCGTCTCCGCCGGGGAGTGGTGATGGCCGATCTCGATGATCACGGGGTCGCGCACAACCCATTGCGTGAGCCCTTGGAGTTCGGGCGGGATCGTAGCCGAAAAGAAAAGCGTCTGACGCTCCTTGTTGCACTGCTCCACGATGCGGCGCACTTGCGGCAGGAAACCCATGTCGAGCATCCGGTCCACTTCGTCGAGCACAAGGATTTCGATGCCCGAGAGATCGACGCTCCCCTGTTCCAGATGATCGAGGAGACGGCCGGGCGTGGCGATCAGCGAATCGACGCCCGCTTTGAGGTCGTCGCGCTGTTTGCCGTAACCGACGCCGCCGTACATGAGGCCCACGGTCAAATCGGAGAAGCGGCTGAAGTCGCGGAACGCCGTTTCCACCTGGGCGGCGAGTTCGCGGGTCGGCTCCAACACGAGGCAGCGGGGTTTGCCGCCGGGCTTGTGTTTGGCGAGCTTGGTGAGAATGGGAAGGCCGAAAGCCGCTGTCTTACCGGTGCCGGTTTGGGCGGAAGCAATCAAGTCGCGGCCGGAAAGAACCACTGGAAAGGCGCGAAGCTGGATGGGCGACGGATCGATGTAACCCATCGACTGCACCCCGTGAATAATATCGTCGGAAAGACCGAACTCCAAAAATGACATCACGTACCAATGGAGCAAAGTGGCCCCTCTCACAAGGGAAATCAGGAAAATGGGCCAGTTGGGGCACATAAAGCACCCTCAACGGTGCGCCGAGCTGCGTTTCCATAAAAATGGGACACGCTTTGGGAGCACTGGAAAAGCGGATCGAGGAGGGGATCAAATGGCAGGGGCGGTACTTCGTTTCCGCCCCGGCGGAGATGGAGCAACTCGGCAGCCCGAAGGCCGCTGCGGCATTCGCCCTGTGGCACGGCTGGATGTTCGTCGACCACCTCAACGGCGAGAACTACGAGTTTTTCGAAGCCGTGCCGGGCGATGAGGTGTGCTGACGCGTCCTACAGCCTCTTGATCGCGGGCAGGTTGTAGTTGCGGATCAGGCTCGGCTCGGTCTCCGCAACTTCCGCTGCATCGAGCACGATCTCGCCGGGGCTTCCCTGGAATTGGATGTGGTGGAAACCGTCGACCGGTTTCGCCAGCGCGCCTTGGAGATCGGCGAGGCTTTTCAGGGCCACTCCGTTGACTTTGGTCACTACCAGGCAGTTGAGTTCCTCATAACCGACGGTGCAAGGCGAGGGGAGCACGTTGCTCAGGATCACGATGCGCTGGCGCGGATCGTCTTTGAAAAGCTCCTTTTGGAAGGCATCATAATAGAGAAACCGTTCGGGCGCTTTGCGGGTCCATTCCGATCCCCATTCCCGGAGGAATTGCCGGGAGAGTTCCTGGAAAACCACCCCGCCGAGGATGTAATAACGGGGGGCATGGTCAATGGTATAGGGCTCAATGATCGACTGGGTGGGTTCGGGATGCTTGAGCGTCACTTCGCACGTCAACTCTTTGCCCTGGCGCATCACTTTGAAGGGGACTTTCTCCCCGTCGAAATGAGCGCACGAGATCAAGTGAGACATGGAGACTTTGCCGTAGCGCGGATCGATATAGTTGCCGTCCCGATCCACTGCGCTCGTTCCGATCGAGAGGAGGACATCGCCGGGGTGGATTCCCGCTTTCCCGGCGGGTCCGTCTGCGTCCACATCGGTGACATAGACGCCGCCGGTGCCGTTGGTGAGTCCGGCATAGCGGCGCAACTGCGGGTCGCGCAGCGCGGCGCTCCCCATGCCGATGCGCGGGAAGCCGGTGTAGCCGGTTTTGGCATCGGCTGCTTTCAGGAAGTGGCGGATGACGGGGGTCGATACCGCATCGGCAGTTTGGGTGCGGGAATCGAAGCGCAGCAGCATGCCGGCCAGCGCGCCGTTCTTGACCACGGGCGAGGTAAAGCCGCTGTCGCGCGCTTGCAACGAGGTGGTCATTCGGTAGAGCAGAAACGGCGCTTCGCCCACCGGGTAGGAGCCGACTTCCACCGTGGTGAGCAGCGCCCGGGTGTTCAGCAGCGTGCCGTTGTTCTCAAGCTGCCAGACGGCGAGGTCGTCCCCCACGCCCGGTTCGGCAAGGGTGAGCGGCTGGAACGGTTTGAGGAAATCCGGCTCCAAAGGCTTCACGATCGCGAGGTTGCAGTCGTAGTCCACCACTTCAATGGTGGCGGGGCATTTCTCGCCGCTGTCGGGTTTTTCGAGTTCGAGATAGGTGGCGTTGGCGACCTGCTCGGCGGTGGTCAAGACGCGCGAACCGGGCAGCACCGCGCCCACGGCGCGGCGCTGGAAGGGCGGGCGTTTGCTCCACGGGCGCAGGAAATCATACGGCTGGCTGGTCACGTTGACCCGCACGACCGAGCTCGGTTTGTTGACCGCAGGGGCGTTCTCTTTTGCAAAAACGGGCCCGGAACTGACGACAATGGCCGTCAAT
>JBAXCI010000159.1:0-3842 GCA_037141555.1 Verrucomicrobiota bacterium | reverse complement strand
ATGGTGCGGATTGTCCCATCGCGGTGGTCTACCGCGCTTCGTGGCCGGACCAGAAGATCGTGCAGGGAACGCTTGCGGATATTGCAGCGCAGGTCGCCGAAGCGGGCATTGGCAAGACGGCGATGATCGTTGTCGGTCGCGCGCTGGAACGGCAGGGCGCGGTTTCGCGGCTTTATGCGGGCGACTTCACGCACGGTTATCGGCAAGCAAAGACGGAATGAGCACGGCGATTATCACTCTCTGCGATCAAGGCGCGCGTGCAGCCCGGCGGCTGGCCGAGAAGCTCGGCGCGTGCCGTGTCTATGTGCATGACATCGTGCAAGAGCCGATCGACGCCGAACGATTTTCGGCGGTGGTGAGGCTCACAGAGACGATATTCAGCCAATATAAAAGACTAGTCTATATTGCGCCTTGCGGCGTGGTCGTTCGCGCCATTGCACCGATGATTCAGCATAAGCTGACCGATCCGGCGGTCGTTGTGGTCGATGTGGGCGCGCGCCATGCCGTGAGTCTCCTGAGCGGGCACGAGGGCGGGGCCAATGCGCTTGCGCTTGAGGTGGCCAATGCGCTTGGGGCGGAGCCCGTCATCTCCACGACGACTGATGCTGCCAAGACGCTCACCGTCGGCGTTGGTTGCAGGCGGGGCGCAAAAGCAGAGAACATCGCCGGGGCGATTCGGGCCGGGCTTGAGAAAGTGGGCGCGACGCTTGATGAGGTGCGCTTTCTGGCTTCGGCGGAACTGAAATCGGATGAAGCCGGACTGTTGCAGGCGGCCAAGGAGCTTGGGCTGAATCTGCGGTTCATCTCCGCCGATGAAATTCTTTCAACAACCAAACAATTTCGCCATTCAACATTCGTGGCGGACAAAGTAAAGCTGCCCGCGGTAGCCGAGCCTTCGGCATTGCTGGCAGGAAGGAGGACCCAATTAATACTACCCAAAATAATCATCAACGGGGTGACAGTAGCCATTGCACGGGAAAACTGTTTGTAGTCGGCATCGGCCCCGGCAGCGTGCTCGACCGGACGCACCGCGCCGAAGCGGCCATTCGCGCCAGTAGCGTGGTGGTCGGCTATAAACACTATCTAAATCACATCGCGGACCTGACGGAAGGCAAGGAACTGCTTTCTTCCGGGATGCGGCAGGAAGTGGACCGCTGCCGGGTGGCGCTCGACCGCGCCCAGGCGGGAGCCACCGTTGCGTTCGTTTCCTCCGGAGACGCGGGCGTGTACGGCATGGCGGGGTTGGCTATTGAAATGGCGGCGGCGCATGGAATGAATATTCCCATCGAGATCGTGCCCGGCGTTTCTGCCGCGAACTCCGCCGCTGCGCGCCTGGGTGCGCCGCTGATGCTTGACTATGCTTGCGTGAGCCTCAGTGATTTGTTGATGCCGTGGGATACCATTCGTCGGCGCATTGAAGCATTGGCGCAAGCGGATATGGTCGTCGCACTCTATAATCCCAAGAGCACCAAGCGCATTCACCAGATCGAGGAAGTGGCCGCCATTTTCCGGCAGCACCGGTCCGGCAAGACGCCGGTCGGCATCGCCACAGCGGTGGGCGCGGCGGATGAGCATTTCCTCATGTCCGATTTGGACCGGTTCCTTGGCGAGGAGATCACGATGAAAAGTATCGTGATCGTGGGCAACAGCTCCTCGAAAATCCTGGACGGTTGGTTTGTGACGCCGCGCGGATACAAAGTCTAGTCCTATGATCCTGCTTTTCGGTGGAACGAGTGAAACTGCGCCCCTTGCGGAGGCTTTGGCCCGAGCTGGGTACCGTGTGCTGGTTTCGACGGCCACCGAGGTCGAACTGTTCATTGGCTCGCATGCCCGGATCGAGCATCGGCGCGGGCGGATGGACGCGGAGCAGATGGCCGGGCTGGTTCGCGAGCGCGGCATCGCGGCGATTGTCGATGCGACGCATCCTTTTGCTCTGGCGGTGCAAGCCACGGCATCGCGGGTTGCCGGTGAATTACAAATTCCGTATTTGCGCTATGCCCGGCCGGGGTGCGTGGGGGAGGGGGATGGCGTTCGCGTCGCGGCCAACCACGAGGAAGCCGCGCGGCTGGCTTGCGAACTGGGAACGCCTGTTTTGCTGACCATCGGTTCGCGAAATGTGATGACCTATGCCCTGGAAGCGCGGCGCAGCGGAGTTCCGCTCATCGCTCGAGTGCTCGACCACCCCGATTCCCACAAGGCTTGCCGCGTGGCGGGCATTGCGGCAGAGAGCGTTCTGATCGGTCGGGGGCCGTTTGGCGTGGAGGAAAACAGGCGTGTGATTCAGAAATACCGCATCGGGGTTTTGGTAACGAAAGACAGCGGGGACGCGGGCGGCGTTCCCGAGAAACTCGAAGCGGCGCGCCTGGAAGGCTGCCTCGCGATTGTCGTTGGAAGGCCGGAGGTGAATGGCGGATTCCAACACATCCCTGACCTCGTTCAAAAGCTGGAATCGCTGCTTCCTCGCCCCTCTGGCTGCGTGCTCGCGCTCGATCTCGAAAGCGTGCTCGTGCCGGAGATCTGGGAAACCGTCGCGACCGTCGCGGGTGTGCCGGAGCTCGCTCTCACCACGCGCGACGTGCCGGACTATGATGCGCTCATGCGCCAGCGTATCCGTCTCTGCCGCGAGCACGGGTTGACCTTGATGCGCTTGCGCGAGATCGTTGGCGCGATGGAGCCGCTCACGGGTGCACTGGAATTTCTCTCGTGGGCACAAAATCGCGCGCTGGTGGCGATCGTCTCCGATACCTACCACGAACTCGCCGGCCCCCTGATGTCCAAGCTCGGTTCGCCGCTGATGATCTGCAATGCCTTGACGCTCGACGCCGACGGCTACATCGCCGGTTACACCTTGCGCGAACCCGCAGGAAAGGCCGGGGCCGTAGCGCAATTCCAGCGGCTCGGCTGGCGCGTGGCGGCGGTGGGGGATTCCTTCAACGACCTCGCGATGCTGCAAACCGCCGACGCCGCTTTTCTTTTTCAACCCGCTCCGCGTGTGCTCGAAGCCGGAGTTGCTTTCCCTCCCGTTTGGACGTTTGATGAACTCGAAACCGCAATAGCCGACACCTTCTTATGAACAACACCTGCCTCGTCCTGCTCGCTCACGGAAGCAAAAGCCCGGAATGGGCGGCTCCATTTCGCAAACTGACGGCGGATCTCCGCAAAGACCTCGGCGACGAGGCGGTCTATCTCTGCTTTATGGAGATTGCCCAACCGGACTTGATGGCAACCGCCCGCGAGATCATGAAAACCAGCGTGCGCAAATACCGCATGCTGCCAATGTTCATGGCCAAGGGCGCCCATTACCACGAGGATATTCCCGCGCTCATCGCGGAGGTGAAAGCGGCGTTCCCCGAATTGGAAGCCGAGCTTTTGGAGCCGATCGGCCTGAACCCGTTGTTTTTTGAGCTGATGGGGAAAGTGATTAAGAGCCTCTGATTTAATTCCCTCGAAAGAGTTGACCCGCGCGTGGGATACGTTATTTTCAGCGCACTTTTCACAAGATGCCGAAGCTGGAAATCCCTCGCAAAGCCGTCTACCGGCTCTCGCTATACTACCGCGCCCTTCAAAGATTGAAGGCGAACGCTGTGGAAACGGTCTCCTCCGCCGCGCTTTCCAAAGCCGCTGGAGTCAAGCCCACCCAGCTCCGCAAGGATCTGGCCTACTTTGGACAACTCGGCACGCGCGGACTCGGCTACAGCGTCGCGCATCTCACGCAGACTTTGATGGAAGCGCTGGGAACCGCCCGCTTGCAGCCGGTTGTGTTGGTTGGCATCGGCCATCTCGGCTCGGCGCTCGTGCGGTATCGTGGCTTCGAGAAGGAGGGATTCGAAATCGTGGCCGGT
>JBAXCI010000158.1:0-4072 GCA_037141555.1 Verrucomicrobiota bacterium | reverse complement strand
GTCCTTGGCCACCTCGCGCATGAACCGGATGCAGCGGGTGCAGAGGATGCAGCGCTCGTCGTCGAGCGTGATGCGCGGGCCGATTTCGACGCGCTTGGGCTTCTTGACCTTCTCTTCGAGGAAGCGCGTTTTGGCGTTGCCGTAATCGACGGAAAACTCCTGCAAACGGCATTCGCCCGCCTGGTCGCAGATGGGGCAGTCGAGCGGGTGGTTGATGAGCAGGAATTCCAAGACGCCTTTGCGGGCTTCCTGGACCATCGCCGAATCGGTGCGCACGCCAAGGCCTTCGCTGACGTCTTGCGCGCAGGAGATTTGCGGGCGGGGAATCCAGTTGTGGAGCGGCTTGCCGTCCGCGCCGAGTTCCGGCTTGCGGTCGGGCGTCATCTTCGGCATGCCGAGTTCCACCATGCACATGCGGCAGTTGCCGGGCGCGGTGAGCTTCGGATGGTAGCAGTAACGCGGGATGAATTTGCCCGCTTGCGAACACGCTTCGATAACGCGGGTGCCTTTGGGAAATTGATGCCAGACGCCGTCAATCTGGACGTTGACGAATTCGACGGGGGTGGAAGTGGTGGCTTCGGCGCTCACGATTATTTGTTCTCCTTGTTGGATTTTAACAGGGTGTCAATTTCACGCAGTAGATCGGCGGCGATGAGGAATGCGACAACGACTCCGATAATTATAGCGCTATCCATAATCCTAATTACTCCCTCCAAGTTTGCTTTCTTCTCGTTCCCAAAGCCCTGCTGGTGCGGCGTCGAGGCACAAATGTCTCACGCAAAGCCGCAAAGGCGCAAAGAAAAGACTGAGCGAGCGTTTACTCTGCTTTTGCGACTTTGCGGCTTTGCGTGAGGTAAAAGGATAAAAAACACTGTTCATAGCTCAGTGATTCCCTCCGGTTAAAGTTTGGCTCAGGAACTCCGGCGGGGTGGGGGGCGGGACCGGTTTCGTGGCGCGCGCGGCGAATTCCTCGGGGAACTTCGCGACAAAACTCATGGTCGGCCATGAACAGGCTTCGCCAAAGGCGCAGATGGTCTTGCCCGCGATGTTATTGGAGACGCTCGTCAAGGTGGCGGGATCGCTTTCCACGCCGCCGCCCGCAAGCATCCGGTCGGTGATTTTGCGCATCCAGAGCGCGCCTTCGCGGCACGGCGTGCATTGGCCGCAGCTTTCGTGCGCGTAGAACTGGTTCAAATTGTTGAGGGTCTCGACCATGTCGCGCGAGTCGTCCATGACGATCACGCCGCCCGAGCCCGCCATGCTGCCGCACGCGGCCATCGTGTCGAAGTCCATCGGGATGTCGAGGACGCCGATCTCTTTTTCGACCAGCGCGCCGTCCGCTCCCTTGACCTTGATTTTGAACCGTTCGTCGGCGCGGAATACCTTGGCGGAACTTCCGCCAGGGATGATCGCTTTCAACTGGCGACCGGGCTTCACGCCGCCGCACAAATCGTTGATGAGTTCGCCCAGCGTCAGGGAGCCGACTTCGATTTCAAAATAGCCGGGCCGCACCACGTCGCCGCTCACGCCGACGATGCGCGTGCCGGTGTTGTTGGGGGTGCCGATTTTTGCAAATTCCGCGCCGCCCATCCGCACGATGTGTTTTACGTGGCAGAGGGTTTCGACGTTGTTGACGATGGTGGGGCACTGGTAGAGGCCGAGCACCGCCGGAAAATAAGGGGGCTTGATGCGCGGGTAGGCGCGCTTGCCTTCGAGCGATTCGATGAGGCCGGTTTCCTCGCCGCAGATGTAGGCGCCCGCGCCGCGATGGACGTGGATTTCGAGGTCGAAGCCGGTGCCGAGGATGTTCTTGCCAAGGAACCCGTTGGCCTTGGCTTCGGCGATGGCTTGCTCCAGGATTTTCGCGCCGAGCGGGAATTCGCCACGGATGTAGAGGTAGGCCAGATGCACATTGAGCGCGAAGGCGGAGATGATCATCCCTTCGATCAACTGGTGCGGGTCTTGGTGGATGATGTAGCGGTCTTTGAACGTGCCGGGCTCGGATTCGTCGGCGTTGCAGATGAGATAGATCGGCTTGGTCTCGCCGGGGCGGATGAACCCCCATTTGACGCCGCACGGGAAACCCGCGCCGCCGCGTCCGCGCAGGGCGGAGGCTTTGACTTCGTTGACGATGTCGCCGGGAGCCATCGTGACGGCTTTCTTGAGATCGTCATACCCGCCGTTGCGCAGGTAGCAAGCGATGTCCGGCGTGTAGCCTTCGCGGTCGATGTTCGCGAAGACGACTCGCTTTTCGCGCGGGTGTGGGGTGCGGCGGGCGGGCGCTGGCATGGTTACTTGTATTGGGAAAGGAGGGTTGGGATTTCGGCGTCGGTGACGGCTTCGAAAAAGTCGTCGTTGACCATCAGGACGGGGCCGGAGCCGCAGCTCGCGAGGCATTCGACGCTCTCGATGGAAAATCGGCCATCCGCGCTCACGGAAACCGGGTCGCCGTGGCAGCCGCCGTGGCCGTCGCACGCGATGCCGGTGGCTGCGCAGAGCTTGGTTTTCAACTCCTCTGCGCCCGCCAGCGCGCAGGAGAGCGTTTTGCAAACGCGGATGTGGTGTTTGCCGGGCGGTTTGCGGCGGAACATCGGGTAGAACGTCACCAGCTCAAGGATGTGGATCGGCTGAAGCTCCAGTTTTTCGGCGATCCAGTCGATGGCTTCTTCGGAGATGTAACCGAAGTTCTCTTGAAAAAGATGCAGCAGAGGCAGGGACGCGCTCCGTTTCGATACGGGGTAGTGCGAGATCGCCTCGTCGATTTGAGCAGTGAGTTCAGGTGGAATCTGCATAGGTGATTTATTTCCCCAAGGTTCCCGTGACGGCGGGGGCGTTGGTGTCGGAGTCTTTCGGAGCGGTGGCGAGCCGGTCGCCCACAAAGCGCAACTCGATCTTTTTGCCGTTTTGCTCATACACGTGGCGCGTGACGAGCAGGGTCTGCGGGTCCCTTGTGATTTCAGGGCCGACTTCGATGCGGTTGGGCGCGCCGAGGATCGACTCCACCTCCTTGGCGGTCATGTCCGCCTTGAGCACTTTCAGGTTCGCCTCGCTGATCTTGCGTTGGCACCCACCAAAGGCTGTTAATGCAAAAACCGCGCTGAAGAAAAGGGTGGAGAGGCGCATGGTATTTTAGCGGTCGCACTCGCCCATGACGAAATCCAAGCTGCCGAGGATGGCTGGCACGTCGCCGATGAGGTGGTTTTTGAGGATTTCGGGCAGGATGCTCAGGTTGCAGAACGAGGGCGAGCGGACCTTGAGCCGGTGGGGGCTGCCGCCGCCGAGGCTGTTGATGTAGAAGCCGAGTTCGCCCTTCGGGTTTTCCGCCGCGAAGTAGACCTCGCCGACGGGCGCGTCCACGCCTTCGGTGTGGAGGATGAAGTGGTTGATCAACTCCTCCATCTTGGTGAGCACCTCGCGCTTGGCGGTGCGGAAATTCTTCGGGTCGGCGACGTTCACCGGGCCGCCCGGGAGTTTCTCGATGACTTGGCGGAGAATCTTGATGCTCTGGCGGATTTCTTCCAGCCGGACGTAATACCGGTCGTAGCTGTCGCCCACGGAGCCGATCGGGATGTCGAAATCGTAGCGGCCGTAATCGAGATACGGCTGGCATTTGCGCAGATCGTGGTCGATGCCCGAGGCCCGCAGGTTCGGGCCGGTGAGGGCGTAGTCGATGGCCATCTCGCGGGTGATCACGCCGATGTCCTTGGTGCGGTCGACGAAAATCCGGTTGCGCGAAATCAGCGCGTCGATTTCGTCCACCACGGGAGCGACTTCGTCGAGGAATTTGCTCAACTGCGGGAGGAACCCGTCCGGGAGATCGCGGATCTGGCCGCCGACCCGGGTGTAGCTGGTGGTCAAGCGCGCGCCGGTGAGCAGTTCGCAAAGGTTATAGACCTTTTCGCGCTCGGCCATTGTATAGAGGAAGACCGTCATCGCGCCGGTGTCCATCGCGAAACAGCCCAAGCCAAGCAGGTGCGAGGAGATGCGGGCCATTTCGCAGCAGATCACGCGGATCGCCTTGCCGCGCGCGGGGAGTTCCCAGCCCATGAGCTTTTCCACCGCCAGGGCGTAG
>JBAXCI010000157.1:0-4100 GCA_037141555.1 Verrucomicrobiota bacterium | reverse complement strand
TCACGATTCCCAACAGTGAGGCAAGGACGCCGCCGATAAACTCGCGTTTGCCGGAGAGAATCCGCCGCGTCCGCTCCGGCGTGAAGAACGACCGGATCACGCCCACGGCAAACACAACCAGCACCAGCAACATGAGCACCTTGGGAACTTCAAAGACGAAGAACTCGAGCGCCGCGCTGAATGGCAAATCGCGTTTCAGGCCCACGAGATCATAGGTGAACCAATGGCTCGCAGCCGCGAGGTTCCGGTAAAGGACAAACCAACCTGATAGAAGGAGAATCCCCCACATTAAATATGCGAGCATTGGGCACTCAACGGATGTGCTGGCACAAGGAGCGGGGTCGCCGTTTTGGCAGCACGGCTTTGAGTCGTCTTTTTTCATAAAATCGTCTTTTTCGCTTTGGAGGCAGTGAACCGCGCGCAGCAGCCTTCGTTGAGAATCGTTTGCACGCCGCATCGATAAGTAAAGGACTATATAGCACATGGGCGATTCCGTGGGTGGGTGCGTTGCATCGAGAAATCGCGCATTCCCGAATCGCACTCGGAGCGCGCGATCGACCTTCCGGCGAAGCCGAAAGTTTCTCATTGCACTCCGTGGAGTTTTGGCTATTTTGCCAAACATGCCTTCCTCATCTGCAAAACCTCGAGCTTACGCGCCGCGTCCGCCTCGAGAATACCGGGCCGGGGCCGATATTTTCAAAGCCCTGGGGCATTCCAGCCGTCTCTTGATCGTGGACGCGTTGACGCATGGCGAACGGTGTGTGGCCGACCTTACCGAACTCATCGGCTGCGACACCTCCACGGTTTCCAATCACCTGTCCATCTTGCGCAACGTCGGCCTGATTGTTGACGAACGCCGTGGACAGCAGGTGTTTTATCGCATCGCAGCGCCCTGCGTTACGAAGGTCTTCGCGTGCCTGGAAGAGGTCCGTTCGTCCCGCGAAAACCACCGCTAGTTTTTTTTCCAATCTCAAATATCCAAATCCATGAAAACTGTATCCGTCCAAGAACTGCAAACAATCCTCGCCGCCGATGCGCCGATCGATGTTATCGACGTCCGCACCCCGGCTGAATATTCCAGCGTCCACGTCCCCGGAGCGCGTCTTTGCCAGCTCGACAGCCTCGATTGCGGCGAGATCCTGGCATCGCGCAAGGGAGCGTCCCATTCGTCGATCTATTTGCTCTGCCATGCGGGCACCCGCGCGAAAAAGGCGGCGGCGAAATTTGCCGAAGCCGGATTTGCCGACACGGTGGTCGTCGAGGGCGGCACACAGGCTTGGGTCGATGCAGGACTGCCGGTGGAGCGCGGCGCGAAAGCGGTGCTCCCGCTCGATCGCCAACTCCAGTTAACCGTTGGAGCCCTCGTCATCATCGGCGTGCTGCTTTCCCGTTTTGTGAACCCCGACTGGGTCTGGCTCTCCGCTTTTGTCGGCGCCGGTTTGATGATGGCGGGAGCCACGGGCTTTTGCCCGATGCGGATTCTGATCGCGAGGATGCCCTGGAACCAAAAAGGCAAATGCCGCGGCGGTTCCTGCTGTTCGTGCTGAAGACCTGGGAGACGATAGAGGGGGGAGTCTATAGACTATAGACTATAGACAGAGAGCCCCACTCCATACGACTCCGATAAATATACAGCTTCTATAATCTATAGTCTCACCCCTCTATAATCTTTCTTATGAAAATCATCATCATCGGCGGTGTTGCAGGCGGTGCGTCTTGCGCCGCGCGGTGCAGGAGATTGGATGAAAACGCGGAAATCCTGGTCCTCGACCGGGGCCCGTATGTCTCTTTTGCAAATTGCGGACTCCCCTACTATGTGGGCGGGGTGATCAAGGACGAGGCCAAGCTCCTGTTGGCCAGTGAGGCACTCTTCCGCGACCGGTTCAACATCGAAGTGCGCACCCGGCACGAAGCCGTTGCCATTGATCGCGCCGGGCGCGAAATCGAAGTCAGAGAACTCGCGACCGGGCGCGTTTACCGCGAATCCTACGACGCTCTCGTCCTTTCGCCGGGCGCGGCGGCGGTTCGCCCGCCCTTGCCGGGGATCGATACTGCGGGCATCTTCGTGCTGCGCAGCATTCCAGACAGCCGGGAGATTCGCGCCTGGATCGAGACGAAATCGGCCAAGAGCGCGGTGATCGTCGGGGGCGGGTTCATCGGCTTGGAAATGGCGGAAAACCTGGCGCACCGGGGGCTCTCGGTGAAGGTTCTGGAAATGCTCAACCAAGTCATGCCGCCGCTCGATCCCGAAATGGCGCTCCCCGTGCAGCGCCACATGGAAGCGCACGGAATCAAGATGGCCTTGGGCGACGGCGTGGCCGGTTTCGAAACCAACGAGGCGGGGCAACTCGTGGTCAAAACACAATCCGGCGCGGCGCATGCGGGCGACCTCGTTATCCTGGCCATCGGCGTGCGACCGGAGACGGCGCTCGCGAAATCAGCCGGCCTGGAACTCGGCAAGCGCGGCGGCATCCAAGTGGATGACCAGATGCGCACCAGCGATCCCGCCATCTGGGCCGTGGGAGACGCCGTGGAAACGCGCGATGTTATTACCGGACAAGCCACGCTCATCCCCCTCGCCGGCCCCGCCAACCGCCAGGGGCGCATCGCCGCCGATGTCATCTGCGGGCGCGATTCCCACTTTCGGGGTGTTCAAGGCACCGCCATTTGCGGCGTGTTCGACCTCGCCGTGGCCAGCACAGGCGCGAGCGAAAAAGCGCTTCAGCGGGCGGCCATCACCGATTACGAAAAAATCTATCTGCACCCAAACCACCACGTCGGCTACTACCCCGGCGCGAAGCCAATCAACCTCAAGATCATCTTTCGAAAATCCGACGGACGCATCCTCGGGGCGCAAGCGGTGGGCGAGGCCGACGTCGCCCGGCGCATCGACGTGATCGCCACCGCGATCCAGTTGGGCGGCACGGTCTATGACCTGGAGGAAGCGGAGCTTTGCTACGCGCCGCAGTTTGGCGGAGCCAAAGACCCGGTGAACTTCGCGGGCATGATCGCCTCCAACGCGTTGCGCGGCGACAACCCCCTGGCAGACTGGGGGCAACTCGGCTCCGATGGCGCATTGCTCCTGGATGTGCGCGACCCCGACGAATTTGACGAAGGCCACATCCCCGGAGCCACCAACCTCCCGCTCAACGAGATCCGCTCCCGCATGGGCGAGTTGCCACGCGACCGCGCGCTCTGGGTCTACTGCGGCGTGGGCCAGCGCGCCTATTACGCCACGCGCATCCTGCTGCAAAACGGGTACGACGTGAAAAATCTCGCGGGCGGCATGCGCACCTTCCAACAGCTGCAATCCACGCTCAACCTTTGACGCAGATCACGGGAACCAGCTTCGCAATTTTCCGAGCCAGACCCGCGCGATCCGCAGCGTCGACCACAGCGCTCACGTCTTTGTAAGCCGCGGGCGCTTCCTCGGCGACGCCTCGCATCGAGCGGCAGCGAATGAGGATGCCGCGCGCGGAAAGCTCGTTGACGATCTCCCTCCCCTGCCATTGGTGCAAGGCTTGGTGGCGGCTCATCGCCCGCCCCGCCCCGTGAACGGCGGAGCCAAAGGCGCGCGCCTCGCTCTCGGCTGTGCCCGCGAGAACATAGGAGCACGTTCCCATGCTGCCGCCGATCAAGACCGGCTGACCGGCTTCGCGCCAGGCTTTGGGGACTTCGAGATGGCCGGGACCAAAGGCGCGCGTCGCCCCTTTGCGGTGAACGTATAACCGCTTGCGCCCGCCCCCGACGAAATGCTCCTCGACCTTGCACGTATTGTGCGAAACGTCGTAGAGCAACACCGGGTTCACCCCCGGAAAAACCGTGGCGAACGCCTTGCGCGTGAGATGAGTCAGTATCTGCCGGTTCGCGAGCGCACAGTTGATCCCGGCTCGCATCGCCCCGAGGTATTGGCGCCCGGTGGCGGAGTGGATCGGCGCGCAAGCCAGTTCGCGCTCCGGCAGAACAAGCCCGTGACTGGCCGCCGCGATCACCATTTTCTTCAAAAACTCCGTGCCAATTTGATGCCCCAAGCCGCGCGAGCCGCAGTGGATGCTCACGACAATGTCGCCCGGATGCAGGCCGTAAATCCGCGCGATGTT
>JBAXCI010000156.1:0-4212 GCA_037141555.1 Verrucomicrobiota bacterium | reverse complement strand
ACATCATCAGGAAGTTGTTGGCGAAGACGATGCCGAGCATCGAGAACATGAAGAGCGAGAGGCCCGCGAAATAGCGCGATTTCCCCTCGTCGGCGGCCATGTAGCCCCACGAATAGATGTGGATGAGCGCGCCGATGCCGGTGACGACGAGCAGCATCGCTTTGCTCATGCCGTCGATGGTGATGCCGATGGGGATTTGGAAGTCGAAGCCGACGGCGCGGAAGTCGAGCCACGGGAATTGGAGAACCGCAGCCGCGTCCGGCGTTGCGGTGAGAAATAGTTTAATGCTGGCTGCCAGCGAGACGAGCACCGCCGCGATGGAAAGCATCGCGCTCAAGTTCCGCAACCGTTGGGTGAGGAGGACTATAATTACCGCGCTCAAGAGCGGGGTGAAGAGGATGATCCAGGGAAGGTTCTGCATACTAAAACTTCAGGGAGTTAAGGTCTTCCACGTTGGTTGTCTGGCGGGCGCGGTAGAGCGCGACGATGATCGCCAGGCCGACCGCCACTTCGGCGGCGGCGACGGTGATGATGAAAAAGACGAGCATCTGGCCGTTGTAATTGGGGAGCCCGTTCGTGACGTTGAACCGGGAGAATGCGACGAGCGAAAGGTTGGCGGCGTTAAGCATCAACTCCAGCGCCATGAAAATAATGATGATGTTGCGCCGCAGGATCACGCCTGCAAAACCGAGGGCGAAGAGGAGGCCGCTAACCAGCAGATAATCGTTGAGAGTGACCATGGTTATTTGAGTTCGCGTTTGCTCAGGACGACCACGCCGATGCTCGCGACGAGGATCAGCACGCCGATGACCTGGAACGGCAGGTTGTATTGGCTAAAGAGCATGTTGCCGATGTTCGAGGCATCGAGGAGGTTCCCGGCGAGAGGAGGGAATGGCTTGTTGCCCGCCGGGTAACAGCGGACGACCAGGACGATTTGCGTGACGAACAGGCCCACGACCGCCGCGCCGCCTAAGAGCACCGGCAGGCTGACTTGGCGGCGTTGCTCGGCTTTCAAATCCAGCAGCATGATGATGAAGAGAAAGAGCACCATCACTGCACCCGCATAGACGAGGATTTGGATGACGCCGATGAAGTAGGCGTCGAGGCTGAAGAAGAGGGCGGAAAGCCCGAGAAAGGAAACGACAAGACTTAGCGCGCTGGCGACAGGGTTGCGGTTGGCGATGGTCGCGACACCGAAACCGAGCATCAGCGCGGCGAAGATCCAGAAGAGAATGGGATTCATGGAGAATTGCTAAAGGGTAATTGCAGAGGGATGGGCGCAATGGAGTTGCGCAGACAAGTGCGTTCCCAAATGGAGTTTGGGAACGAGGAAAAAATTTGGGAACGAGAGCGCATCGACCTTTCTCTTTGCGCCTTTGCGGCTTTGCGTGAGAATAAAAAGGCTCATTTCTTCTCGTTCCACTTGTTGACGACGCCGGGTTGGATGCCGCCCATTTCGACGAGCTTGGCTTTCTCGTGCATCATCGCGGCGCGGCTGGTGCCGGTGATGGCGTATTGTTTTTTCAGGAAGATGGCTTGTTCGGGGCAGACTTCCTCGCACAGGCCGCAGTAGATGCAGCGGATCATGTCGATCTGGAATTGCTCCGGGTATTTCTCGACCTTTGCGAACTTGTCGTCCGTGGGGATTTCGCCGGGCTTGATGCGGATGGCGCGCGGCGGGCAGATGAATTCGCAAAGCTGGCAGGCGACGCAACGGGTGCGGCCGTATTCGTCGGAAACGAGCGTGGGCGCGCCGCGGTAGTGCTCGGGGAGATTCGCATCCCATTTTTCCTCGGGATACTGCATGCAGACGTGGGTCTTGCCCCGGAGCATTCTCCAGAGATGGCCGAGGGTGATGCGCAACCCGGCGAAGACCGCAGGCAGGTAGATCTTTTCGGCGAAAGTCAGTTTGGGACGTGGAACTTGGTAGGCCATGACGTTAGTGCACGAAGGCGACGATGAGGGCGGTGAGGAAGATGTTTACGAGGGCGAGTTCGAAGAGCCAGATCCAGCCCAGTTTCATGAGCTGGTCGTAGCGAAAGCGCGGAAGCGTCCACCGGATGAAGATGAAGAAGACGAGGAAGGCGAAGACTTTGGTGAAGAAGACGCCGATGTTGACGAGGCCCCACCACCAGTGTTGGCTGCCGTCAGGGATGAAGGGGCAGTGCCAGCCGCCCAGGAAGAGGGTGACGATGAAGGAGGAACCGGTGATCATCGCGGTGTATTCACCCAGGAAGAAAAGGGCAAATTTCATGGACGAATACTCGGTATGATAGCCGCCTACCAGCTCGGTTTCAGCTTCAGGAAGGTCGAACGGGAGACGGTTCGTCTCGGCGAACATCGCGATGGTGAAGACGAGGAACGAGATGAGGACGGGAACAAAGAGAGCGGCTTGTTGCAGGGTGGGGAGTTTCCCTGCGGTGATGCCGGGCAGGAGCATCCAGCCGTTCTGCACCTGGTAGTTGACGATCTCGACCAGGTTCAACTTGCCGATGATCAGGAAGAGCGGGACGACCGATAGGCCGAGGGCGAGCTCGTAGGAGATCAACTGCGAGGTGGAGCGGATCGCGCCGAGGAACGGGTATTTGGAGTTGGCCGACCAGCCCGCGAGGACGATGCCGTAGACGCCCAGCGATGAGATGGCGAAGATGAAGAGCGGGCCGATGTCGATGTCCGCGATGACCATCGGGACGCCCGCGATGCTGCTTCCAAACGGGATCACGGCCAGCGCGATGATGGCGGCGGCGATGCCGAGGCCGGGGGCGATCCAGTAGTAGAATTTTTTGACGTACGCCGGGGTGAAATCCTCTTTGAGGAGGAGCTTCATGGCGTCGGCAATGGGCTGGCCCAGACCGCCCAAAATGGGCGACCAGTCTTTCCACTTCTGCCCGCCAAGCCAACTGCCAACAACGCTCAAGGGAAATCCGGTGCGGTTTGGGCCGAGCCGATCCTGCATCAGCGAACTGACGCGGCGTTCGGCATAAACCGTATAGGAAACCATCCCGAGCACGACCCCGAGCAGGCCCGCCGACTTGGCGAGCGTGGTCCAGATCATAAAGAAAAGGTCGCTGTGTAAAAATTCGAGGAGCGCGTTCATTAAAAGGGATTAAAAGGTCTCACGCAAAGACGCAAAGGCGCAAAGGAGGAATGAACCGATGCGGTTTCTCATTCTTAGCGGCTTTGCGTCTTTGCGTGAGGTCATTTCAGTATTAGGCAGTTGGGAGTTGCACGCCGAGGTCGCCGATTTTGCTCAGGCTCAATCCGGCAAGGGCAGGGGTGGCGGCGGTCATTGCTTTGACGACGTCTTCGATGGCGGCGAATCCGAGGCTCGACTCGGTGACGGCTTCGATGAGCGCGGCGAGGATTTCCCAATCGTCGCGGGCGAGGCCTGGAGGTTGGATGGCGCGGTTGAGGCGCTGGAGACGGCCGTTTTTGTTGATCATCGAGCCGCGCTTTTCGGCGAATCCGGCGCCGGGCAGCAGATGGCTTGCGGCGGCGGTGGTCGCGTTGGGAAGGATGGCGGTCGTGACGAGAACGGTCAGTTTTGCCAAATCGGCTTCCGTCAACCCTGCTTGCGTGGCGTCTTCGCCGAGCACGACGAGGGCTTTGATCGCGCCGCTGCGGACGCCTTCGACGATGGCGGGCAGATTCGCGCCCGGCGTGCTCGCGCTGACTCCGAGGAGTTTCGCGCCAGCGGTGTTCGGGTTGCGGTCGGTGCTGAGCAGGATGTCGTCGCCCGCGTCGGTGTGCGGGACGATGTCGTGGAGCTTCACGCCGAGGGCCTTGGAGAGTTGGGCCGCGAGGAAGAGTTCCTCGTTGGTCATTTTGCCGGAGGCGATGACGGCGATCTGTTCAGGCTGGTAGGCTTTGAGCCCAACGGCGGCGGTTGCGATGGCGACCTTCCAGTCGGGCAGTTCATGGCCGCGGGCCACGGGGGTTAGGAGCCGCTCCGTGCTGTGGAGGTAGTGGAAGTTGAGCCGTCCGTAGTCGCACATCCACGCTTGGTTGACGTCGTTGTTCTCGCGCGGCGTCTGGCGGTAGACGATGTTCTCGCGTGCGCCGATGATGGTGTTGCAGCCGGTGGCGCAACTCGTGCAGATGCTCTTGGTTTCCTTCAAAAACCAGACGCGCATCTTGAACCGGAAATCGTTGGAAGTGAGCGCGCCGACGGGGCAGAGATCGACGGTGTTGAGCGAGTAGTTGCTGTCGAGC
>JBAXCI010000155.1:0-4217 GCA_037141555.1 Verrucomicrobiota bacterium | reverse complement strand
ACAGATCATCCCCTACGTCCTGCTCGTCCACAACGGCAAGGTGCTCCACTACGTGCGCGGCAAGAAAGCGGGCGAACAGCGGCTCGCCGCCAAAGGCTCCGTCGGCATCGGCGGCCACATGAACGACGGCGACGAACACCTCTTTGCCCTCGACAAAGAGGCCTACCTGGCCGGAGTCCAGCGCGAAGTCACCGAGGAGCTCAACCTCAACACCAACTTCTCCAACCACATCGTCGCCCTGCTCAACGACGACTCGAACGCCGTGGGCCAGGTCCACCTTGGCGTCGTCCACGTCTTCAAGCTCGACACGGATCAAGTCACCAAACGCGAACAGATGATCACCCAGTTGGAATTCCTCTCGCTCGCCGAATTGCAAGCCCGCCGCGACAACCTCGAAAGCTGGTCGCAGATCTGCGTGGACAACCTCGGCAAGCTCCTGGAAAAAATATAGTCGCAGCGAGGTTCGGGAGCCTTGTGGTGAGATGAAAATCCGTCTTTCTGGTCTATATTAAAAGGGGCAGGAGGAAGAGGAACTTCGCTCCCCGCGCAACCTCAAAGCCCATTCCGATTCATTTTCAGAAGAGAGCGCCTCCGCAACCGCGAGCAAAATCATGGAGTTTGGACGTCAATCAGGGCCGTTTGGCCACCGCTGGGCGGCAAGCAGAATGTCGGTCGTCATGTGGCTTGTCGTGGCCAACGTGGCCGCCACGCTCGTACAATGGGGTGCCGATTTTGCCTCTCCCCATTGGGTGGAGAGTTACTTTGGATTGAGCCACGAGGGAATCGCCGAGGGGTACTACTGGCAATTCCTCACCTACATGTTTTTGCACGGCGGCTGGCTGCACCTGTTCGTGAACTGCCTGGGCCTTTTCTTTGCGGGGAGAGAGGTGGAGATCGTCTGCGGCCCAAAACATCTGCTCGGGATTTATTTCCTGGGTGGTTTTGTGGGCGGACTCCTGCAACTCCTTTGCGTGCCCGGGTCGGAACTGATCGGGGCTTCCGCGGGCGTGTGTGCGGTCCTGCTCGCCTTCACCACGATGTTGCCGGAACTGGAAATCACCACGCTCCTGTTCTTTATCATCCCGGTCCGCATGAAGGCCAAATGGCTGGGGCGGATCGTCGTGGGTAGTTCGATCTTCTTTGCTCTCACGCCCTTCGGCGGCAATGTCGGCCACGTCGCCCACCTCGGCGGAGCGATCCTGGGCTGGTTCTATACCCGGCGGCTCGGGTTCGGCGGAGCCTTCTGGTTCCAGCGGTTCGTGAGGGACCGCCGCCGCACCCGCGAACGCCAGGAGCGCATGGACCCGACGGAGTTCATCAGCCAGGAGATCGACCCGATCCTCGATAAGATCGCCAAAGAAGGCATTCACAGCCTCACGCGCGCCGAACGCCGCATCCTGGAACTGGGCCGCGAGAAGATCGCCAAGAAAACCAGCCCGCCTTCGATGCATTAACGGCTTTTTTGTCTCACGCAAAGCCGCAAAGGCGCAAAGAGGAGAGCGAAGAGAGTCGTTCTTTTTTGTGCCTTTGCGTCTTTGCGTGAGTAATTCTTTTCATGATCCCGTAGCGATGCTTTAATTTTCCGACACATGCAAAATGCGCACATCGGGATCATCGGCGGCAGCGGCCTTTACCAGATCGAAGGCCTCACCAACGCCACCGAACTCCGCGTCAACACCCCTTGGGGTGCGCCCAGCGATGTCATCGTCCGGGGCGAACTCGCGGGCCGAACCGTCTTTTTTCTCCCCCGGCACGGACGCGGTCACCGCATCCTGCCCACGGAAATCAACCACCGTGCGAACATCTACGCCCTTCGTTCGCTGGGGGTCCGCTGGATCATCGCGGTCTCGGCGGTCGGCAGCCTGCAAGCCCAATACGAGCCGCGCCACATCGTCCTGCCGGACCAGTTTTTCGACCGCACCAGCCGCCGTGGCGAACACACGTTCTTTGGCAACGGCATCGTCGCGCACGTCGCCTTTGCCGACCCGACGAGCGCCCCGTTGCGCACGTTGATCGCCGATGCCGCCCGCGAAATCGGCGCGGTGGTCCATAACGGCGGCACCTACGTCAATATGGACGGCCCCGCGTTCTCCACCCGCGCAGAGAGCGAGGCCAACCGCCAGCTCGGCTTCGATATCATCGGCATGACCAACCTCGGCGAAGCCAAACTGGCGCGCGAAGCGGAAATCGCTTTTGCCACCATGTCGATGGTGACAGATTACGATTGCTGGCGGGCCGAAGAGGAACCCGTCACCGCCCAAACCGTGATCGGCCACCTGCTCCAAAACGCCAGCACCGCCAAAGAGATTCTCGCCCGCGTGATCCCCCACCTGCCCACGGTGCCGGATTGGCCGGAACATTTTGCCTTGGACAACGCCCTCGCCACGGACAAAGCGTACTGGCCGCCCGAAACCATCGCGAAAATGGGAATTCTTTTAAACCGTTTTTGCTAACTCATTTTTACCATGTTCCGATCATTCATCACCCTGCTCACTTTCGCTACGCTGCCCCTCGCGGCCATCGCCCAGTATTCCGAGGCGACGCCCAAACCGACCGCACCCCCTTCCGGGCCGCGCATCACCTACAACCACGTCAACGCCGACGGCCCCTACATTGCGCTCACCTTCGACGATGGCCCCGGCAAAACCACCACGCCAAAGCTCCTCGACCTGCTCGCCAAGCGCGGGGTGAAAGTCACTTTTTTCGTCTTGGGCGAGAATGTTCAGGAAAACCCCGAGATCCTCAAACGGGAAGTCGCCGAGGGGCACGAGATCGGCAACCATTCGTGGAGCCACCCGAACCTGGCAAAAATGTCCGAAGAGGCTGTGAAAAAACAGCTTCAAGGCACGCAGGACATCGTATTTCAACTCACCGGGACGAAACCGAAAACCATGCGCCCGCCCTACGGTTCCTTTACGGACCATCAGCGGAAGTGGGCCAATGAACAGTTTGGCTTCAAAGTCGTCCTGTGGGAAGTCGATCCGCTCGACTGGAAACGGCCCGGCTCGTCCGTCGTCGCCCAGCGCATCTTGAGCGACACCCGCCCCGGCTACATCATCCTCGCCCACGACATTCATCCCGGGACCGTTGACGCGATGGCGGAAACGATCGATGGCCTGCTCGCCAAAGGGTTCAAATTTGTGACCGTGAGCGAACTGATCGCCATGGATCGGCCGGCAGCAAAGCCGAGCCCGTCAGCGGCCCCGTCCGCCTCGGCCAGCCCCGCGCCGGTTGGAGCTTCGACGGGGCATAAAAAGAAGCGGAGCTAGTCCGCAGAACGCGCGGGAGTGACAGGCACGTCTTCCGGGGCGGCACGGAGTGCCCGTGAAAATCCTATTCTTGTTTCGCCCGGCTCGCGTGTAAAGTGTGCGGCCTTGCAACCGACACTCGCCATCAACTACCCGCCCGATCTCCCGATTTGCGCCCGGCGCGAAGAGATCGTTGCGGCTTTGCGCGCCCATCGCGTCTTGATCGTAGCAGGGGAGACCGGCTCGGGCAAAACGACGCAGCTCCCGAAGATGTGCCTGGAGGCGGGACTCGATCTTCGCGGACGCATCGGCTGCACCCAGCCGCGCCGTGTAGCCGCGATGAGCATTTCCCGCCGCGTCGCCGAGGAACTGGGCGTCACCTGGGGCCGCGAGGTCGGCTGCAAAATGCGCTTCAACGACGACACCGGGCGCGACACCCGCATCAAGTTCATGACGGACGGCATTCTGCTGGCGGAGATCCAGTCCGACCCGATGTTGCGCGCCTACTCGACGCTCATCCTCGACGAAGCCCACGAGCGCTCGCTCAACATCGACTTCCTGCTCGGCTACCTGCAAGGGCTCTTGCAAAAACGCGCCGATTTGAAGCTCATCATCACCTCGGCAACCATCGACACCGAGGCGTTCTCCAAAGCGTTCGGCGGCGCGCCGGTGATCGAGGTTTCGGGCCGCCTCTTCCCCGTGGACATCCGCTACCAACCCATCGGCGAGACTGACGAAGAGGGCGAACTCGTCGGCGACGTGAGCTTTGTGGAAGCCGCCGCGCGGGCGACCGAGGACGCGCTCATCGAGACGGATTCCGGCGACGTGTTGGTGTTCCTGCCCACCGAGCGCGACATCCGCGAAGCCCGCGAGTTGCTGGAGGAAACCTTGGGGCCGAGTTACGAAGTCTTGCCGCTCTTTGGGCGGCTGGCCGGGGCCGACCAGCAGCGGATTTTCGCGCCGGGCAAC
>JBAXCI010000154.1:0-4287 GCA_037141555.1 Verrucomicrobiota bacterium | reverse complement strand
CCGGGCCACCTTGTCTTGCAACCGCGCCATCGCCGAAAACGAGACATCCTGCGCCGCTTCGGTAATGCCAATGATAAGCCCGGTATCCTGCTGCGGAAAAAACCCTTTCGGCACCGCAATATAAAGCCATACCGTTGCGAGCAATGTGGCCAACGCGACCAGCAGCATCAACGGCTGGTGTCGCAATACCCATCGCAACGCTCCCCCGTAGCCCCAAAGCAGCATCTGGAATGCGCGCTCGCTCGCCCGCATAAAAAAGCCCGGCGCTGGATACTCCGACTCGCTCTTCAGGAACCGCGAACAGAGCATTGGCGTGAGTGTCAACGATACCACGCCCGAAACCAAAATCGCCAGGCTCAGCGTGACGGCGAATTCATGAAATAAACGTCCGATCAGCCCGCCCATGAACAACAACGGAATAAACACGGCGACTAGCGAAGTGCTCATCGAAATGACGGTGAACCCGATCTGCCGCGCGCCTTTGAACGCGGCCGGTTGCCCTGCTTCCCCCCCTTCGACATAACGAAAAATATTTTCGATAACCACAATCGCGTCATCAACCACAAACCCGACCGAGATCGTGATCGCCATGAGCGAAAGATTGTCGATGCTGTAATCAAGCAGATACATTGCGGCGAACGTCCCGGCCAGCGCCAGCGGCACGGTGATGCTGGCGATGAACGTGGGCCAGAATCGACGCAGAAACAGGCCGATCACCATCACAACCAGGCTGATGCTTGCAACGAGCGCAAGCTGCACCTCCTTCACCGAGGCTCGTATGGTTTCGGTGCGGTCGCTTAGCACGGAGATTTTGATCGCGGGCGGGATCCATTTTTCGACCTGCGGAAGAACGGCCATGATGCGATCCACGGTCTCAATCACATTCGCCCCGGGCTGTTTGAAAACAATCAGCAAGACAGCACGCTGCGTCCCAGCCCAACCGGCGAGGCGGGTATTCTCGACGCCCTCGACCACCGTGGCGAGCGCACTGAGCGGGATCGGCGTCCCATTTTGCTGGCGCAGGATAAGCTGGCGGTAGGGCTCGGGCTGTTTGAGCTGATCGTTGCTGGTGATCGTGTAGGACTGCCCGTGTCCCTCCATAACGCCTTTGGGGGAATTCACATTCACCGCTCCCAAAAACGTGCGAATCTCCTCCAGGCTGATTCCCGCCGAGGCCAGCGCGGCCGGGTTGACCTGGACGCGCACGGCCGACTTCTCCGCGCCATTGATGATCACCTGGCTGACCCCCTCCACCTGGCTCAATCGTTGCGCGATGACCTCGTCCGCCGCTTCGAACACGTCCGAGGAGGGCCGCGTGGAAGAGGCCATCGAAAGCACGAGGATCGGCGCGTCTGCCGGATTCACTTTGCGATACGTGGGAGGATTTGGGAGATCGGGCGGAAGATCGTTTGCGGCGGCGTTGATCGCGGCCTGCACATCGCGCGCCGCCGCGTCCACCGGGCGGTCGAGGTCGAACTGGATCACAATGGAGGTGCCGCCGAGCGTGCTTGCGGAGGTGATTTCGGTCACGCCGGAAATCTGGCTCAAGCGGCGCTCCAGCGGCGCGGCCAGCGACGAGGCGACCGTCGCGGGATCGGCTCCCGGCAGCGTGGCGGAGACCGTGACCATCGGGAAATCGACGCGCGGAAGCGAGGCGACCGGCAACGCATGATATGCCACGATGCCCATCAACGCCAATCCCGCAGCCAGCAGGGAGGTCGCAACCGGCCGGCGAATAAACGGCTCGCTCACATTCACCTTGCGCCCCCTCCCCTCCTCCATTTCCCCAGACGGTCCAAATAGAGATAGATCACCGGCGTGGTGAAAAGCGTCAGGAATTGCGAGAGCAGCAGGCCGCCGACAATGGCGATGCCCAGCGGACGGCGCAACTCCGATCCCGTGCCGTGCTCCAACGCCAGCGGCAAAGCGCCCAACAATGCCGCCATCGTCGTCATCATGATCGGGCGGAACCGGATGAGGCACGCTTGATAGATCGCATCCACGGGAACGAGATTTTCATGGCGTTGAGCGTCCAGGGCGAAGTCGATCATCATGATCGCGTTCTTTTTCACGATGCCGATCAAGAGGATGATCCCGATGAACGCGACGAGCGAGAGGTCGATGCGGCAAACCATCAAGGCCAGCAACGCGCCGACACCCGCCGAGGGCAGGCTGGAAAGAATCGTGATCGGGTGAATATAGCTTTCATACAAAACGCCGAGCACAATATAGATAACCACAATGGCCGCGAGGATAAGCAACGGTGTGCTAGTCAAGGACGAGCGAAACTCGGCGGCGCTGCCGGAGAACGTCGTCTCGATGGTATTCGGGAGCCCGATTTCGCGCGCCGCCTGTTGGATGGCCTCCACCGCCGCGCCCAGCGAGCTCCCGGGCTGAATGTTAAAGGAAAGCGTCACGGAGGGAAACTGGCCCTGGTGCGTGATCGCAAGCGGCGCGGAGAGGATCGAGAGTGTGCAGAAGGCGTTCAGCGGCACCATCTGCCCGGTGGTCGACTTGACATAAATCTGCCTCAACGCGTCCTGGTTGAGCTGAAACTTCGGTTCCACCTCCAATACGACTCGGTATTGGTTCAACTGCGTGAAAATGATGGAGACCTGGCGCTGGCCGAATGCGTCATACAATGTGTCGTCGATCGCCTGCGTGAGGACGTTCAGACGCGAGGCTTTATCGCGATCCACCTCGACGTGCAGTTGTAACCCGCTTGTTTGCTGGTCGCTCGCCACGTCAGCCAGCACAGGGGAGGCGCGCAATCTTTCGAGAAGCCGCGGCGCCCACCGCGCCAGCTCCGCCGCATCCGCGTCCTGCAACGTGTACTGGTATTGGGTGCGCGTCACGCGGCTGTCGATCTGCACATCCTGGACGGCCTGCATCGAGAGCGAAATCCCCGGCACATGGCGCGTCGCGTCGCGCAGACGATCGATGATTTGACCCACCCCATCGCGCTGATCGCGTGGCTTGAGATTGATATAAAGCCGCCCGGTATTCACCGTCGCATTCACCGGCCCTGCGCCCACAAACGACGCCACGCTTGCCACGCCGGAGTCGTTGCCCACGATCTCCGCGACGGCGCGCTGGCGCTCGACCATTGATGAAAACGAGATCGACTGAGAGGCGTCCGTCACGCCCATGATGAGGCCGGTGTCCTGCAACGGGAGCAGTCCCTTTGGCACGACTCCATATAGCCAGACGGTCGCCAACAGCGTCGCCACCGCCACCCAGAGCGTGAATGCCTGATGGCGCAGCACCCAGCGAAGCCCGCCGTCATACGTAGTGAGCAAGCCCCGGAACATTCCTTCGGTCGCGCGAAACAGCCGCCCCGGCTTGCTTTCGCTTTCCGGCTTGAGCAAACGGGCGCACATCATCGGCGTCAGCGTCAGCGAAACGAACGCGGAGATCGCCACCGCGACGCTGAGCGTAATCGCGAACTCCCGGAACAACCGCCCCACAATTCCTGGCATAAACAACAGCGGGATAAACACCGCGATCAACGAAATGCTCAGCGAAACCACTGTGAACCCGATCTGCCGCGAGCCTTTGAGCGCCGCCTCCATCGGCGAATCCCCGGCTTCGATATAGCGAACAATGTTCTCGATCATCACGATGGCGTCATCGACCACAAACCCCGTCGAAATCGTCAGCGCCATCAACGAAAGATTATCGAGACTGAACCCGATGAGCTTCATCACGCCGAACGTCCCGATGACTGCCAGCGGCAGCGCGACGCTCGTGATCACCGTGGCCCACAGCTTCCGCAAAAAAAGAAAGATCACCATCACGACCAGCCCCACCGTCAAGAGCAGCGTGAATTGCACGTCCGCCACCGAGGCGCGGATCGTCGCCGTCCGGTCGCTCAGGATGGCGATATGGACGGAGGGAGGGATCGCCGCCCGGAGCTTTGGCAGCAACGCTTTCACGCGATCCGCCGTCTCGATCACATTCGCGCCGGGTTGACGCTGCACGTCCACGATCACAGCCGGTCTGCTCCCCACCCAACCGGCCATGCGGATGTTTTCGACATTGTCCACCACCTCGCCGATGTCGCTCAACCGCACGGGCGCGCCGCGCCGGTAGGCCACAACGATGGGACGGTATTGCGCCGCCGAAAAAACCTGATCGTTCGCACCGATGGAATAGGCTTGGTGCGCCCCATCGAAACTCCCCTTCGGCGCATTGACGTTGTTCTGAACCAACGCCGTCCGCACATCCTCCAGGCTGAGCCCCAGCGTGGCGATGGCCCCGGGATTGACGCGCACACGCACCGCCGGC
>JBAXCI010000153.1:0-4345 GCA_037141555.1 Verrucomicrobiota bacterium | reverse complement strand
TGGAGATCATGGGCAACAGCCTGCGAACCAAGGAAGCGATTGCCTTGGGCGAAGGGGAGGGCCGGGATTTTTACGACATCATCCAGGACGGCGCGACCTACGGCTGGATGACCTTCGACCAGTGCGTGATGCGCGCATTCGAATCCGATCTGATCAGCGAAGAAACGGCCAATCTGTACGCCACGCGCAAAGGCGTCGTGCAGCGGCAGATCGATCAAGTCAAAAAACAGCGCGGCCTCGCCAAAGACAGCGCCTCCGGGCTTCGGCTGGACGGAGCGAGAACGGCGGAACCCGTCGCAAAAACCCCGCCCAAGCGCGGCTTGTTTGGCATTTAAAACCTCCCCATGAACCCGCCGCGCAACGACCCGTCTGCCTCGCGTGATTTCACCGCGCTTCTCTGCCTCGATTCGCAGGAACTGCTGGAAACCGGCACCGTCCAACTGAGCTCGCTCGGTTTCGAAGTGCATACCGTCTCCACCCCCGAGCAAGCCCTCGCCCATCTGTACTCTCATTCGTACGATGTGATGCTGATTTCCGATGATTTTGGGGGCGGCGACGCCGAGACTCACCCCGTCCTCGCCGAGCTCGCCACCCTTCCCTTGGATCTCCGGCGCTCGATGTTCGTGATTCTCATCGGCCCCAACCTCACTTCGCATTCCAAGGTGCAAGCCTTCGCCTTGAGCGTCGATCTCGTCATCCGGCCGCAAGACGTGATGAACTTGAAAGCGCTTGTCGGCCAAGGTCTTGCGCAGCACGAAGAATTCTACGCAGCCTTCCATGCCGTGACGCGGCTCATCAACAAGGAAGGATAGCGTTGATTTCGCACCCGGGCCCGGATACAAGTTCCCGCCTATGAAGCAGGTCCAATGGGCGCATTTTTCTTGGGATTTAACGAAAGGCGCACCCCCGTGCCCGCCGCTTCCTCCTGCCTACGCCATCCGCCGCGCCACCCCTGAAGATCACGACTCCGCCCGGGCCGTTGTCTTGAGCGCCTTCACGCTCGATTCCGATTGGAACCCGTTTTGGGGAGAAATCCGACCGCTCATCGAAACCGCGCTCCACGAGGTGTTTCACGAAAAAAGCGAACCGCTCTGCCTCCTGCTTACCCATGGCACGCGGATCATCGGCGCTTCAGGGCTTTCGTCCGAACGGGAGGGGAGAAAACATCTGCTCACGGGCCCCTGCCTTTCCATGGAATACCACAACCGGGGGTTTGCCACGGCGTTGCTGGGCCGTTCGCTGCTCGCTCTGCGCGAGGCGGGGGTTGCCACCGCGCGCGGCGTTACCAAACAAGGCTCGGCCACGGCACAGTTCGTTTATCCGAAGTTCGGCTCGACGCTGGTGTCGGACGGAAAACGGCAGCCCCCCTCTAGCACTAAACTTGCTTGTTTAATGTGATCCTCCATGATCACCTACGCTTACCAAGCCCGCAATTCCGAGGGAAAGACGGTCAGCGGCATCGCTGACGCCGTGAACGAAGAAAACGCGATCAGCACGCTGATGGCCCGTGGGCTGATGGTGCTCTCACTGGAAGAAAGAGCCGTCCGGCCGGCCAGCCGACGAGGCGTAAAGGTGAGCACTTCCGATCTCGTCCTGTTCACGCGGCAGCTCGCCACGATGGTCGACGCCGGTCTGCCGCTCCTCACCGCCCTCACCGCGCTTTATGAGCAGTCGGACCCCCGCAAACAAGCCGGTCTGAAGATCATCGTCGGCGAAATCATGGCCCGGGTGCAGCAGGGGGATACTTTTACCGAAGCCATCGCCAAACATCCGAAGATTTTCTCGCGCCTCTACATCTCCATGGTGAAGGCGGGCGAGACGGGCGGTATGCTCTCGGAGATTCTCGACCGGCTGGCCGGGTTCCTGGAATCCGCCGCGCGGCTGAGCAAAAAAGTGAAATCGGCCATGACCTACCCCCTCGTGGTCATCTCGATTGCCATGGCGATCACCACTTTTTTGATCGTAAAAATCGTCCCTGCCTTTGGCGACATCTTCAAGGAATTCGGCTCCAAACTGCCCGCTCCCACGCAATTTCTCATGGACGTCAGCGCTGTGATCCGCGGCAACTGGGTCGCCATTGTGGTCGTCCTCGTCGGCACCTTCTATGGAGTCCGGCGCTTTCTCGCCACACAAGCCGGCACGGAGCTCTGGGATCGCTACAAACTCAAGCTCCCGGTCATGGGACCGCTGGTTCACAAGATTTGCATGAGCCGGTTTGCGCGCACCTTTGCGCAGCTCATCCGTTCCGGCGTGCCGATCCTGGAAGTGATGTCGATCGTCGGAGAAACCGCAGGCAACACGATGGTGGAAAAGGCGATCAAAGGCGTTGCGGCGGAAGTGGAAAAAGGCGACGGCCTCGCTGCGGCCATGACGCGCCAGACCATTTTCCCGCCGATCATGCTCCGCATGGTCTCTGCCGGTGAAGCGACGGGCAAAATCGACGCCATGCTCGAAAAAATGGCCGATTTCTGGGATGAAGAAATTGAAGCGATGCTGGACGCGCTCACGTCATTGATCGAGCCGTTCCTGATCGTCTTTCTGGGGGTGGTCGTCGGTGGCATCGTCATTGCGATGTTCCTGCCGATCTTCAAGCTCAACGACATCGTCTCCGGCTCAGGAAAAGGCGGTGGCTAATAAGGGAGATGGCGGCACTCCGTGCCGTCCCTGCTACCGTTCTCCGCTCTCTTACGGCTTTCTCTTTTTAGCCGGAGCCGGGGTGGTCTCGATGATGGTTGTCTCCGTCTGAATTTTTGGCGGGCAGGCCGGGTCGAGTTGCGGCATGAGGCGCAACGTATCGAGATTGTTTTTGACGTCTTCCGGCGTCAATGTTTCGCGGATCAACTCGGCGTGGTTGGCTTCGTTAAGCGAGACGTCCTTGAGCGTTTGGTTGCCTTCGACAATGTAGGGGGTGAGGAAGATCAGCAGTTCGCTGCGGCTTTCTCCTTTGACGGTGTGGCGGAAGGCATGCCCCAGCAGCGGGATGTCTCCCAAAACCGGCACTTTCTCCACCGTTGACGTGAGTTGCTTTTGCATCAGGCCGCCGATGACGACGGTGGTGGCGTTGGGCGTCACGACGACGGTCTCGGCGGAGCGCTTGTTGATGACCGGCGCATTCACCCCGGCGGAAACCTGGACGGTTTGCTCGGAGAGCGAGGAAATTTCCGGCGCGACGATCATCTCCACGGTCTTATCCGAGGTGATGAACGGGGTCACCCGCAGGATGATGCCGACGTCTTTGTAAGTGATCGAGTTGATGGTTTGTCCTTGGTCGGTGATCTGGCTGCTGGTCACGAGGGGAACCTCCTGGCCGACGACGATGACTGCTTGCTGGTTGTTGCGCGCCATGATGGACGGGCGCGAGAGCACCTGCGCTTTGCCGTTGCTGGCGAGCAGGTGCAGCGTGGCGTTCCAGTTATCGGAGGTGACCTGGCCGAACACCCCTTTGGCGGTTTTGTCGGCGGCGAGGCCGAAGAGCGTCCCGGCGGTCCCGACGCCGCTGGCGACCGAGCTGGCGGCGTTGGTCGAGGTGGTGACGGTTTGGGTCGTGGTGGAACCAGACGATTTCGAGGTGGTCGTGGTGCTGACGCCGGTGCCTGCGGCGTGGCCGATGTTGAGGTTGTAGTTGCCTTCGATGCCAACGTTCAGATTTTTGTCGAGGGTGACTTCGATGAACACCACTTTGATGAGCACCTGGGGTTTGGGATGATCGAGGCTGGCGATGACTTTCTCCACGGCCGCGTGGGTTTCGTCGTCGCTGATCACCACAACAGAGCGCGTCTCGGGATCGATCTGGATGAGCGCGTTCCCCATCATCGTGTTGCTGGGATATTGGCTCGTGTTGCTGCTGGATCGGTTGTAGTTCGAGGTGGTGGAGGAACTCGGGCGCGAGGTGGAGCTTGTGCTCCGCGATGCGTTGGAAGTTGTCGTGGACCGGGAGGTTTGGGCCGCGAGCGGGGAGGCCATCGCGAGCAGCGCGAGACTGGCCAGAAGTTGGGGAATCCGTGGTGTCATCATGGAATGAGGGAGGTTGGGTTTAGCGGCTTCTCGAACTGCTGTTGCTGGAGGTGTTCAGGAGGTTGGTGATGCTGCTGGAAGCGCCGGTGGCGGTGCGCTGGTTGAGCTGGTTGGAGGCGGGTTGAGCGCCTATGCTCGACGAAGTTTGACCGCCGAACATGCCGCGAAGAATGGTGGCGACATTGTCGGGATCGGCGTTTTCGAGCGAATGCACAAACACTTTTTGCTTCCGCGTATCGCCGGAATCCAGCCGCCCCACCGTCAGCGCGATTTGCGACATGGAATCCCGCGCCGCCGAGACAAGGAGCGAGTTGGTGCGCGGGTCCGCCAC
>JBAXCI010000152.1:0-4359 GCA_037141555.1 Verrucomicrobiota bacterium | reverse complement strand
AGTGGTGCACTTTAATCCGCCCAGGGGTGGTGCACTTTGATTCGCCCGGCGACACCAAAACACCCCAAGCGTGGATTTTCTCGGTGGCGGAGCGTGGAGTAGCTTGCGAGGTCCTTCACTGCGTTCAGGATGACAAGCAAGTTGGCCGCCGTTTTCCCGCTTTACGCCCCCGTATTCGACATCACCCATTGCAGGTAGGCGGGCAGGCCGCCCCACGGCTCGATCGCGACGATTTCCGGCGTCTCGTAGGGATGCAATTCCTTGAGGCGCAACTCGAAGCGCTGGTAAAATTCGTCCGTGGTTTTGAAAAATCCCATCACCTCCGAGCTGCTCTCGATCACGCCTTTCCACCAGTAGATCGATTCCGCGCCGGGCACGAGATTCGCGCAAGCGGCAAGTTGTTCTTCCACCAGGGTTCGGGCAATCGCGCGGGCCTCTACCGCGTCGGGAAACATGGTCATCACAAGAAGTGCGCTCATAAAATAACTCCGCTGGATAATCGTTTGCGGGGAGGGAAGCGGGGGTTCAGGGCGTTAAGGCTACAAAAGCTGATACGGATCGACATCCACCGTCACCGTCACGTCCTCGGGGAACGTCAGTTTTTCCAGCACTTCGTTGAGAGCGCGCGTGAGCTTCTGAACGGAGCGCGTGCGCAGGATGAGGTGGAACCGGTAGTTGCCGTGGCTCTTTTCCAGCGGCGCGGGCGCGGGCTCGCCGAGCGTGGTGTTGGGCGGCAGCACTTCTTTCAACCGGCGATGGAGCGTCTCCATCGAAAAACTCCCGCGCTCCTGGTGGGCCGAACGGGCGGTGATGAGCACCATTTTGCTAAAGGGGGGGTATTCCCACTGCCGCCGCCACTCGGTTTCCTGCTCGGCGAAGCCGTCGTAGTCGTGGTGGCGCGCAAACTGGATGGCGGGATGGTGCGGCGTGAAGCTCTGCACAAAGACTTCGCCCTCCACGTCGCCGCGCCCGGCGCGTCCCGCCACTTGCGTGAGGAGCTGAAACGTCCGTTCGCCCGCGCGGAAGTCCGGCATATGGAGCCCCATGTCGGCGTTGACGATGCCCACCAGCGTCACGTTGGGAAAATGCAGCCCTTTGGCGATCATCTGGGTGCCGAGCAGGATGTCGATCTTGCCGGTGCGGAAAGCCGTGAGCACTTCGCGGTAGGCTTCTTTGCGCGTCATCGTGTCGGCGTCCATGCGGCGGACGACGGCTTTCGGGAAAAGTTTCGTGACGATCTCCTCCACCCGCTCCGTGCCGAATCCCGCGAATTTGATCCCCGGCGCTTTGCAGTCGGGACACTTGTTGGGGGCGATGGCCGTGTGGCCGCAGATGTGGCAGACGATCCGGTTTTCCGCCCGGTGGAACGTGAGCGAGACGGAGCAATTCGGGCACTCGGCCACGTAGCCGCAGGCGTTGCAGGAGAGCGAAGTGGAAAAGCCGCGCCGGTTCAAAAACAGGATCGACTGTTCCTTGCGGGCGAGCCGCGCCTCGATGGCCTGGCGCAGTTTCTCCGAGATGATCGAAGGGGCTTCGCCGCCGTGGGAATCCAGCCGCATGTCGATGATGCGGATGTAGGGCATCTTGCGGTCATCGACCCGAAGGGCCATGCGCAGAAGCTGGTATTTGCCGGTCGTGGCGTTGTGAAAACTCTCCAGCGAAGGGGTCGCGCTCCCTAGTAATACTGCACACCCCTCGAATGATCCGCGCAACACGGCGAGATCGCGCGCGTGATAGCGGGGCGCCTCCTCTTGTTTGTAGGAGTTCTCGTGCTCTTCATCGACCACGATGAGGCCGAGGTTTTCCAGCGGGGCGAAGATGGCGCTGCGCGCGCCGATCACAATGCGCGCCTTGCCGTTGTTGATCTTGTGCCATTCGTCGTGCCGTTCGCCCTCGGAGAGATGGCTGTGCAACACCGCCACCTCGGCCTGCATGGCGGCGAACCGGCTCTTAAACCGCTCCACGGTTTGCGGTGTGAGCGCGATTTCCGGCACGAGCATGATCGCGCTCTGGCCCCGGTCGAGCACCCGCTGGATGCCTTGCAGATAAATCTCCGTCTTGCCGCTGCCGGTGACGCCAAAAAGCAGGAGCGGCTTTTCCGGTTTGTCGATGGCCGCGCAGACATGCGCGAAGACATCCACCTGTTCGGCGTTGAGCGCGTGCGGCGCGGCGTGGATAAACGTCTCGCCTTCGTGAGGATCGCGGTTGACGGTTTCGCTCTCGGTCGCGACGAGCCCTTTGTGCAGCAGCGCAGTCAGTGCGGCGCGATCCGCTCCCGCCGCTTTGAGCAGCGCAACGACGGGCATCGAACTGACGCCCGCCTCCCGGAGCGTCTCGACGATGGCGGCTTGTTTGGGCGCGCGGCGTTGGAGTTCCTCGAAAAGCGTGGCGTCGATCTCCCGGGTGAGCCGGGCGGCGAGCCGTTGTTTGAAGCCGATGGCCCCCTTGCGGATCACCTGCGGCAGCACGGCCCGCATCGCGGTTTCCACCGGGCAACAATAATAGGCGGCCATCCAGCGGGCCAGGCGCAGCAGGTTTGCGCTGAGGATCGGGCGGTCGCCCACCACCTTCGTCAGCGGGCGGATGCCGGGCACGTCGCTTGCGTCCAGCAATTCGATCACCGTTGCGAACGCCTGCCGCTGGCGCACCGGCACGGCCACGCGCGAACCGGTCTGCACGCGCGACTCCCATTCGGGCGGGATCGCGTAATCGAGAGCGGTCCCCCCCGATTGATCAACGATGACGCGTGCAAATTTCATAGGCGATAGCGTGACGCGAATGGTATTTGAGGAGAAGTTTTTTTAGTGCATTCTATTGGTAACAACCTCACATGCTCCGTTTCCTAGGCAAACTGCTCTTTCTCGTCCTCTTCGCCGCCCTCACGGCAGCGTCGGTCGTGTTGATTTGCTCGCGCGACCGCCTCTACACGGTGGCCGATTGGATGAGCCGGGGCCGCTACCAGCGCTACGACGCGATGATCGAGGACGCCGCGCGCAAAAACGGGGTCGATTCGCTGCTGCTCAAGGCCATCGTCTGGCGCGAGAGCGAGTTTCACCCCGGCAAGACCGGGACCACGGGAGAACGCGGGCTCATGCAGGTGAGCCAGGCGGCGGCCAACGACTGGGTGAAAGCGCATAAAGTCGAGACCTTCAAGCCAGCGGACCTCTTTGCGCCCCGGATGAACCTGGAAATCGGCTCGTGGTATTTGAAAAAAGCGCTCGTCCACTGGGCCGCGAAGGACGACCCGGTGCCGTTCGCCCTGGCGGAATACAACGCCGGGCGCACCTGGGTGGACCGCTGGATCGCCGCGACCCGCCTGGGAGACGCCGTCACCGCCGCCGACCTGCGCACCCGCATCGGTTTCCCCAGCACGCGCGCCTACGTCGAGACGATCCTCAAACGCCGGGCGTATTACGCGGCGGAGGATAAGAGGGGCAGGGCATAGTAATTTTCTCCCCCGCCCACGTCCCGCTTGCCTTTCCCTGAAAAGCGGCTATGTTTCGATCTCTTTTCCCGTTATAGGCGCGCCGTAGTGGTGCGTCCGGGCAAGAAACCTGTGGCAACCGTGGCTTGAGTTATTAAACCGTAATGAATCAGATGCAAGAACTGCTCGCGAAGACCTTTCGCGACTACAAAGAGGGCAGCATCGTCAAGGGACGCGTCCTCGAAATCCGTCCTCGCGAAGTGCTCGTAGATATTGGCTACAAGAGCGAAGGCGTCATCCCCCTCTCCGAATTCGACGACATGGAAGACCTCCAGGTTGGCGACGAAGTGGAAGTGCTCCTCGTCCGTCTTGAGAACGACGAAGGCATGGTCATCCTCTCCAAGGAAAAGGCCGCCTACAAACAGAACTGGGACAAAATCGTCAAAGTCTTCCACAACGGCGGACTCATCAAGGGCAAGGTCAAAGCCGTGGTCAAGGGCGGGCTCACCGTCAACATCGGCGTCGAAGCGTTCCTTCCCGGCTCGCAGATCGACATCATCCCTCCGAAGGACCTCCAACAATTCGTTGGCAACACCTACGACTTTAAGATCGTCAAGATCAACGACGACCGCAAGAACGTCGTCCTGAGCCGCCGCGAGCTCATCGAGCAGGAACGCGCCGACAAGCGCACCCGCTTCCTTGAGAACGTCAAGGTCCGCGACGTCGTGCGTGGCACCGTCAAAAACCTCACCGATTTCGGCGCGTTCATCGACCTCGACGGCATGGACGGCTTGCTGCACATCACCGACATGACCTGGGGTCGCCTCGGCCACCCGAACGAGTTGCTCAAGGTCGGTCAGGAACTCGAAGTCATCGTCCTGGACATCAACAAGGAGAAGGAGCGCGTCTCCCTCGGCCTCAAGCAGACCCAGAAG
>JBAXCI010000151.1:0-4538 GCA_037141555.1 Verrucomicrobiota bacterium | reverse complement strand
CCTGGCGTCCCAACGGAAAGATGCTCGTCACAAACGGCAGTTCCCCGACGCTGATGCGGTATACGAAATCCTCTCGCCCGCGGTAGATGCTGTCGTAGATTGCGAACACGTATTCGCCGTCCTGCGGCACTTCAAACAAGATGGTCGGGTCGGGCTGGAACCGGTAATCGTCGTCATACGCCACCTCTTTCCCGCTCGCGTCGTAGAGCACGAGCACGGGCTGGAACCAGCCGGGAACGGCGTCGGCAATATACGGAACCAACTGCCGGGCCAGGGTGGTGAGCACCAGCCGCTGGCCTTTGCGGGCCGTGAAGCGGTAGCGGTTCGCCTCGCTGGAGGCGATCTGCCCGTTGACCGTGCAAGGCACCGTGACTCGATCTTCGACCTCGGCGGCCGGCCGTCTGCGGAGGGCTTGTTCCTCCTTGCCGAGCACCTGTTTCGTGGATGTGGTCATGGGTTTCCGGGAAAACTCCGGCAGTTGACCAACATGGAACGGAAGCGGATTGGAGATGCCCTTGGGCGTGGCCAGCCGGAGCTCCCGTTCGCCCGGCTCGGCGTCGGCCGCAATCGTGACCTTGAGGATGACCAGGCTGGCGATCGAATCGCAGGCCGGCGTTTGCACGTATTCGCGCGTCCGCTGCTCGAGCTTGGCGATCAACTCCTGGGTGCTGCTATTCTTGTTCGCCGGCGCCGGCTTCTTCTCCGCGTCCGTCATCGCCATCATCATGGTGGTTTCCGCGGCCATCATCGCGGTGCCGGATTTCATCGCGTCCATCATCGGAGCCTGCGCGGTGCCGGCAGCGGACTTCGCTTGTTTTAACTCTTTCAATTGTTCTCTCAACAACTGGATCTCCTGATTGCCCAGTTGCCGTTTATACTCGACCACTTGGGCGCTGACACCGGAGCCGGTGACAAGCACCGCGTTGACGTCGTCCAAGCCTTGTCCGCCCAGTTGGATTTGAACCGTCGTGCCCCGCTGGCCGCCGGCGGGATAGACAAAGCCGACATACGGTCGCGGTTGGGCTGGTGCCGTCGCGGCCAGCGCCAGCCAGCCGGCCAGAACCAGGAATGTAAAGAAATTAACTTTACGCATAAACCGCGGACTACATGATTTCCGTCAAAAGCCCGCCGGACTTCGCGTCTTCCGCAGCGGTCGGCAAGACGTGGGCATCCAACCCCATGGGATGAGGCAGCTTGGCGTTGGTATCAATGCCGCTCAACGCGTAGATACTGCCGAGGAGATCCACCGGATACACTGGCCGGTCCTTGACTTCTTCGGCTCTGGCATCGGACGCGCCGACGACGTGCCCGCCCTTGAAGCCGCCACCGGCGACCAGCGCGGTGAAGACGTTGCCATAATGGTTGCGGCCGCCGTTCCACGGCGGTTGCCAGTCCACCTTCGGGCCGCGACCGAATTCGCCGCAACACCAGACGATGGTGCTTTCCAGCAGGCCGTGATCCTGCAAGTCCTGCAACAGCATGGCTAGGCCCTGGTCCAGTTGCGGGCACTGCCGGCGCATGGTCGCGAAATGATTGCTGTGCGTGTCCCAGCCGCCGGGATAGTTGATGACGATGTAGGGGACGCCGGCCTCGACCATCCGCCGTGCCGCCAGGCAATCCTGACCGAACGTGTGGCGACCGTAGCGGTCGCGCAACGCCGTTTTCTCCTTCGAGAGATCGAACACTTCCTTACCTTGGCCCAGAATCAACTCATACGCTTGCTGCTTGGCTTCCTCTGAAGCCGCCAATTGGGGATTGTTGGGCATGGCGTGGCTCAGCGTGTCCATCCTGCCGAGCAATTCTCGCCGGGCCATTTGCCGCGCGTCGGTGATGCCCCGGGAAACCACGCCTTCCACCTCGAACCGGGCGGCGTTGGGGTCGCCGCCGGTGGCGAATGGTTTGAGTCTCGGCCCCAAGAAACCCTCCTCGGAGAACCGCCCCTGCGGGCGGGTCAGCACCACGTAGGGCGGAATGATGCCCTTGTAGCCCTTGCTCTTGAACTGCGCGAACACGGCGCCGACGCTCGGATAGGCCAGCCGTTCGCCGGGCGCGTGCGCGGTCTGCATCAGGTAGGCGGCGGTTTCGTGGCCGTTGTTACGGTGCGTCATGCTCCGGATCAGGGCATACTTGTCAGCCTGCTTGGCCAGGTTGGGGAACAACTCGCCGATCTGGATGCCGTCCACGTTGGTCGGAATCGCGGTCTTGAACTCGCCCATGTAATCGTAGCCCGAGTCCGGTTTCGGATCCCAAGTGTCGTTGTGCGACATGCCGCCCCACAGGAAAATCTGGATCACCGATTTGGCCTTCGCTTTGACCGGGGCGCTGACCAGGGCTTTCGTCACTGGGGGCGCGGCGGTAGCCCCCAACACCCGGCTGTCGGCGCACAACAAGCCTGCCGTGCTGAACAAGCCGAGCCGGAGGGCTTCGCGCCGGGACATTGAAAGGCTGAGATTCATCCCCATTACATTGGAATTGTGGTTTGTGCTCATAGTCTGACCTTTATATTGGGTGGTGGCTGTCAGTGACGATACAGGAATTCCGAACTGTTGACCAGCGACCAGGCGAGATCCACCCAGTCCTCGCGTTTTTTTGCGACGATGGGTTTGGCTGGTTTGGCGGGCTGCACCTGGCCATATGCCTTGGCATTCAGCATTTCCTCCGGTGTGGGGAAGCGTGAAAGAAAAGTCAGATAAAGTTCCTCGATGGTTTCCGCCGGCGGACGGCGGGAATCAAGCAGGGCTTTCATCTTGGGGCCTTGTTCGAGCTTGCGTTGGACATGGCTCGAATTGAGCAGGTGCAGCCACTGGGCGGGAACGGGATTGTTGTTGCGTTCATTCTCCAGGCCGGTGGCGCGCGCCGAACGTCCGAACAAGGCGAGGAAGGGACTGGTGATGCTGCCATCCGCGATCGCAATCGCCGGCATGTCCTCCGGGATGTAGGTGAACGGCTCCGGAATCGGGCTGGTGTAAAGGTCAGTCGTGCCCGTGATCTGGTTGAGGGCGTCAATCAACACCTCGGCATCCAGGCGGCGCAGCGGGTAGCTGCCGAAATTAGCCCCGGCCTCAGGCGCGGTGGACCGGGACAAGGCGGAGAACTGATACGTCGTGGAGTTCAGGATCAACCGGTAGAGGTGCTTGAGATCATAGCGGCCCGCGATGAGTTCCTTTTTCAAATAGGCCAGCAACTCGGGATTGACCGGCGGATTGTCGTCCCGGATGTCGTCCGGCTCGTGAATGATGCCCCGTCCGACCAGCCAGGACCAGACGCGGTTGGCGATGTTGTGGGTGAACCAGGGATTCTTTGCTGTGATCAGCCAATCCGCGAAGACCTCGCGTGGATCGCGATTTGGCGGCAGTGTAATCCGGGTGCCATCGGGAAAGGTCGCCGCTTGCGGCGCGCGGTTCGTCAGCGGCGGGAGCGACAGTTCGGGCACGCGGTTGGAAGTTTGCCCGATCGCGGCGACCGCGGCCTTGCCGGGCGCGCTGTTGCCCGGCATGGCGCTGGCCCCCAGCGGATCCCAAAATACGTGTTCCTCCTTCCACTCGCTGGAGGGCTTGTATCCGACTTGCGAGAAAAATGCCGTCAGGCCGGCCAGACGGTTGCTTGGCCAGGACTCGGCCCGCGTGCCCATGAACGTCAAGGCCACGGCGGTGGCGATGCCCTCCGGCGTCCGGTTCTGCATGGCGCGGTAGAAGTTGACCGGGCCGACGCGGAAATTGCTGCCGCTGGACGTGAGCAATTCGCGGGCAAACTGGTCATAGGGTTTGTTCGCCGCGAGGGATGCCAGAATCCAGCGATGATACGCCTGGGCGGCGTTGGGCCAGAGATTGACGGGAAACTCCGCCTTGATCCGCAGGAGGTCGCCCCATTTCATCGCCCAATAGGTGGCAAATTCTTCCCGCTCCAGCAGCCGGTCAATCAACGCGGCGCGCTTGTTCGGGGATTGATCCTGAATGAACTCCCGCGCTTCCACCGCCATGGGCAGGGAGCCGATCACGTCCAAGTGGACGCGCCGGACGAACACGGCATCCGAGCAGAGCGGAGGAGGCTGAAGCCCGAGTTGCTTCAGTTTGCCGAAAACCAGCTTGTCAATCCGCCCTTGCGGGACTGGGGCGGACAGGTTTTCAAAGGGGTTTTGTTCGGTGCTCGGGGCGGCGGTTCCGCCGAGCACCGATGCGAGGCCGAGCGCCGCAATCAGAAATATTTTCATCCAGTCAACGAATGCGCACCAGCAGTAGAGGACACAAATCCGGGATTGTGCATGAATAATATAACTCTGGTGGAATGGTTGTTCGGTTAGACGGCACGTGATTGGCGAAGGTTACGGCATATGCCGCACTTTTTGGGTCATTCTGCCAATTACCTTTTGTTGGATCATCGCACCAGCTTCCTGTTTTGTTCGACCAACTTGAGCAAACCGGGATGAAATAAATGTGGTCTGCCCCAGTTGAGATTTGGACATTTTGGAGCCTGGCAAAGTTCCGCAACCGGCGCCATAGGCGCAGGGGCCTATCAGTTGTACCCGAACTCCGAAGCAG
>JBAXCI010000150.1:0-4630 GCA_037141555.1 Verrucomicrobiota bacterium | reverse complement strand
ATACGCCCGGATGTTCGATCTTCCCGTGATGGACCATTGCCAGGACTACAACCTCGTCGGCAAAGGCGTCATGCACGAGGGCGCGACCAGCACCGCGCTTGGCCTGCCCGGCTGGCCCGCCGTGGGCGAGGAGATCATCGTCCAGCGCAACGCCCAGCTTGCCGAACTCACCGGCACGCCCATCCACTGCCAGCACCTCTCCGCGGAAGGCAGCGTCCGCATCATGCGCCGCGCGCGCGGCCGGGGCATCGCGATCACCGGGGAAATCTGCCCGCACCACATCGCCCTCACCGACGAGTCGGTCCGCGCCTTTGACACCAATTACAAAATGAACCCGCCGTTGCGCACCGCGCGGGACGTGGACGCCCTGCTCGAAGGGATCGCCGACGGCACCGTCACCATCCTGGCGAGCGACCACGCGCCGCACTGCGAGTTTGAGAAAGAAGTGGAGTTCGACATGGCCCCCTTCGGCATCCTCGGGCTGGAGACCGAACTCGGCCTCTTCCTGGACATCCTGATTCACAAAAAACGCGTCATCGACCTGCCGCGCCTCATCGAGCTGTATACCGTCAACCCGGCGCGGCTTTTGAAGCTCGACCGCGGCACGCTTTCCGTGGGAGCGCCCGCCGACGTCACGCTCATCAACCCCGGCCTGGAGTGGACCGTGGACAAGCACGCCTCCTTCTCGCGCTCCCGCAACACCCCGTTCCACGGCTGGGAACTCAAAGGCCGGGCGGTTAGGACGATTGTGGGCGGGAAGACGGTTTGGGCAGTTTAAAAAGTGTCTCACGCAAAGCCGCAAAGGACGCAAAGGGACGGAAAAATCCATTCCGAAAATCTGCGTCCATCTGCGAAATCTGCGGATCAACCCCCTCCTTCCTGTTCCGAACCTTTGCGTCCTTTGCGTCCCTTTGCGCGAAACTCTTTCCGTCCCTTTTTTGGAAATCCTGCGGATAATTCTTCACATACCGGCCCGGTTCGGCATCATACGCAACCATGAACAAGCCTGAAATCATCGACCGCATTGTCAATCCCGGCATCGTTGCCATCATCCGTGCCGATTCCTCCGAACAACTGATGGGCGCCGCCGAGGCACTCTACGAAGGGGGCGTCACCGGAATGGAAGTCACCATGACCACGCCCAACGCCCTCCAGGTCATCAACGACGTGGCCAAGCGCTTTGGCAAAAAAGTGCTCATCGGCGTGGGCACCGTGCTTGATACCGAGACCTGCCGCGCGGCCATCCTCGCGGGATCGCAGTTCGTCGTGACGCCTGTCACCCGGCCCGAAGTCATCACGTTGTGCAATCGCTACGGCGTGCCGATTGCCGCCGGAGCCTATACTCCCACCGAAGCGCTTACCGCCTACGAGGCAGGGGCGGACTTCGTGAAGATTTTCCCCGCCGACCAGCTCGGGCCAACCTACATCAAGAATATCCTCGCGCCGATGCCGCAACTCCAGATCATCCCGACCGGCGGCGTGACCGTCGCCACTGTGGACGCCTTCATCAAGGCCGGTAGCGTCGCGCTCGGAGCCGGTTCGAGCCTCGTGAGCAAAGACATCCTGAAAAGCCAGGACTGGAAGAAGCTCACCGAGACCGCCGCGGCGTTTGTTGAGGCGATCAAGAAAGCGCGGGCCTAAGTATTGCCCCGCTTTTGGGGGCTGGACAACGGCGCGGGTTGCGCTCAAATAGGGGACGTTCATGCGTATCCTCGCCATCGATCCTTCGCTACGCTCCACCGGCTTTGCCGTGCTGGAGCGGCTTGCGGGTGCCAAGGTGCGGGCGTTGGAGTATGGGACCATTTCCAACGCCGCCAAGCTCCTGCCCTCCTCCTGCCTGGTGGCCATTCACGATCGGCTGGCGGAGATCATCCATCGCCACGAACCGGAATGCGCGGCGGTCGAGGCGGTCATCTACGTTCAAAGCCACCGCACCGCCATCACGATGGGCGCGGCGCGCGGTTCGGCCATCCTCGCTTTGGCCCAGCGCGGACTCCCGGTTTTTGAATACGCCCCGACCGACGTAAAGCAGGCCGTGGTGGGACGCGGCGGAGCGGCCAAGGACCAGGTCGCGTTCATGGTTCGGGCGCTGCTCGGGTTGACGGAAACGCCCCAAGCCGATGCCGCCGATGCGCTGGCCATCGGGCTCACGCATTTCCAAAACCACGACTCCGCGAAACTCGGCATCAAAATTTTGCGCCAAATATGAAACTCGACACTCGCTGGCTTGGCCGGATCACTTTTGAAGACGCCCTGGCCCTGCAAGACGCCTTGGTCGCCGAACGCATCGCACCGGGGGCCGAGCTTCCGCCCGAGGTGCTGCTCTTGCTGGAACACGAGCCGGTTTACACCATCGGGCGCACACCCGACAAAGCCAGCCTGCGCAACGCCACCCAGCTTCCCCACCCCGTGGTGGAGATCAACCGGGGCGGTCAGGCGACCTATCACGGGCCCGGACAGTTGGTGGGCTACCCGATTCTCCGGCTCAGCGAGCGCGGGCAGGATTTGCATCTCTATCTTCGCGAACTGGAGGAAGTGCTCATCGAGACCCTGTCCGAATACGGGGTCGCAAGCCGACGGCGCGAAGGGCTCACCGGCGTTTGGGTGGGCGAACGCAAGATTGCCTCCATCGGGGTCGGGGTGCGCCGCTGGATTTCCATGCACGGCTTTGCCCTCAATGTCTGCGGCGATTTGACGCCGTTCCACCACATCACCCCGTGCGGCATTGCAGGGGTGGAAATGACCAATCTCGAACGCGAGAGCGGCAAGGTCGTGGACGTGCGCTCCGTGGCCGACCGCGTGACCGCCGTATTCGAGCGGCGTTTTTTTTAAGATGACCATGCGTTTGAGCCCGAAATGCTGGGGGGTGTTGCTGGCGCTGGCGGCCGTGGCGCTCTACCTGCCCACGCTCGGGTACGATTTCGTGTACGACTCGGCGGTGCAGGTCCAGATCGACGATTTCATTCACCAGCCCCGGCATTTTCTGGACGTTCTCTCGCTGCGGGTGCTCGGGATGGACGTGCTCGATTTCAACCGCCCGGTGAACCTCTTCACCCTCCTCGTGGATGCCCTCTTTTGGGATAAAAATCCGGCGGGGTACCGGCTGACGAATCTGCTGCTCCACGGCGCAACCGTGCTCCTCTTGTTTCGTTGGCTGCGTGTGATCACAGGCCAACTCTGGCCCGCGCTGCTCGCGGCGCTTGCATTCGCCGTTCACCCGCTCCAGTGCGAGACGGTGGTGGAGGTGGGCTACCGCGAGGATTTGCTGGCGACGCTCTTTCTGCTCGCGGGCATGAACGCCGCTGCCGCGTTCCAGCCGGGTGAAAAGGGAAAAACGTGGTTGCCCCCGCTGCTCACAGTTGCGAGCCTCTTCCTCGCTGCCGCTTCCAAGGAAACCGGCATCGCCGGGCCGCCCCTGCTCGTGGTGTTTTGGCTGCTCTTCCGGCGCAATCAACCGTGGCGCGCGTGGGGATTACTGGCCACCGCCACGACGGCTGCCGTGGGGACGTTCTATGCGCTGCGCTTCGCGCTGGAACCCAAACCGTCGCTGATTTTCACGGGCCTGCCCCAAGCGATTGCGCCGCCGGGGATCGATTGGCTGCTGGTTCAGGTCAGGATCTGGAGCGCCGAGTTCCTCCGTATCCTCTGGCCGACTCACCTCTGCGTCGATTACGGCCCGTATACTCTGCGCAACATGGACGGATTTTTGGCGTTGCTGTGCGTCCTCACTCTTGGGATCGCTCAAGCGGTGCTTTGCATTTGGAACCGGAAAACGGCGATGGCGAGCGCTCTTTTTTGGGCGGCGCTCTTGCCGGTGGCGAATTTGATCCCGATCTACCATCCCATGGCGGACCGCTATCTTTACATGCCGCTGGCGGGCGTGGCGCTGCTGCTTGCGTTCGCGCTGGCGGGCCTGCGGCCCGGGCGGGTCCGTTCCTCTGCCCTGGCAACCACTCTGGGGGCAATCGCGGCACTGGCTACACTCACGCTCCAACAGCAAACCGCATGGAAAGACGACGCCACCCTCTGGCGCGCCACCGCCCGGGAAAACCCGGTCTCGTTCAATGCCTGGCTGGGCCAGGGATACGCATGCCTGGACCGTGGAAACCCCACGGAAGCGCTCGCCCATTTTCAACACGCCTCGGCTCTCGCATATGAAAAAAATGCCGAGGCGTTTGCCGGGATGGCCCTCGCATTGGACGCCCTGAGGCAACCCGGGCAGGCGGCTGAAAAGCTCGAGGTTGCCACAAAGCTTGATTCCCGTTACGCCCGGCCCGACACTCTGGTTCGTGCTCTGGTGTTTCCAGCCTATTTAGCCCAACGGTTTAGCCTGATCGCGCTTCGAGCCAGACAACCCTAATTTTTATGATCGGCCTCTTTACTCCGAGTTACATCAAGAACGGCAAGGAAATGTACCACGCCGCCCACAAGATGCTCAGTTACAAACGCGACTTGCTGCCTGCCGCCGACGTGCAGTTGGCCGAGGAGCATCTCGCCCGCTTGCAAGCAGCCCTCAACCGCCGCGACCGCGAGGCCGTGGAAGAAGAGAGTCACGAACTCGACCGGTTCTTCCTGAGCCGCATCCCGACTCCGAAACACCCCGACATCCGCGAAAACTCCGAGGTTTTTC
>JBAXCI010000149.1:0-4704 GCA_037141555.1 Verrucomicrobiota bacterium | reverse complement strand
AAACGCTATCTCTCCAAGCGTTCTACCAATCTAACTGTGTAGATGGTATTAGTCCTCGAAAATTAACCGCATTGAGCGATGACGCGCAGGCGGTAATTTTCAAAGTTTCTAAAGCTGTAAGCGCGGCGCTGGATGAGCTTCATTTTGCGATGGAAGCCCTCAGTGATGCCATTGTTTTTTGAGAAGCGCCACATACCGGCGATGGGCTCTGCCTAGGAGCGCAGGGTGTTGGCAAGGGTGATCAGCGGCTCGAAGCAACTTGCGGCAACGCAATCACCTTGCCGCCGCTCCGCGCAGGTTCGATCTTCCAATACCGTGAGGGCGAAGCCGATGGCATGCAGCACGGGCGGCGATTTCCACTACCGCCCGATCAAATCCATGATCGCCGACTTCTCCGCCTTGGCGGCGATGATGCCTTTGCATTGCTCTTTGGCGACGTCCGGGTCTTTGAGGCCGTGGCCGGTGACGGTGCAGACGATGTTCGAGCCGTCTGGGACGCGGCCCAGATTGAAGGCGGGTTCCACCCCTTGCACGCATTTCATGAGGCCCGCGATGGAGGCGGCGCTGGCGGGTTCGACGAAGATCCCTTCCTTTGCGGCGAGCCAGGCTTGGGCTGCGAGGATGCGGTCGTCTTTGACGATGTCAATCGCCCCGCCGGAGTCCCGGATGGCGGCTGTCGCCAAGTCCCAGCTCGCCGGGTTGCCGATGCGGATGGCGGTGGCGATGGTTTCGGGGTTCTCGATGACTTTGTTGTAGAAGATCGGTGCGCTCCCGGCGGCTTGGAAGCCGATCATCATGGGCAGACGCGTGGCTTTGCCCAATGCGTGGAATTCGCGGTAGCCTTTCCAGTAGGCGCTGATGTTTCCGGCGTTGCCGACGGGCAGGATGTGGACCTGCGGTGCGTCACCGAGCTCTTCGATGATCTCGAAGGAGGCGGTTTTTTGGCCTTCCAGTCGGTAGGGGTTGATGGAGTTGACGATGGTGATGGGCTCGGTCTCGCCGATCTCGCGAACGAGGTCGAGCGCTTGGTCGAAGTTCCCATCGATGGCGACGACTTTCGCGCCGTACATGAAGGCTTGGGCGAGTTTGCCCAGCGCGATTTTCCCGGCGGGTAGGAGCACGATGCAGTCCATGTCCGCGCGGGCGGCGTAGGCTGCGGCTGCGGCGGAGGTGTTGCCGGTGGAGGCGCAGATGACGGCTTTGGAACCGGCTTCAGCGGCCTTGGAGATGGCCATGGTCATGCCGCGATCCTTGAAGGATCCGGTGGGGTTGAGGCCTTCGTATTTGATGAAGACGTTGCAGCCGCGCCCGACGAGCGTGCTCAGTTTGGGCGAGTGGATGAGCGGCGTGTTGCCTTCGTTGAGCGAAATGACGGGGGTCGTGGCCGTGACGGGCAGGTATTGGCGGTAGCGGGCGATCAGGCCCCGGTCGTTGAGGAAGTTGGGTGTGGACATTAAGTTAAGTTTTTTAGGTTCGCGCAAAGGACGCCAAGAACGCAAAGAAGAGGAATAGGCGGGTTTTGAGATTTGAGATTTTCTTTGCGGCCTTTGCGTTTCTTTGCGCGAAATATTCCTGGGGGTTTTGTTACGCGAAAGTTTCCACGCGCAGGACTTGCGGCGGGCGTTTGACGCAGTCGAGGGCGGCGATTTTCTCGATGGCTCGGGTCATTCGAGCTTGGGCGGCGTTGTGCAGCATGAGCACGAGCGGCACGGTTTCTTCTTCTTGGGCCTCGGGCTGGATGACCGAGGAGATGCCGATCTGCTCTTCACTCAGGATGCCGGTGATGAGGGCGAGCACGCCGGGCCGGTCGACGACGGCCAGGCGCAGGTAATACGGGGTGATCACTTCGCTGATCGGCTTGCATTTGCCGTAGAGGCCGTGTGGGGTGAAGCCGACGTTGGGGCGCGGGGTTTCGAGGGCGACGGCTGCTTCCGCAAGGTCGCTGATGACGGCGCTGGCCGTGGCGTCCTGGCCCGCGCCGCGTCCGTAGAAGAGGGTTTCACCGACGACGTCGCCGTGAACCGCGATGGCGTTGAAGACGCCGTTGACGGAGGCGAGCACGTGGGATTCCGGGACGAGTGTGGGGTGGACGCGCACTTCCACGGGGCAGTTTTCCGTGCAGGTCTCGTCGGATTTGATGACGGCGAGGAGTTTGATTTTGTAGCCCATCTTTTCGGCGAACTCGATGTCCGCCGCTGTGATGTTCTGGATGCCTTCGACGTGGATGTCCGCCGCGTTGACCCAGAATCCGTAGGCGAGCGAGGCGAGGATGATCGCTTTGTGGGCGGCGTCCCAGCCGTTGATGTCGAGGGTCGGATCGGCCTCGGCGTATCCGGCGGCTTGCGCTTCCTTGAGGGCTTCCTCGAAGCCGAGCCCCGCCTGGGTCATCCGGGTGAGGATGTAATTGCTCGTGCCGTTGATGATGCCGTGCATGGAGCGGATGTGGTTGGCCACGAAGGCTTCGCGCAGGGCTTTGATGATCGGCACGCCCCCGGCTGCGGCGGCTTCAAAAAAGAGGGGCACCTTCTTTTCGGCGGCGAACGCGAAAATCTCTTTTCCGTGCTCGGCGAGGAGGGCTTTGTTGGCGGTGACGACGATTTTGCCCTTCCGGAGGGCGGCCATGACGAATTTGTAGGGGTTCTTGATGCCGCCCATGAGTTCCACGACGACCTGCACTTGCGGGTCATCGATCAACTCCTGCCAATCCCTGCACAGGATCGAGCGGGGCGGGGTGACGCCAGCCCGGGGGGTGTCGATGTCGAGGTCTGCAATTTTTTTGACGGTCAAATCGAGGCCGAGCCGTTCGCAAAGCAGCCGGTTGTTGCCGGTGAGATGCTTGTAAACGCCTACCCCGATGGTGCCGAATCCCGCAATGCCGATGCCGATTTGTCGCATAAAAAGGGGCATTTTGCGTGCTTTCGCCGCGCTTTGCAAGACGACAGAAACGCCCGATCGGGACCAACGGATCAAAAAAAGGATCAGGAACTCAGCAAATCAGGAAAAAAGAAGGCAGGGGAAGCGGTTGCTTACTTTGCCTTTTCAACTGGGATCGCCGGGGCGGGCTCTGGTTTTTTGAACCCTTTGGGGGTGACTTCGGATTTTCCGATGAAGGTGGCGCCGTCTTCAATGATGAGCCGGGCGGATTTGAGATCGCCGGTGAGCACGGACCCCGCTTTCAGTTCGCAACGGTCTTCAACGGTGACGTTGGCCTGTACGTTGCCTTGCACGACGATGGATTTCGTTTTGATTTCGCCGTGAATTTCGGCGTTTGCGCCGAGAACCAGGTTGCCGGGCGAGGTGATCTCTCCCTCGACTTTCCCGTCGATGAAAAGTGCGGTTTGGAATTTGATCGACCCGGTGATTTCGACGTCGGAGGAGAGGGTGTTCGGTTGGGTGGGAATGGCCATAGGTAATCGTCTGTTAGAAAGGATGAGTGTAAGCGGAGATGCAGAAACATCGGTGCACGGGAGAGCCTGTCAAATGGGTTTGCGCCGCTGTTCGCTTTCCGAGGCGGGTCGACTGAAACTATCTGCGAAATGGGTGCCTCCTGAAGAGGCGGTTCGCGCGTTTTCTCGTAGAAGAAGATGAACACCGAGAACCCAGAAGGCGCCCGGCCTCGTCGCAGGCGCGGTCGGCGGCTCCTGTGGCTGCTCCTTCTTTTTGTGCTGGGTGCGCTGTTGTGGCGTGAACACGACCGTATCGCCTGGCTTTTTGGCACCGGGCGCGCACAGATGAGGGAAAACGCCGAACCGCCCCCGGTCCCGGTGGTGGCGGGAACGGTCCTAGAGAAAGATGTGCCGATTTATCTTGAGGGGCTCGGCACTGTTCAGGCGTGGAACACCGTGACTATCCATGTGCGGGTGGACGGGCAGTTGGACAAGGTGGCGTTCACGGAAGGGCAGGATGTCAAAGCGGGGGATTTGCTGGCGAAGATCGACCCGCTGCCTTTCGAGGCGAGCTTGGCGCAGGCGGAAGCGAAAAAGAAACAGGATGAAGCGCAGTTGTCGAATGCGCGGCAGAACTTGCAGCGCGACGTGCAGTTGCGGGCGGGCAAGGTCATCGCGCAACAGGAATACGATGCCCAGAAGACGCTTGTGGATCAACTCGCGGCGACGGTGGATGCGGATGAGGCGGCGATCAAGAGCGCGCGGGTGCAGCTTGGCTATACTACGATCGTCTCGCCCATTGACGGTCGCGTGGGCATCCGCATCGTGGATAAGGGGAATATTGTTCATGCGAGCGACCCAAACGGGTTGATCGTCATCACGCAGCTTCACCCGATTTCCGTCATTTTCACGCTGCCGGAGCAGAATCTGCCGGAGATCCAGGTGCAAATGCGCAAGGAGCCGCTCACTGTGTTTGCGGTGGGGCGCGATAACGCCGTGGTGTTGGACAAGGGGCAGCTCAAGGTGGTCGATAACCAGATCGACACCACCACGGGAACGATCCGGCTCAAGGCCGATTTCCCGAACCCCGAGTTGCGGCTTTGGCCGGGGCAGTTTGTGAACGCGCGGCTGCTGCTCACCACTCGGAAAAAGGGCGTGGTGGTTCCGGCCCAAGTCATTCAGCGCGGTCCCGAGGGGGCGTATGCTTTCGTCATTCAGCGCGACCTGACGGTGACGGTCCGGCCTGTGAAAGTGGCGCAGATTCAGCAGGGAGAGGCTCTCGTGGACGAGGGGCTCTCGCCCGGCGAACGCGTCGTGG
>JBAXCI010000148.1:0-4771 GCA_037141555.1 Verrucomicrobiota bacterium | reverse complement strand
ACTCACCCGATCTCCCTGGCACGCGTTTCGCTGCCGACTACCACCACGCCGATCTCGCATCGGAAGACACCACCGACGCCTATGTAGCAGCCCTCGACCAAGGCCTCAATAAGTGGGAACGCGGTGAATATTCAGCCCAACAAATCAGCGCATGTTGGGTTCCAAAAACCCATGTTCGCAAGGTTATCGAAGCCATGATGGCAGCCGCCGCAAAGGCAGCCCCAGCCAAAGTCCTGCCGTAATTCTTTGGGCGGAACGAAAAGCTTGATTGAGCAAGGCATATCCCCTGCAATACCCTGAAATGCCTGGCGAGAACGCCCCCACCCAGCCCCATTTCCCCTCCCCGGTGCAACCTGCGCGTTTGCTCACATGGCTTGTCGTCGCGCTGGCGCTCCTTCTCCGCCTCCTTTGGCTCGGGATGAAGCCGCCGCACTTTGACGAAGGCGTGAACGGTTGGTTCATCGACCAGATGACGAAGCTGGGCTATTTCCAATACGATCCCGGCAATTACCACGGGCCGTTCCATTTCTACGTCCTGCACCTCGCGCAAACGCTTTTTGGGCGCAGCGTGACCGTGATGCGCCTCCCCCTGGTGCTCATCAACACCCTCAACGTCTGGCTGCTGCTCCAATACCGGCGGTTTGTCCCGTGGCGCGTCTGTCTCTTTGCGGCGATGGCATTCGCCGTCTCCCCGGGGATGCTCTTTTACTCCCGCTACGCCATTCACGAGGCATGGCTTGTCTTTGGAATGGGGCTCGCGGTCTGGGGCGCGGCGGAGATGTGGACACGCGGCACGGCTCGCGGACTCTGGGCCGCCGCGATGGGCGTCACCCTCATGCTGTTGAACAAGGAAACTCACCTCATTCATCTTGCCGCGTTTGGATTGGCGGCGGGGACGCTGGCGTTGTTGGAACTCAAATCCCCATCGGAGGAGTCGGCGGATGGATTGCCCCTTTGCCCCGCAGCGCAACGGTGGCATTGGCAAACGCTCGGTGACGTTCTTGCCGTCAGTCTGCTGCTCCTTATTTTTTTCTATTCGGGCGGATTTCTTGATCCCGCCCCTTGGAAACAGCTCGTGAAGAATTTCTTCCTGGCGTTCGCCGTTTGGTCGAACACCGGCGTGCACGGCACGGACCACGTCAAGGATTGGTATTACTGGATACAGCTCATGATCCGGTACGAATGGCCCGTTCTCATTGGGCTCGCCTGGAGCGTGCGCGCGCCCTGGCCGGGGATGAACCGGCTCACGCGCTATCTCGCCATCTACGGTTGCGGGACTTTGGTGGCTTATAGCATTGTGCCATACAAGACCCCGTGGTGCATCATCTCCGTCATCTGGCCTTTCTTTTTTCTGTTCGGGAGCGCGGTCGATTCCGGCATGCGGTTTTTGGAAAAGCAGCGCATTCCATCGGTTGCCGCGTGGCTGCCCGGCTTGGCTCTCCTGGGGCTTTCCCTTGCGGCGGCCTGGCAACTCAACTATCGTCACCCCACCGAACCCGGCGAGAAGAACATCGCGCTTCCGGGGATTGCAAACAGCGTCCTGCCGCCGAAGTTGCACAATTTTTTGAGCCTTCCTTCCTACGTTTACGTCCAAACCACCAACGACTATTTCAAGCTCACGGACCCGCTTGAAAAACTGATCGCGCTGGACCCCTCGGCCCTGCACATGCAGGGAAACATCCTGCTTTCGAGCTATCATCCGTTGCCGTGGACGTTGGGCGAGTTCACCTCCATCGGTTACTACGATAAAGAACTGCCGCCCACGATGGATGCGGGATTCATCCTGGCGGAAACCGACCGCACAGCCAAGGTGGAGGCCCAACTCAAAGAAGCCTACTTCGTTTGCCTGTTCCAACTCCGCGACGCGATGGACGGCGGCAAACTCTATCTCAACGCCGCCCGATTCGCCCCCGTCTTCCCTGGCCGCAAGCCGGATTTCGTGCCGCCGAATCCCTCCGTTCCATGAGAACCGTTGTCGCAGGATTGGCGGCGGTTTGCGTGGCGACCCTCGTCGCGCTGCTGGCTGGGTTTGGCCCCGGGTTGACGCCCTCCCTCGCGTGGATCGCGCTGGGGTGCGGCGCCGTGTTTGGGGTGGTGGCGTGGGGTTCGTTACGCAATCTGCCCAAAGCAAAACCCGTTCGCGGCTGGGCGGCATGGAGTGTTACCCTTGCGTTCACCCTTTTCGCGCTGAGAGCTTTTTGCTGGCTGATATTCGTGAAAGACGGCGACATCGCGTTCCTCTCGCCCAACAACCTTGGCGACCTCTCGCTGCACCTGACTTACATCCGCTATTTCGCCAATAGCGCGCCGCTTTGGCCGGACAACCCGATCTTCGCTGCCTGCCAGCTCCATTACCCGTTCGGCGTCGACCTCTTTAACTCCGTGCTGACGCTCGCGGGCGCGGACCTCTCTCGCGGGCTCATCTGGGTGGGGCTGCTCAGCGCGCTGGCAACAGGCGTAACGCTCTGGCGCTGGGGCGGCGCGTTCGCGATGGCCGGCTTTTTGTTCAACGGCGGCCTCGCGGGCTTCGGCATTTTCGCAACGCACCAATTTGCAGATTTCCAGGGCGCAGTGGATTGGAAAAGCATCCCCCTCGCCCTGTTTGTGACCCAGCGCGGACTGCTCTACGCGGTGCCGGTCGGCCTGGCCCTCTTGTGGAGTTGGCGCGCGCGGCTGCTCTGCGGAGAGCGCGGGCTGCCGTTGTGGATCGAACTGCTATTCTACGCGACCCTGCCGCTGTTTCACCTGCACACGTTTATCTTCCTCTCGGTGATGCTCGGATGCTGGCTGGCCATTCCCGCAGCAGGCTCAATCCCCTCCCCCCGGCGCGAGGTATTCCGCGCGGGATTCCTGGCCTTCGTGCCCGCCACGGCGCTGATCTGGCTGCTCACCGGCGGATTCCACAGCGGCGACTCCATCCATATCCAGCCCGGCTGGATGGAGAAAAATTGCCTCGAAAATTTCGGCGCACTCCCGATCCTGCTCCCCATCCTGCTGGGCTGGCTTTGGGTGCAGCGCAAAAAACCGGAGACGCTCGCGCTGGCAGCCGTCGTAATCCCCGCTGTATTACTTTTTGGCATCGCCTGCTTTGTCATTTTTGCCAAATGGGAGTGGGACAACACCAAAATCATGCTCTGGTGTTACCTGGCCGTGCTTCCCCCGCTTTGGGCCATGCTCCGGGAGTGTGGCCCGTGGATGCGCGCCATCGCGTGCGTTGCATTGTTCTTTTCTGGAGCCGTTTCGTTAATCGGCGGGCTCGATTCCAGCCACAACGGTTACACCCTCGCAAACCGCGCGGAACTCGACCGGCTCGCCGTTCCGCTGCGGCAAATCCCCGTCACCGCCACCTTCGCCTGCATGCCCACGTTCAATCATCCCCTCCTCCTGCTGGGCCGCAAAGTGGTGGCCGGTTACGAGGGGCACCTCTCGAGCCACGGCATCGATTACACCGCCCGTTTCGCCGACCTCGAACGCCTTCTGCGCGGCGACCCCGGCTGGCAAGAGCGCGCCCGCCGACTCGGCGTGGACTACCTCTTCTGGAGCCCGCGCGAGCAGGAAAAATACGGCGGCGCAACTCCGTGGCGAGCCACCGCGCCCGTTGTCGCGGAGGGACCGTGGGGAACGATCTACGATTTGCGCGCGCAAAAGAAGTGAGGGAGAGTTCCCATCCCCTTTATCCCAACCCCAAGTTCAACTTGGGAATGCGCCAGATTTATGCTATTGGCATGAGGTTTCCATGGAACTCCAGCCCATCCAGCATCTCAAAGATACGCAAAACGAACCCGATTACCGGCAGATCCCCATCGACCGGGTCGGCGTAAAAAACCTGCGTTATCCGATCCAAATCCGCGACAAAGCCCGCACGATGCAGAGCACCGTCGCACAGTTCACGCTCACCGTGGACCTGCCCCACCACTACAAGGGCACCCACATGAGCCGGTTCGTGGAAGCGCTCAACGAACACGGCCCGGTGATCCACATCGACAACGTGCGCGAGATCCTCGACCGCCTCCGCGAGAAGCTCCATTCCGAGAAAGCCCACCTGGAATTCGAGTTCCCTTTTTTCCTGGAGAAAAAAGCGCCCGTGACCCAGGCCGTCGGCATGATGGACTACACCGTGCGCTTTTCCGCCACCGCCAGCGGCGACGAATTCGACTTCGTAGCGACCGTCATCGTCCCCGTCACCACCCTGTGCCCGTGTTCCAAGGCGATCAGCGAATACGGCGCGCACAACCAACGCGGGCAGGTCACCTATTCCGTCCGATTCCATCAGCCGATCTGGATCGAAGACCTCATCCAGCTCGTCGAAAGCTGCGCCAGCTCCGAACTGTATTCGCTCTTGAAACGGCCCGACGAAAAAGCCGTCACCGAACGCGCCTATCGCAACCCCGTGTTCGTGGAAGACCTCGTGCGCAACGTCGCCGCGCGCTCCGACCTGGAGCCGAACATCCGTTGGTACCGCGTGGAAGCGGAGAACTTCGAATCGATCCACAATCACAACGCCTACGCCGTCGTTGAGAAGGAGCGCAAGGCCGCGACAGGCGCTTAGCCGAAAAGAAATCATCTTTTGGGAGATAACTGCGCACAAAATCGACCTTCACCTGCTGCGGAGAAACGTTGATGTTGTTGGAGCTTCGTCCTCAGTAATCGTGCTCCCGATTGCCCACGTTACGTTCGGAAAATTTTCGGGACTGGCTTTGGTGATCGCGGCGGGTACGGCGCTCGACGGTCATCTGGCGTTTTTGGCGGTTTCGTTGGAGAAGCGCGATTT
>JBAXCI010000147.1:0-4799 GCA_037141555.1 Verrucomicrobiota bacterium | reverse complement strand
AGCGTGCGGCCACCGACGGTTTTTTTGAGATCGCGAATTGTGAGCATGGAAAATAGGAACGAACGGGCCGCTTCGATACCCGGAGAACGGGCAAAGCGCCAGCAAAAGAGAAAAAAAACAATCTGGAACTCAGGAACTCAGGAGAAGATAGAATATCCGAATCGCGCCTTTAGCTCTTGCGTTTTTTCCTGAGTTCCTGAGTTCCAGATTCTCTGTCTTTGTCCGACTTCACCCCAAGGCGAGTTCCAACTCTGCCTGGCCCGGCCCGATCTCGAACAAGACAGGCTCGCCGACAAGTTCTTCGAGCATCTCGCGGTTCGTGGCGGCGGCGACATCGTTCTCCGCTTCCGCGCGGTTGAAGATGATCCCGGCGAACGGCAATCCGCACCGTTGGATGTCGCGCACGGTGAGCAGGGCGTGGTTGAGCGCGCCGAGCCGATTGCGAACAACAACGGCCACAGGCAGGCCAAATTCAGCGGCCAAGTCGGCCACAAAATAATCTTTTGCGATGGGCACCATCCATCCCCCCACCCCTTCCACAATCAGCGAACGATGCTGCGCACGGAGTTGCTGAAAATTCCGGCGCACCAACTCCAAATCCGCGGGCCGGTTCTCCACCTTGGCGGCGGTGTAGGGCGACGCCGGGGTCGCATACCAGATCGGATTGATCACATCGAGCGGCACCGCGCCATCGCAAGCCGCGTGCAATGCCAGGGCATCCTCGCGGTCGCCGCAGCAGAATGGCTTCATTGGGGCGGTGTCCAGTCCCGCCCGGCGTAGCGCCCGCACGAGCAGCGCGGAGACGTAGGTTTTACCTACGCCCGTATCTGTGCCGGTGAGAAAGAGGTTCATGCGCGCTTAAAAGAGAAGAATGCCTCACGCAAAGCCGCAAAGTCGCAAAGGAAAATGCGAAGAAGCGCCTTCTCTTCTCTTTGCGCCTTTGCGGCTTTGCGTGAGATTCATCAGGATCGTGCGGGATAATTACGCCCCGATTTCCTCCAAAATCGCGTTCGCTATCTTGTCCGCATGGGCGTTGATGTGCTCGCCGTCGCGACCTTCGATGAGGAGCCGGATCTTCGGTTCCGTGCCGGAGTAGCGCAGCAGCACGCGGCCCGCGCCGCAGAGCGAGGCTTCGGCTTCGTTCACGAGCGCGAGGATTTGCGGCAGCTTCTCCAACGGGCGTTTTTCGCGCACTTTCAAGTTGCGCTGCGCCTGCGGATATTTGGAAAGACACGCCTTTAACTCGCTCAACGGCTTGCCGGTTTCCTTCATGATGCGGAGGATTTGCAGCGCGCTCACGATGCCGTCGCCAGTCGTGGCGAAGTCGCCGAAGATCATGTGGCCGCTCTGTTCGCCGCCGAGGTTGTAGCCGCCGCGCATCATCTCTTCGATGACGTAGCGGTCGCCCACTTTGGTGCGAATGACTTTTCCGCCCGCCTTGGCAAGGGTTTCGTCGAGGCCGAAATTGCTCATGACTGTGGACACCAGCGTGTTGCCCGCGAGCCGCCCCGCTTTCAGGAAATCAAGCGCGGCGATGGCCATGATCTCGTCGCCATCGACAATCTCGCCATTTTCGTCGCACAGCAGGACGCGGTCGGCGTCTCCGTCATGGCTGATCCCGATTTGCGCGCCGCATTTCTTCACCAGCCGCGCGATTTCCTCCGGGTGCGTGCTCCCGCAGGCGGCGTTGATGTTGCGGCCGTTGGGCTGGTTGTGGGCGACGTGCAGGTCCGCGCCAAGTTCGCGCAGAATGCACGGGGACGATTTGTAGGCGGCTCCGTTGGCGCAATCGAGCATGACGGACATCCCTTCGAGCGTGAGCCCTTTCGGGAAGCTCGCCTTGGCAAACTCGATGTAGCGGCCCAGGGCGTCGTCGATGCGCGTGGCGCGTCCGATGTTGTCGGCGGTGGGCCGGATCGACTCGATCTCGCCGCTAAAGACGAGGTTTTCGATGCGGGCCTCGATCTCGTCGTCGAGTTTGTAACCGTCGTGCCGGAAAAACTTGATGCCGTTGTCTTCGTAAGGATTGTGCGAAGCGCTCAACACGATGCCCGCGTCGGCGCGCAGGGAGCGAGTGATGTAGGCCACCCCGGGCGTCGGCAACGGCCCGATGAGCAGGACATCGACCCCCAGCGAAGTAATCCCCGCCACGAGCGCGTTCTCCAACATGTAGCCGGAGATGCGGGTGTCCTTGCCAATGACGATCTTGGGCCGGGAACCGGGTCCGTGGCTGCGTCCGTCCACACGCGCGATGACGTGCGCGGCGGCGCGACCCAGCTTCAGAGCGGTTTCAGCGGTGACGGGCTCGACGTTGGCGACGCCGCGAACGCCGTCGGTGCCAAAGATTTTACGGGGCTTTTCGGATGACATGCGAGGTGGGTGTCGTGTTCTTCGTTTTAGGGTTTATCGAGGTCGTATCGATCGTCTGTTTTTTTATGAGAAACCAGAGGATGCTCGCGGCCAGCAACGCCACGAGCTTCGCCTCCCAATTCTTCAGAATCAGATTCTTCATATTTATCGAGCAAGAGCAGTTGGCTTAAGCGGCGTTTGAAATCGTCGGGATCGAAATCCACTTCGATGCGTCCCCGGTGGCAAATGGAAACCTTGCCGGTTTCTTCGCTGATGACAATGGCGATGGCGTCGCTTTCCTCGGTGATGCCGAGCCCGGCCCGGTGGCGCAGGCCCAGGTTGCGGTCGAGGTCGTGGCGCTGGCTCACCGGGAAGATGCACGCCGCCGCAAGGATGCGGTCGTTGCGAAGGATCAGGCCGCCGTCGTGGAGCGGGGTTTTGGGGTGAAAGATGGTGACGAGCAACTCGGTGGAGAGTTCGCTGTCCATCGTCACGCCGCTCTCGGCAAACGCGTGAATGTTGGTTTCGCGCTCCAGGGCGATCAACGCGCCCAGTTGCCGATTGGAAAGCTCGAAGGTCGCCTCGGCAAGCACCTCGATCGTTTCCCGCTTTTGCGTGACGGTGGCGAAAATGTGCTGGCTGCCCAGGGCCGCGAGCGCGCGCCGCAGTTCCGGCTGGAAGATCACCACCAGCGCAATCGCCAGGAAGGCGGTGAACGATTTGATCAACCAAACGATGACTTGCAGCTTTAAGAGCAGCGAAACAAAGGTGAGCGTGAGCAGGAGCACCAGCAGCCCAGTCAAAACTTTCGCTCCGCGCGTGCCCCGGAAATAAAGGTAGCTATTGTAAACGACGGCCCAAAGGATCGCGATTTCGACGCCCGCGCGCCAATAGTCGGCGACGAACTCGATCAGCGAGAAACCAAGAAACGCGGAGTTCATGAGCGCAAAATCGCCTCGGTCATCCGGAGCGCCTCCACGTTGGCCTTGACGTCGTGAACCCGGAAGATAGCGGCTCCCAGCTCACGGCCAAGGCTCGTGAGGGCTACAGTGGGCCAAAATCTTTGTTCGAGTGCCATGTCGTCGATGAGTGTTCCCAAAAACCGCTTGCGCGAAACCGCCCAAACCATCGGCCGGTCGGGCATTTCAGGGAGCCGCAACGCTTCCAGATGCCGCAGGAGCATCACGTTGTGTTCCACTGTCTTGCCAAAACCGGGGCCGGGATCGAAGGCAATCCGCAAAGGGTCGATCCCTGAGCGTAGGGCGAGCGCGGCGCTTTGTCTAAAAAAATCCCGGACTTCCGCCACGACATCTTCGTAATGCGGCTCGGCCTGCATGGTCCGGGGGGTTCCCTGCATGTGCATCAGGATAACGCCCGCGCCGGATTCCGCCGCCACGCGAGGCATCTCGGGATCGCCCCGCAACGCCGTCACGTCATTGATGATCCCCGCCCCCGCCTCCACCGCGGCGCGCGCGACAGCGGCCTTGGAGGTGTCGATGGAGATCACCGCTTTGAGCCGACCTGCGAGCCGTTCGATCACCGGCATCACCCGGGACAATTCCTCGGCCTCGGAGACGGGCTCCGCGCCGGGCCGGGTCGATTCGCCGCCGATGTCGATGATCTCCGCCCCGTCGGCCTCCATTTTGAGGACATGGGCCACGGCGAGATCGGAATCAAAAAAACGGCCCCCGTCGGAAAACGAATCGAGCGTCAAATTGAGAATCCCCATCACCACCCCGTGCGAAGTGAAGTCGAAGAGCCGGTTCTTGGTTTGCCAGAGCATTGCGCCAAGAATATCCATAGCGGCCTCGGGAGCCAATGTACAAAAAAAGCGGAAGATGTCGTTGTTTTTTCTCTCATCGTTCCCTTTGAGAGAACCAGTTCTTCAAAGATTTTTCGGATCATTTGAAGTAACCAGCGGCACCTTCCTGAGAATAAAATCGCACAAATAATCCCGCGCGCAAGGGACTAACTTTAAAAAAATCGAATTTTCGTGGGGATTTTTCTGCTCGGCGCAATCCTCGCTTCCCAACCGGCCCTTTCTTCTGAATAATCCCGCCCGCCATGACCACGACGCTCTCCATCCAGCCGATCCCGCCTGCCGAACGCCTCATCTTTGCCCTCGACGTCCAAAGCGCCGACGAGGCGAAAGCTCTGGTGGAAGCGCTCGGCGACGCCGTGCGCTTTTATAAGATCGGTCTGGAACTGTTCATGGCCGGGGGCTACTTCGAACTCCTTGACTGGCTGGCCTCCCAGGGAAAGAAAATCTTTGTCGACCTCAAATTTTTCGACGTGCCGGAGACGGTAAAGCGCGCCGTGGCCGCCCTCAAAGGCCGCCCGGTGGAATTCTGCACGGTGCACGGCAAGCAGGGGATCATGGAAGCGGCGGTATCCGCGCAGAGCGGCGTGAAGATCCTCGCCGTGACAGTGCTCACCAGCCTCGACCAGGG
>JBAXCI010000146.1:0-4816 GCA_037141555.1 Verrucomicrobiota bacterium | reverse complement strand
CCCATCAAATCATCTCCTTTCACTACACCCTCACCGATACCGATGGCGTCGTCGTTGAGACTTCGCAAGGCCGCGATCCGATCTCGTTCATGACCGAAATGGGGATGATTGTCCCCGGTTTGGAACGGGAGATCGTCCACTACACCGCAGGCCAGAAGGGCCGCGTGGAGGTGAAAGCCGAAGACGGATACGGGCTCATCGATTTCGCCAAATACGTGCAAGTGCCCCGCGAAGCGCTCCCCAAACAAGAGATCAAACCGGGCGACATGTTCCAGTCCAACCAGAGCCCGCTGCCGTTCACGGTCAAAGAAGTGACCGAGACGCACGTCGTTTTGGACGGCAACCACCCGCTGGCCGGTGAAGACCTCGTTTTCGACGTCGAAGTCCTCGAAATCCGCGAGGCAAGCGAGCAGGAATTGCAGCAGCTCCAGGAAATGATGAGCGGGATGCAACAGCAACAGGAGCCGCCCGCGCCGACGGCGTAATCCGTTACTTTCCCGCAGGCAGAATCGCCACCGCGTTGCGCACCGGTTTCCACTCCGGGCGCGAGAAAGGAGGCTCCGCGGCCACCCAAAGCGCGGTCGAACTGCCGCCGTCGAGGTTGAGCGCGCGGTCGATTTTCAGTCCGCCCAGCAGCCCGGGAACCGCAAGAAGCTGCCCCAATTCCGCCAAGCTGGCAGGGGCGGTCGTCAAAAGCGCCGCCACGCCCTGGCTGTCCGCCAGCAGCACCGTGCGTTCGGCGCGCCGGGCGGCGTTTAACCCGGCCACGGGCTTGCCGTGATCCACCAGGAACGGCCCGGCTTGCAGCGCCTCGCGAACGCCCGGCCCCGGTTTGAACTCGGTGCTGCGCAGCAGGCTGGCTCCGCGCGGGGTCACCGTCAGCACGCCGGAAAGGATTTTGGATTTCTCCCACGGATGCAGTTGGACGCCTTGGCTGACGACCAGCCCCAGCGGAGCGCGGTCCACCTTAAAGTAACCGCCGTTGACCCCGGCCAGCCCATCGTTTGCCCGCACGGCCCCCGCCACGGTCGTGCCGGGAGCGAGGTCGAGCACGCGCAGTTTGGCACGGCTCCGGTCGAACCGCACGAGGTGCATCTCCAATGCGCGATCACTCTGGACCGTGAGCAGCCGATGCGTCACCGCCGGAGAGCGCGAGGGAAGCGCTTCGGAGGCTTCGAGCCGCCAAGCCTCCTGGGCCGCAATCGCTTGGAACGGCGCAAAGGCAAGCCCTACCGCAGCGACGATCATGAAAAATCTCATCGCGGCATCATAACGCAGCAAACCACGATCAGGCACTCAGGAAATCAGACAAGACGGCGCAGCCTCATTCTTTGCGGCTTTGCGTGAGACGAAAAACTGCTTCTTCCCTTTCTCCGGCCTCAGGTTTCCCTCTACACGTCCGATATGAGTTCCTCTTAAGAAAGAACGATTGCTTGCCGGTCCCGATCGTCGTTAGACTCGCCCTCATGCTTGACACCGCCTCCCGAGTTTCCGCGCCGCACACGACGCGCGAGACCTTCGCCCAAGCCTACCGCTGGATGCTGCTGGCCCGGCTGCTCGAAGAGAAACTCGCGAGCTTGTATCGCGGCGGCAAGATCAACGGCGGCGTGTTTTTGGGCAAAGGCCAGGAAGGGTTGAGCGCCGCCCTCGGCATGGCGCTGCGCAAGGGGGATATTTTTGCCCCGCTCATCCGCGATCAAGCCGGTCGCTTTGCCTTCGGCGAAGATATTTTGGATGCCGTGCGCACCTACCTCGGCTCAAAGCTCGGCCCGATGCGCGGCCGCGAGGGGAACGTCCACCGGGGCCGCCCCAGGGACGGCTATTACCCGATGATCAGCCACCTCGGCGCGATGATTTCCGTGGTTTGCGGCGGGCTGATGGCGCGCCGCTTCAAGGGCGAGCCCGGCGTGGTCGGGGCCACCTGCATCGGCGACGGCGGCACCTCCACCGGGTCGTTCCACGAAGCGCTCAACCTCGCGGCGGTGGAAAAACTCCCGCTCGTGATGGTCGTCGCCAATAATCAATTTGCCTATTCCACGCCCAACTCCAAGCAGTTCGCCTGCAACGATCTTGTGGACCGGGCTATCGGATATGGCATTGAAGGCCATTCCGTGGATGCGACCGACTTGGACGCCTGCCTGGAACTGGTCGGCAAAGCCGTGGAGCGCGCCCGCACCGGCCACGGCCCGCAGTTGATCGTCGCGAATCTGCTCCGGCTTGCGGGGCACGGGGAACACGACGACGCGAGCTACATCGGCGCGGAGTTGCGCGATTCCTCCCTCGGACGCGATTGCTTGCGCGGGGCCGAATGCACCCTTTTGGAGCGCGCCTGGGCTTCGGAAACCGATCTGGAATGCTGGCGCGAGGAGACGCTGCGGCAGGTGGAGGAAGCCGTGGCCACCGTCCAGCGCGAACCGGCGCCCGACCCCAACGACGAAAACTGGTGCGCTCTCTCCACCCCGCACCTGGACGACACTTTTGCCCATTAAGCCCGAAGCGTTGCAATGATTACCTACCTCGAAGCCATTCGCGAAGCCCAGGCCAAAGCCCTCGCCGACGATCCGCGCGTCTACATCTACGGGCAGGACGTGGGGGAGTTCGGCGGCGCGTTCAAAGCCACCAAGAACCTCGCCAAGGAATTTCCCGGCCGCGTGCTCGACGCGCCCATCAGCGAAGACGCCATGGTCGGCTCCGCCATCGGCGCGGCCATCGAGGGGATGAGGCCCATCATCGAAATCCAGTACGCGGATTTCTCCACGCCCGGTTTCAACCAGATCGTCAACCACGCCGCAACGCTTTTTTGGCGCACGGAAGTTCCCTGCCCGATCACCATTCGCCTTCCCTCGGGCGGCACCGCCGGTTCGGGGCCGTTCCACAGCCAGAGCATGGAGGGCATTTATGCCCAGTATCCCGGCCTCGTGGTGATGACCCCCGCCACGGTCGAGGACGCCTACTCGATGCTGCTGGAAGCCGTCGCCATCGACGACCCGGTGCTCTTCTGCGAACACAAATACCTCTATTACCACCTCAAAGCGGCAGGGCTGCCCACCGAGGCGCTGCCCGTGGGCAAGGCGCGGATCGCCCGCCAGGGGCGCGACGCCACCGTAGTCACCTACAGCGCGATGGTTCACGAATGCCTCGCCGCGGCGGAAGAGCTGGTTGCGGAAGGCTACGAAGTGGAAGTCGTTGATCTGCGCTCCATCAAACCGCTCGACACCGACACCGTGCTCGCCAGTGTCGCCCGGACCGGCCGCCTTTTGGCCGTGGGCGAGGCGTGGCCCTGGGGCGGCGTCACGTCGGAAATCGTCGCGCGCGTCGCCAGCGAAGGCTTTGGGCTCCTCGATGTCCCGCCCCGTCGGCTCAACGCCAAAAACACCCCCGTCCCTTTCCATCCCAATCTCTGGGGCACCCACCGCCCGACGGCCCAGACCGTCGCCCGCGCCATGCGCGAACTGCTCCGGCTCTGACGCAACCTTTTACCCACCCGATTTTAAACGATGCCGCAAATTCCGATCATCATGCCACAGCTCGGCGAGTCCATCGCCGAGGCCACCATCGTCAACATCGCCGTGCAAGTGGGCGACCAGGTCGATGCCGATCAGGACGTCATCGAAGTGGAGACCAACAAAGCCGTCATGAGCGTCACCACGCCGTGCCCCGGGCGGGTCGACTGCATCCTGGTGGAAGCCGGCCAGAGCTACAGCGTTGGCGCGGTTCTCGGCTATTTGGAAGCCACAGAGGAAGACGCCATACGGCATGGCCTCGATGTTCCCGCGCCTGCCGTCTCCGCCTCGGCGGAAATGAGCGTGGCTGACGGCCGGGAATCGGCCATCCGCCCCGCAGCCACAAAGCCTGCCGCCGTCCAGCCGACCGTGCGCGGCCTCCCCGTGCCCGCCCACGCCGCGGGAGCCAGCTACATGTCCCCCCGGATGAAGGCGCGCATGAACGAACTCGGCCTCCACGCCGCCGACCTCGCGGGCATCGCCGGCAGCGGCGCAGCGGGTCGCGTGACGATCGAGGATTTCGAGAATTTCCTCGCGCAGCTTGAAAATCAGACGATCACCCCGGCCTCCACCATGCGTGTGGCCGTGGCTGACGCCATGCGGCGCAGCGCCACCCGGCCCATCGCCACGGCGGGCCGCCCCCTCGTGCTCGAACCGATGCTGGCCCACCGCAAACAATCCCATCCCAAGCCCGGCCCGGCGCTTTACCTGCTGCGCGCGCTCGGCATTGCCCTTTCGGAAAACAGCGCCCCGGCAGGCCGCCTCGTGGGCGACCGCATCGCGCACCCGGCCGCCATCGACATCGGTGTGGCCGTGGAAGCCGAGGACGGCGTGCTGGTGCCCGTGCTGCGCAACGTCGACACCACCCGGCTTGCGGACCTGGTTCCCGCCTACAACGATCTCGTCGAGATGGCGCGCCAACGTCGGCTGCCCCCGACCGCTTCGGGCGGTTCCGTCGCCACCGTCACCAATTTCGGCACGTTCGGGCTCACCTGGGCCACGCCCATCCCGCTGCCGGAACAGACGCTCGTGCTCGGCCTGGGCGCGGGGCAGATCGTGCCCCGTTGGAATCCGGAAACCCGCACGTTTGAGCCGGTGACGGAAGCGAACATGACGCTCAGTTTCGATCACCGCGTGCTCGACGGCGGCGCCGCCGGTCGGCTCTTGAGCCGCGTGGCGGAGTTGCTGGCCGATCCGGGGCAGTTGTAGAGCGAGTGGGATTTAACCTAAAAACGGCATTGGGAAGGGATGAGATGGCATAATACCACCCGCATAGTCGGTTTAGTAGAAGTTTGGTGACATGGTGGATGTAT
>JBAXCI010000145.1:0-4938 GCA_037141555.1 Verrucomicrobiota bacterium | reverse complement strand
TTCTCCGAGATGATCTTCGCGGGAACGAGGAATTCCAAATGCGCGCCGCCGGGGGTGAGGGCATCCACGGCCAACCCCGCCAGGGTCGCTTTGCGCATCCGGATGGCCCCGAGATTGCCCGCGCCGAGCAGCGTTCCCGCGAGCGCGCTCAGGTCCGGCTCATGCCCCACGAGCAGCACGCAATCAAAACGCTGGTAGGCACGCAGTTCCTCGATCGCGGCAAACGGCATCATGCCCGAGGCGAGAAACGCGCTTAGGACGATTTCACACTTGAGTTCCTGCGCGACGATTTGCGCCGTCTCCTCCGTCCGCAGAAACGGACTGGTGAGTATCAAATCGGGCTGCAATCCGCGCTCCTTGCAAAAGCGCGCCACGCGTTTGGCCTGCTGGCGGCCTTTGTCGCTCAAGGGCCGCAGATCGTCGGTGCGCGCCGAGGGGACAGCGTCGGCGTGGCGAAGAAGCAGCAATTGCATGGAGGGCAGGGGGAGCGTTAGGCCATCACCATCCCGCCGTCGACCGTGAGGGTCTGGCCGGTGATGAATTTCGCTTCGGCGCTCGCGAGGAACGCCACCGCCGCGGCGATATCCTCGGGTTCTCCGAAGCGCCCTGCGGGAATCTGCGTGAGCACCGCCGTCTTGATCGCCTCGGGGAGCACGTCGGTCATGTCGGTCTTGATGAAACCGGGGGCGACCGCGTTCACGGTGATGTTGCGGCCTGCGAGTTCGCGGGCGAGCGTTTTGGTCAAGCCGAGGAGGCCCGCCTTGCTCGCGGCGTAGTTGGCCTGCCCTGCGTTGCCCATCAATCCGGCGACGCTGGAAATATTGATGATGCGGCCGCTGCGCTGCTTGATCATCGGGCGCATTACGGCCTGGATGAAATTGAAAGCGCCCTTGAGATTGGTGTCGATGACGCTATCCCAGTCCTCTTCGCTCATGCGCATGGCGAGGCCGTCCCGGGTGATCCCCGCGTTGTTGACGAGAATGTCCACGCGACCGAAATCAGCGAAGATCTTCGCGCTCACCGCTTCGACGGCTTTCTTGTCGGCGACGTCCACGGTGTAGGCGCGCGCGGTGTCGGGCGAGAGGGCGTTGATGGCTTGGGCGACCTTTGCGGCGGAGTCCGAACGGCTGACGCAGGCGACCTTGGCTCCTCCGGCGGCGAGAGCTTTGGCGATGGATTCCCCGATGCCGCGTCCGGCGCCGGTAACAATGGCGATTTGGTTTTCGAATCGATTCATGAGGTTTGTGTGCAACAAGAAGTTATCAACCCGCACGCCACCCCGGCAATGCAAAAGGGGCGGTGCTTTTCTTCGTCCCAAAAAAACACAGCATTTTTTTGTTTCTACGCAATCGTACGGATTGTCATTACGGAAGAATCAGGTATTCTACTAGCAGTTTTAAAAGATCAGGGGTAGGCGCGTCGGCAGAAGGGGTTAATCTGCTGGCGCGCCTCTTGATTTACTCCTTGATCATTTTATAGCGCAAGGGCTTGTAGCCGTAGCTCTTAAGTAATGGGATCGAGATCGAGTCCCGGAGCACTTTCCATGTGGGCGGCGATCCGGCTTCATAGGCGATGAGCCGTTTATGGTCTTTGTCGGCGAACTCTTTGAACAACAGCACGTGGTTGTTGTGGGAGTTGAGGATGTCGCCCGGCTGGAGGTCTTCGTAGCTCGCGAGCGGCACGCAGAGACCCGGCAGTTCGCGGGTGGAGTAGCTGCGTTCCAGCCCCCAGCAGCGTGAGATCAGCCCCGAACAGTCGATCCCCACGGCGTGGCGGCTGACGGCGTTTTCGAGCAAACGGCGCTTTTCCTGCGTGTAAACGTCGCCCGCATAATAGCCTTTTTTGATCCCGTCACGGAACTCGCGCAAGCTGCTGAAACCGCCCCACATATAGGGGACGCCTACGTTGGTCCGGCCCGGTTCCCACCACCCGGGACGGCTGCCCGCGTTTTCGAATGCGGCATCCGGGGTGTTCACGCGAATCCCCTCCGGGTCCAGCCCGTGGAAGGCGTTTGCAACGGTCGGTTTCCAGCGGAAGTTCACGTAATGCTCGGCCATCGCGATGGCTGCTTTGCGCCGGACGGGTTGCTGAGGGTGCGCCGGTGCTGTTGCGGCGATTAAGAGCAGGGTGAGGAGATAACAAACAAGATGATTGCTGCGAGCGCGGAGCTTCACTTTTTTTAAACAGGATTTACAGGATTAAGAGGATTTACAGGATTTTTTGGACAGAATTTTCCAACGGACTCATTTTTTTCCGGATTTAATCCTGATAATCCTTAAAATCCTGTTAAAATCGCCAAGCGTGCCACCTCCAAAATGGCTGAGCGGTTAGCTGTTTCCAAACGCTCCCAGGAACGCCACTTCGACGGCGAGCTGCTCCTGGACGTTGCGCCCGAAATTCTCGCGCAAAGTTTCCAAGGCGCTCACGCGGCGCAACACCTCGGGCGTTGAAAATCGCTCGGCCAGTTTTGCGGTCTGTTCGGCATAGGAGGGGAAATCCAGCGCGTTGCCCGCTGTCGCACCGTGTTGCTGCCGGAGCACGTCGCCCCACCATTGGAGCAGCGTCCCGATGAAAACCGTGCGCGATTGCAGGTAGCGCGATTCCGCCAGCGCCTTGTAATATTCCTCGCGCTCTCCGAGCCATTTGCCGTCGGTGGTCTGCTTGTAAAGGGCTTCCTCGCGTTTCAACTCGGCTGCGCCTTCTTCCTGCACCGCCGATTTTGCTTCGGCCAGCAGTTTGGTGAATTCGCGCACCAACACAAACACGCCGCCGATGTCCGTCTCGCCCGGTTTGCTTTTTGCCAGGTAACGCGAGACGAGGTCGAGCAGCCGGCGCTGGCCCTCTGTCGGTTCCCTGCGAGGGGCGGCGGCGAGTTGCACGGTGATGCAGCGGGAAAGGATTGTCTCCAGCAACATCTCCGGGTGCGCGCTCACGAGCAGCAAAAGCGAGTTGGACGGCGGCTCCTCCAGCGTTTTTAGAAAAGAGTTGGACGCCGACGCGTTCATCCGGTCGGCATCGAAAATAATCGCAACCTTGCGACCGCTCTGAGAAGCGCGCATTTGGAGCGCCTTCTCCAATTCGCGCGTCTGCTCGACTTTGATGATGCGCGATTTGGATTCCGGCTCGATGGAATGAATGTCGGGATGTTTGAGCGGGTCGCCGCTCGCACCGCCGAGCCCTGCGACGAGCGCCGCCAGCTTCTGGGCGAGCGCGCGTTTGCCGCTGCCCGCTTCGCCGGTAATGAGATAGGCATGGGCAAGCCGTCCGCTCTCAAAAGCGCGGTGCAAAAAATCAAAGGCAGCGTCCGGCGAAAAGGCCATCGGGTTTACCGTTTATCGCTTGCCACCCGTTCGGTCCCACGCCGGGCGTTCTGGACAAAGGTGTTGTTTTCTCCATGCTTCGACCAAGGGCCGGAAGGCACTTCGCTGAATTCCACAAATTTCCAGTCGCACACGTCCTTGGTCGGGTTCATCCCCAGGAAATCGCGAACCGCCGGGGAGACATCGAGGCCTGCGCCGCCGTTGATGTTGGGTTTGGGGCTTGCTTCCTTGCCGAAAACATATTGCCAGTGGTCGGTGCGGAACGGGCCGCAATCTTCCCATTGGGCGTAGCAGATCCGGTTGCGGAAACGCACGGCGATCCAGCGTCCCTTGCAAACGGAATGACCGGCTTGCTGAAATGCCTGGCGAAACCACGGGATAATGAAGGAGGCCTCGGGCTTGGTGGTGCCGCGCGTTACGTCGTTATAGGGCAGGGCGATATAGAAAGGGTTTTGGCCGGGGACAAACGCTGCGGGCAGGTAGCCGTTACGGCGGTCCGGGCGATCGACACCCCCGTAGGCGCCGAGCCAGTTGGGGTCCCAGGAGCTGGCGCGATTGGGCACGGGATTGCGCGCGGTGGTTCCTTCGCCGATCCAGAACACCGTGGTCACGATGTTGGTCTTCCAGGGGTAACGCCCCGGCAGCAGCGAAGTCGAGCGCCCGGAGGTCTGGACTTGCACGGTCGGTTCCATCTTGAGCAAGGCGCTTTCGCGGAGCTTCTGGGCGTATTTGGCGAAATCCGCGCTGCTCTGGTAGGGCGATTGTGCGCGCGCAGCCGGAACGCAAAGCGCCAGCGCGCAAAACCCAACCAGGATTGGAAATAAAGCTCTCATTGGGCGAAGAAGTCGTGTCTATAATGTAAAAATTGGGCTTGGTAAAGTCCTTTCAAATTCCCTGTCCCGCCTCGTCCTTGCGTCATCCAAACTGAAGGCTCTATTTAAGCACCATCCGTGCCATCGTGCAAACCCCGAGCACCCCTATGCGGCTTTCCCGAGCTTGCGTTTAAGCATCGCGACGACATCGTCCACTTCTTCGATGCGCAGGAGGGCCACCGTTCCGCCAAAAACCGCTGCAGCCACGCTGATGGTGCCCAAGACGGCGATGAGCTTGGGCAGGAAGGCCATCGTCTCAAGCCCGGCAAAGAGCCACTTGTTTGCCGCGACGCAGAGGAGCGCGAGGGGGATGCTGGCGAAGGCGAGTTTGCCGAGATTTTTTAGGAGCGACCGTGTTTCCAATCCGTCGATGTGACGGGCCATCAAACCGTAGAGAATCGCAAAATTGATCACCGCGACGAGGCTGGTGGAAAGGGCGAGCCCGCGATGGCCGAAACCGAGTTGGAAGGTGAAGACTTGGTTGAGGACGTAATTGGTGGCGATCGAAAAGAAGCTCACAAACATCGGCAAATTGCGCCGGTTGAGGGCGTAGAATGCCGGGGCGAGCACCTTGATGCTGGAATAAGCGACCAGCCCAAGGGCGTAGTATTGAAGCGCGGCGGCGGTTTGGCGGGTGGACTCGTAAGTGAAATGGCCCCGCTGGAAAATGAGGGAGATGATCGGTTCGGCAAAGAAGATCAACCCGACGGCGCACGGGATGGTCAACAGAAACGCCAACCGCAGAC
>JBAXCI010000144.1:0-4948 GCA_037141555.1 Verrucomicrobiota bacterium | reverse complement strand
CTCGACGTCATGCTCTCGGGCAAAGTCGCCGTCGTGTGCGGCTACGGCGACGTCGGCAAAGGCTGCGCGCAATCCCTCAAGGGCCAGGGCGCGCGCGTGATCGTCACGGAAGTGGACCCGATCAACGCTCTCCAGGCCGCGATGGAAGGCTACGAAGTCACCACCGTCGAGGCGACCCTCGGACGCGGCGACCTCTACGTCACCACCACCGGCAACGTCGACATCATCACCTTCGAGCACATGCAGGGGATGAAAACCCAGGCCGTCGTCTGCAACATCGGCCACTTCGACAACGAAATTCAGGTCGACCGGCTCAACACCGCCCCCGGCGTTGTGCGCACCAACATCAAGCCGCAGGTGGACAAATACACCTTCCCGGACGGGCACGAGATCTTCATGCTCGCCGAAGGCCGCCTGGTCAACCTCGGCTGCGCCACCGGCCATCCGTCGTTCGTCATGAGCGCGAGCTTCTCCAACCAGACATTGGCTCAGCTCGACCTCTGGAAGAACAAAGAGACCAACAAACCGGGCGTCTACATCCTCTCGAAGAAACTCGACGAAGAAGTCGCCCGGCTGCACCTGGGCAAGATCGGCGTCAAGCTGACGGTCCTCTCCCAGAAGCAAGCCGACTACCTCGGAGTGCCCGTGGAAGGGCCGTACAAAGCCGACCACTACCGCTACTAAGCGGAGCGCGAGGCTGGAGCCTCGGTGACAAAGTTACTTTGGATGGGGGTTTCTCCTCGTTCCCAGGCTGGAGCCTGGGAACGAGGGTAATAAAGAGATTTAACATCATCCCTCGCTGTTTTAATCTCCGCCCATGCCCCCCAACGATTTCCGCAGTGCGATTGCCGATTACCTCCGCACCAACGCCCGCCCTGTCGATAAATTCAGCCATCAGCCCCGGCTCTATGCTTTGGCAAAACGGCTCGGCGAGGGAATGGCCTTCGACGACGACGTGCTCTACGCCGCCGCTTGGCTGCACGATCTCGGGGTGTTTGTGGGGCATCGCCCCGAAGACCCGGTCGCGCTGGCCGCTTGGGATAATGTCGCGTATGTCATCGAGCGCGCGCCCGAGCTTTTGCGCGCATTCGGTTTCCCAGCGGAGAAAATCGCGGCGGTCGTCACCGTGATTGCCGAGCACCTTCCCTCAAAGGTTCCGGGTTCTCTCGAAGCCGTGTTGTTGCGGGACGCGGACATCCTTGAACAACTGGGCACGGTCGGCATCCTGCGCAATGTGAGCAAAGTGGGCCGCGATACGCGCTTTCACAGGCATGCCGACGCCGTGGCGCTCCTGCGGCGCAACGCCCAAGAGCTACCCGGCAAACTGCAACTCCCGCAATCGCGCCAGCAGGCGGAGTCGCGGCTGCGCGTGATGGAGGTGTTCTTGCAAGGCGCGGAGGACGAAGCGCAAGGGGAGCCTATTTAGTATGACTTAAGACGCTCCGACGAATGACGCGCGCAACGAAAACGGCGCCTCCAAACCGGCTGTCATCCCGAGAGCAGCGAGGGACCCATCCAGGGCTCCGGCGCTTTGAATAACTCGTTGCGTCAAGACCGTGGCGAGGTCCCTCCCTGCGGTCGGGATGACAAGCCTGGTGGCGGGGGTTCACAAATTACCTCACGCAAAGCCGCAAAGTCGCAAAGGAAAGGCCAGCAACTCGGCTCCTCTTCTCTTTGCGCCTTTGCGTCTTTGCGTGAGAATAAAAAACCGTTTACCCCTGGTTCTCCCCTGCCCCGGTCTTGACCTCGATCACGTCGTGCGGGGACGACTCGCGCTGCCCGGCGGGGCTGACGCGGATGTAGCGCGCTTTTTCGCGAAGCTGCTTCAAGTCGGCCGCGCCGAGATAGCCCATCCCGGATTGCACCCCGCCCACCAGTTGCGTGAGCACGGTGTCGAGCGAGGCGGAGACTTCCTTCAATGCTTCCACCCCTTCGGCGGCTGCTTTGCGCGTGGTGTCCTTGACACTGTGTCCGTAGCGGGCGGCGGACCCGGCTTTCATGGCGGCGAGGCTGCCCATCCCACGGTATTGTTTGTAAAGTTTGCCGTTGATTTCCATGATCTGGCCGGGCGCTTCGGGGCAACCGGCGAGCAGGCCGCCGCAGATGACGGCGTCGCTCAAGGTGAGGGCTTTCACCAGGTCGCCGGATTTGGTGATGCCGCCATCGGCGATGATTTTCACGCCGCGCTGAGCCGCTCCCTTTGCCGCGACGTAAAGCGCGGTCAACTGCGGGATGCCGACCCCGGCGACGATGCGCGTGGTGCAGATGGAACCGGGCCCCTGCCCCACTTTGATGGCGCTTGCGCCGCAGTCCGCGAGAAACTCCACGCCCGCCCCGCTGGTGACGTTGCCCGCGATGATGGGCAGCTCGGGGAATCTCGCGCGGATGAGCCGCACGGTGTCGCCCACGCCCTTCGTGTGGCCGTGCGCCGTGGAGACCGCCACGACATCCACGCCACGCTCCACGAGCGCGCTCACGTGGGCCGCGATGCGCTCCTTGTCCAGTTCGCCGTTGGCCCCACGCGTGGCGGAGACCGCCGCGCCGCAGATGAGGCGGAATTTGCTGTCGCGCGCGGGCTTCAACTGCGCCCGGCTCTCCTGCGTGATCCGCTCCACGTCGCTCAGGGTGAAGAGCCCGCTAAGGCGGTCCTGGTCATCCACCACGAGCAGCTTGTGGATGCCGATGTGGTCGTTGAAAAACCGGTCGGCGCAGTCGATGGGATCGGTGGTAAGCTCGCTTTGCCGGATGGTGTGGATGGCCGCGCGGGGCGTCATCGCTTCGCTCACTTTTTTGGAGGCGTAGCGCTGTTTGAGAACATGGCCGGGGAGCAGGCCGATGAGCCGGTTTTGTTCGTCCACGACCGGGAAGGTGCTGAACGAGAAATTCTTGGATTCGATCAACTCGATCACGTCGCCGATGAACTGGTCGGGCGTCACTTTGATCGGCTCCTGGATCAAGCCGTGGATGTGGTTCTTCACGCGGCTGACTTCGGAAAGCTGCTGCCGCTCGGGCATGTTGTAATGGATCAAGCCGAGGCCGCCGCTCAAAGCCATGGCGATGGCCATGCGCGATTCGGTGACGGTGTCCATGTCCGAGGAGATAATCGGGATCTGGAGCCGGAGGGATTCTGCGAGCGATGTTTCGAGATTGGTCTCGCGCGGGAGGATCTCGGAAAAGAGGGTTGCCAGCGAGACGTCGTCAAAAGTCAGCCCGGTGCTGGAGTTCTGGGCGAAGAATGCATCGGCCGTTTTGTAGAACGCGCCGTCGACAGGTTCGGATAGGGATGCCATGTCCTATCATGGGCAAGTCTTGCCCCTCTGGCAAGCCTGAGTTTACAACATCCTAAAGCGTTCCCGTTCGTTGAGGCTCCCACACCGGGGACAGCGCGGGAGCGCCTCCTCGCTCGGGTCTTCAAATTCGAAGGCGCATAAGCTGCACCGGACGCGGTGGGTAACGGCGTGGCGTTCCCTGCGCTGGCGACTCCATTCCACCCAAATCCACAGCGCAAACACCGCCGTCAGGAACGCGGCGAGATAGATAAAGATAAGGAAGGTAAGGCTGACGCGGATCATGTTCCGGGGACCGCAGGCGGCTGCGGGAGCGGTTGGGAGGGGTGGAGCGCATACGCTTGCGCGCCCCAGGTGAACGTGGCAAATCCCCATTCGAGCGGCGTCTCGGAGCGGGTAAAACTGTGCTCGCGCAACAGGGCCTCGGCCTGTTTGTCGACGTCGTGATCGCCGCTGGAAGGATCGCCTCCATTGGGGTCCAACAGGAAACAGTAGCGGACCTCGCCACGGTCGCCGATCCCAACGAGAAAAACCGTGGGCCGCAGGTTGGGACTGCCTTTGGGGATGATTTGAGGGGCCGGGGCGGAAGCGGCATCGCGGGCGGCAAGGACCTCTGAAAACGAGAGGGCGGAGGAAACAGCGAGGCGCGGGGATTCGGGCGGGGCCGCCTTGGATTCGCTGAAATCCAGGAGGGTGTGCGCCGCCGGGAATCCGATGGCTTCCACGGGCCGCTCCACCTCCAATGGCAGCGTATGCACGGTGGCGTAAGCCGGGGAATACGGAATTTCCTTGAGTTCGGCGGGCGTGATCTCCTGCGGGCGGGCAACCGTTGCGGGATCTTGGGCTTGCACCCATTGCAGCAGGGCCGCGCCCTCCGGGGTGGCGGCCGTGAGCAACGTCACCTGAGCCGGGGGCGGAGCGCTGACGAGTGCGGGCGGGTAAACCACTTGGAAGACGTAAAACGCGAACGCGTGAACGGTCACCGAGAGGACAAACAACGCCGGGAGCAAGAGCGAAGCGGTCCGCTCCGGCCAGCGGAACACCAGCCGGTAGTGTCCGACTTGTGCGGCGAGCGCGGCCAATCCACGGGGTTCGCTGTTCATTGCGGCTGGCTGGTGGCGGCGACGGCGACGGTATAACCCCGCCGCAGACCAAGGTTCATCACGGCGGAAACCAGTTCGTAAGGCACCGCGCGATCCGCCCGGATGATCAGGGAGCGATCTTTGGCCTCCGACCGGGAGAGCCGCTCGTCAAGCTCCCAAAGCTCCACTTTTTTGTCCTCAAAATAAACCGTCGGCAGCGCTCCGGCAGTGATGCTCACGATTTGCGGGTGCCGCTGCGGCGTCAACACAAACGAGGAGACGGGAAGAACGATGGAGAGCCCCGGCTGCACCACAAACGTATTGCCGAGCGTGGCAAAGGCCAGTGCAAGGAAGAGGACGTTGATCAACGGGATGAGGTTGAACAGCTCCGGGTTGTATTTGACCGTTCGGTGCAGCTTCATGGCGCGGGCGGCGAAAAACGGGGCTTACTCCATCCTCCCGGCGGCCCGTTGGCGGTCGCCGAATTTGATGATGGGCTGCGGAGCGGGCGGCGTTTGGGTGATCAAGTTGACGATCTCGATCCCGGCGCGCTCCATGTCGTGCATGAGGGTGTTGACG
>JBAXCI010000143.1:0-4994 GCA_037141555.1 Verrucomicrobiota bacterium | reverse complement strand
ACCTTGCGCGAACAGATCGGGCAGGGGGCCTTTTTGGCGGCGTTGAGCGGCTTTCGCGGAGTGATCGCCGATATCCTTTCCCTCCAAGCCAACTGCGCGTGGGAAAACACGCAATGGAGCCGGGTCATTTTTCTCTATAACCAGATCACCACGCTCCAGCCACGGCTCACGTTGAGCTGGGAAATGGGGGCGTGGTACATGGCGTTTGACGCCTCCGCCGCCGCTCTGCGGGATCGCCAGGAAATTCGTTTCAACGCCGACGGTTTAACAATGGCTGGCGACCCCAGGCCACGCCAGCAGCGGCTTCGGGAATCGCAGGAGTTCATCGCCATCGGCCGGGATTTCCTGGAGCGCGGCACCCGCAATAACCCGGACCGGTCCGTCCTTTATAATCGGCTCGGTTTCGTGCTGATGAACAAAACCAACGATCACTTTGCCGCCTACGAAGCTTATTCCAGGGCTGCGGAGCTCCCGGATTGCATGGGCTACGAGAAACGGTTTGCCGCCTACGAGCTTTCCATGGTGCCCGGCAAAGAAGCCGCAGCCTATGCGCTCTTGCTGAGGCTGTACCGGATGGGAGAGCGGGAGCATACGCCCAAACTGCTGCTCCGGCTCAAAGAGATGGAGGAAAAACTGGCCATCTCACCGGAGCAAAGAGTTTACAAAGCTCCCGGAAAGCCGCAATAATGGCGGCCCGATCAGTCTGCGGCCCCTCCTCTCATGCGTTTTGCAATCTTTGGTGACATTCATGCGAATCTAGAAGCGTTGCAAGCCGTTTTGGCCGACGCGCGGGATTGCGGCTGCACGCATCACGTCTGCATCGGCGACGTGGTCGGCTACAACGCCAATCCCCACGAATGCGTGGAGATCATCCGCGAACTCGGCTGCCCAGTGGTTCAGGGAAACCACGACGAACAGGCGTGCCTGGCGGATTCGCGCGATATCTTCAATCCCCTGGCAGATGCCGCCATCCGTTGGACGCGCGAGCATCTCACCGACGAAGACAAAGACTGGCTCTCGAAGCTGCGGCTCATTCGCCAGGTGAGGGACTTCACCATCGTCCACGCCACGCTCGATACGCCGCACCAGTGGGGCTACGTCTTCAACCAGCTCGACGCCGCCGCGAGCTTCAATTACCAATACACCAACGTCTGTTTCTACGGCCACACCCACGCGCCGCGCGCCTATATCCGGGACGAGATCGTGCGCTCCGTGCCCCTCGACGTATTGCAAATCGAGCCGGGAAAAAAATATTTCATCAACGTGGGCAGCGTGGGACAGCCCCGCGATGGCGACTGGCACGCCTCCTACTGCATTTACCACGCCGACAAGAACCTGGTGGAACTCCGGCGGCTCGAATACGACATCAACACGGCCCAGGACAAGGTGATCGACGCCGGGCTGCCTCAGCGTCTGGCCGACCGGCTGGCGCTGGGAAATTGAGGCGCCATGTCTCCCCGCTCCGTTCTCGTCGTGAAACCCAGTTCGCTGGGGGACGTCGTCCACACGCTTCCCGCCGTCTCGTTGCTCAAACGGGCGTGGCCGGAGACCCGGCTTCGCTGGATCGTCAACCCCGAGTGGGCTCCGCTGCTGGAGGGGAACCCGGACGTGGACGAAATCATCCTCTTCCCACGACGCGAACTCAGCGGCTCGTTGATTAAGCAACTCCGCTGGCTGCGCGCCACGGGAAAAGCGTGCCGTTCCGACCTCGTGCTCGATTTTCAAGGGCTGCTGCGCAGCGCGATCATGGGCCGCTTTTGCCGGGGGGGAAAACTGGTCGGACTCTCCGATGCCCGCGAAGGCGCACGGTTCTTTTACGACCAGGCCGTTGCCGTAGGGCGGGAACACGCGGTGGACCGGTATTTGAAGCTCGTCGCGGCTCTCGGCATCGACACCACGGGACCGCTCACGTGGAATCTCCCCGAGGGCAGCCGCCCTGCCGGGTTCGAGCTGGAAGAGCCGTTCGTGCTCCTGCACCCGTTCTCGCGGGGCGCAGGCAAATCGCTTTCCGCCGAAGAAGCCCTGGAATTTGCAGCGGCGCTCCCGTGCCCGGTTGTGCTCGCCGGACGCGCCAACGTCACCCTTCCGAGCGCCGAGGGAAAACCGGGCAAGCTCGTCAACCTGCTCAACCAGACCACCGTTCACGAACTGATCTGGCTCCTTCGCCGGGCGCGCTTTGTGGTGAGCGTGGACAGCGGCCCGATGCATATCGCCGCTGCGCTCACGCCGCATCTCCTTTCGCTGCACACATGGAGCGATCCCGCCCTGGTCGGCCCTTACAATCCAGACGCGTGGGTCTGGAAAGAGCGGACCTTGTTTCAGGTTCGCGAGTTGCACACTCCGCCGCCGCCCGCCGCCAAGCCGACGTTCGCGCCGGACCTCGCCGCCGTAGCGGCGCAAGTGGCGGCGTGGGTCTCGGAATAAGACCGCTAATTGCGGCTGCGGCTCCCTTTCACGCGGGGCTGTGCAGGAGTGCTGTTCTCTCCCTTTATCAGATTCCCTTTTGCATCAAAGGCTTGGACGGTCATCTTGCCAGTCGGGTCGTAGGTGAAAACCAATCGCCCGAGCAAGGTGCCGTTGGGGGCTTGGTTGATTTGCTCGCTGAGCTTTCCCAGAGGGTCATATTTGTAAACCATCCGGGCTATGACCACGTCCTTGGCATTATACACGACTCCCTCGGTCGCCAACCCTTCATCGTTGAGCGTCATGACGCAACGCTGGACGAGCTTTTTGGAAGCGTCGTAGGTTTTGGTTTCCGTGACGTGGTTATCGATATCCTTCTGCGTATCGGTGCGGCTCCCGTCGCCATGAAGCGTGCTCGTGATCTTGATGGGGGCTCCTCCCTCCTGCGCATAGGCGGGAGCGGCGCAAATCAGCAGCCAGGCCACAGAAAAAGCAAGGACGTGGTGTTTCATAACTTAAGAAAGCAGAGAGTTTTCCTCTTCGTGTTTGTTGAACTGCAAATCGTACAGCCGCCGGTAATTGCCGCTTTGGGCGAAGAGTTCCTCGTGGGTTCCCTTCTCCACAACGCGACCGTCCACCATGCTGACGATCTGGTCGGCTTTCAAGATGGTGGAGAGGCGGTGGGCGATGGCGATTACCGTACGCCCGGCGGCCAGGCGTTCAAGGGCAAGTTGGATTTTTTGTTCCGATTCGGAATCCAGGGCGCTGGTGGCCTCATCGAGCAGCAAGATCGGCGCGTTTTTAAGCAGCGCGCGCGCAATGGCGACCCGCTGTTGCTGGCCGCCGGAAAGCATGCACCCTTTGTCGCCCACGAGGGTCTGGTAGCCGTCGGGCTGGGCGCAGATGAAGTCGTGCGCAAACGCCTCCGCCGCTGCGGCGTAAACCTCTTCGTCGGTCGCGTCGAGCCGCCCGTAGCGGATGTTCTCCATGATGGTCGTGTGGAAAAGGAACGTGTCCTGGGTGACGATGGCGATGTTTTTGCGCAACGACGCCTGGGAGACCTCGCGGAGGTCCTGGCCGTCGATGCGGATGGAACCGGCCTGCGGATCGTAAAACCGGAGGATGAGGCTCAAAATCGTGCTCTTGCCCGCGCCGCTCTGGCCGACCAGGGCGTATGTCTTGCCGGGCTCGATCTTGAGGTTGATCCCCTCGACGGCAGGGGGCAACTCGTCGCGGTAGCGGAAGGAGACGTTATCGAGAACCAGTTCGCCGCGCACCCGGCCGAGTTCCAGCGCCTGGGGCGCATCCTTGATTTCCGGTTCGATGTGCATCAACTCGAAAATCCGCTCGGTGGAAACCAGTGCCTTTTGGAGTTGGAGATGGATTTTGCTGAGCCGTTTCACCGGATCATACATCAGGAAGAGCGCCGCCTGGAGGCCCAGGAAGACGCCCGCCGAAATCCCGCGCATGCCGACGTACACCAGCGCCATCATCACGCCCACGGCGGAAACGGCCTCGATGATCGGGCCGACGATTTCAATCGCCTTGCGCACCCGCATGGCGACTTTGAACTGAAAATCGCCCGACTCCTCGAATTTATGAATCTCGTTTTTCTCGCGCACGAGCGCCTTGATGACGCGGATTCCCGCGAACGCCTCTTGCAAGACGACCATCATCATCCCCGCGCGGGATTCTTCGGAGCCGCCGTCCTTGCGGATCTTGCGCCCGAACACCACGATCGGGATCAGGCAGACCGGGAACAAAAACAAGCTGATGACCGTGAACCGCCAGTCCAGCTTCAACAGCACGATAATCGCGCCAATGACGGCGACGGGCTGCGTCACCACGTCGGCGCTGACTTGCGAAAGGGCCATCTGGGCCATGCGCGAGTCGTTCATGATATGGCCGATCAACATCCCCGAATGGCGGCTGTTGAAGAACGCCAGCGGCTGGGCGACGATTTTCCTGAACAGGTCGTTCCGGATGTCGTTGAGCAGTTTAAGGCTGACCCAGGTGATGCAGTAAGTGTTCAGGTAACCCAGGACACTTCGAGCGATCATGACCAACGGGATCAACGAGCAAACCCAGATCATGGTGGAAAGCGACGGACCGCTGTGATGCAGGTTGCCCGCCCTGACCGCATGCATCGCGCTCTGGCCGGGGCCAAAAATGGTGTCGGCCACTTTTTTGATCGTCAGCGCCACCATCGCCTGCGAAGCGCCCGCGCCGATGCCGAAGAGCAGGCCCAGGATGAAGCGCACCTTGTATTTCGCGAGGTAGGGGAGGAGCTGTTTGTAGGGAACCCACATCCGGCGCAGCAGTTCGCGCATCGGGATTTTGGGCTTGGGATCAGATTTCTTGCTCATGAATGGGAAAAATTTCGCCGCCTAAAGGCTGGCGGAAAGGGAGTTGATAGCACCAATCACGGCTTCCGTCGATAACTCGATCAACGGCCGGGGTTTCGCGCGCGGCTCAAAATGGGTGAGCGGTTCGGGCTCGCCCGCGTAGAGAACCCGCGCCCGGTCGTGCCGGGGACGCCACGCAAACGGGTTGGTCTCGCCGAAAAGGGCGATTTGGGGAGTGCCAAAGGC
>JBAXCI010000142.1:0-5007 GCA_037141555.1 Verrucomicrobiota bacterium | reverse complement strand
GGGGGGTTCTGGTTCATCCCGGCGACCAGGATCGCCACCTTCCCGGCCTTCCTGCTCGGCGTCTGTGTGATCGCCTCCGGCCTCACCTTTTTGGAAACGGTCGCAAACCCCTACACAACCGTCCTCGGTCCGAAACAATTTGCCGCCACCCGCATTAATCTCGCGCAGTCTTGCAACGGGATCGGATGGATCTTCGGCCCGATCGCAGGAGCGGCATTTTTCTACGGCAAGGATGCAAGCGGCCAAAGCAATGGCTCCGCAACTCTCTGGATTCCGTATGCCGCAATTGGTAGCGTGGTGCTGGTTCTCGCAGTGATCTTCTTTTTTTCCAACCTTCCCGAGATCAAATCCGAAGACGATTTTCACCTCGATGACTCCGATGCCGCGTCAAGCAGCGCACCTGTGGCCAATCGGGGTGTCGCCCTGATCCTTCTGTGGTTGAACATTGCCGTGCTCTCAGTCGCGGTCGGCATGCTTTTCTCCGCCATCGTGGCCATTCCCTCAGTCGGTGCGAAACTGGGAATGAGCGAAAATCTGGCGCTTTTGTATTCTTCCGGAACCCTCTTTGCCCTCGGCACTGTGGCCTTCCTGCTGAAGAAAAGCCGGATCACTAATCACAGCATCTGGAGCCATCCGCACTTTTCGGGTGCCACGCTCACCCAGTTTTTCTACGTCGCCGCGCAGTGCGGGATCTTCGCTTATTTCATCAATTACATGACCTCGCAGATCCCGGCTATTCCGGATGCATGGAAGGGCGGGGCGATGGGGGGATGGTTTGAGCTGCATAAGAACGGCCTTCTCGGTCTCAGCGATCAGGGAGCCTCGAACTTGGCCTCCGGAGGGTTTGTTTTTTTCCTGATTGGCCGCTTTATTGGAGCCGGCCTGCTGAAGAAGTTTCCCGCCCACAAGGTGCTCTCCCTCTTTGCCTGCCTTGCGGGCTTCTGCAGTCTGCTCGTCTTCCTGAAGTTAGGCTGGCTTTCGGCTGGCGCCGTCTTCCTCAGCTACTTCTTCATGTCTATCATGTTCCCGACGATCTTCTCGCTCGGTATCTACGGGCTGGGAACCCGGGCCAAAAAGGCTTCGTCTTTCATTGTCATGGCGATCATGGGCGGCGCCATTATGCCCAAGCTCATGGGACACGTGGCTGACCTGCACGGAATGTCGGCCGGATTCATCGTTCCAACGGCGTGCTTCGTCGTTGTTGCGTGCTACGGCCACTTTTGGTCGAAGTTGAGCAAAGCATCCGGTGTTGTTGGAATAACTGTTACAAAAGGTCACTAATTCTATCCCAGCAGATTTACGTGCGCAGTTCGCTGGTGGCCTTGCCTTCGATCTCGCGCACCGATTCGACCCACCGTCTCCAGGTGCACGCTCGAAGTGCGATTGCCCACGGGGAGCAAGAGTCTGAATGGCACACCCTAGAGATAGACGCCCTGTGGCGTGTTGCGGGCGTGCTCCAGGAAGCGACGCGAGACACCGACGTATTTTTCCGCCCAGGTGCGGATCTTCGCCTGCGCGTCGAGATCGAGCGTTTTAACCACCTTGCCCGGCGAACCCAGGACCAGCGAGCCCGGCGGAATCTTCGTGCCGCTCGTCACCAGCGCGCCCGCGCCGATGATGGAACGGGCGCCGATTTCCGCGCCGTCGAGGATGATCGCGCCCATGCCGACGAGCACCTCGTTGTCGATCGTGCAGGCATGGATCATGGCTTTGTGGCCGATCGTCACCAACTCCCCGATAATGACCGGGTAATCGTCCGCCAGATGCACCACCGAACCGTCCTGGATATTGGACCGTGGCCCTACGTGAATGCGGTTGATGTCCCCGCGCAAAACCGTGTTGTACCAAACGCTCGATTCCTCCTCCAAAGTCACGTGGCCAATGATCGCCGCCGTCTGCGCGACGAAGGCCGTCGGATGAATGGAAGGCTTGCGGTCAAAAAACTCGTTCATGCGTTCTTCAAGTGTCATGGGCATAATGAAAACTTTCTCATTGGCGACATCGCTTGGCAATGCCGATAAACAGGAGCTTGGAGGAAATATCGCTGTTTTGCAAAAAACTCTTTGACATAAGAAAAAGGCGGTGACACAACACGGTCAAGGTTTCTGGATTCCCAGAAGCTCGGATAGTCTAAATAAGTCTAAACCAAACCCGGAACAAACCGCTAGAAATCCCAATCCATGAACAAGGCAGAACTCGTTGAATCCGTCCAGAAGACCCTCGGCGCCAGCAAAGCTGAAGCAGAGCGCGCAGTCGCCGCAGTGATCGACAGCATCAAAGCAGGTCTGAAAAAAACCAAAAACGTTCAGCTCATCGGCTTTGGCACGTTCAAAGTTGCCGAGCGTGCAGCTCGCATGGGCGTCAACCCCAAGACCGGCGAGAAGATCAAGATCAAGAAGTCCAAAACCGTGAAATTCGCGGCGGGCAAAGACCTCAAGAGCAAGATTTAATCCAGGGAATTTCCCCCGATAGCCGAGACACCCCGTTTGGCCTGATGGCAAAACGGGGTGTCTCATTTTTATCCCTGCGCTATAATGCGCTCGTGCTCCTTGCGAGCCGCGCCTTCAGATTGCATGCCCACCTTCGCCGACATTCTTCCCGCGCAGCGCCCCCTGCTGGCGCTCGCGCCCATGCAGGACATCACCGACCTGCCGTTCTGGCGCGTGATGCAGCGCTACGGCGGCGCGGACCTTTACTATACGGAATATTTCCGGGTCCACCGCGACTCCAAGCCCGAACGGCACATCCTGCGCTCCCTTGATGAAAACCCGACCGGACGCCCCGTCATCGCGCAGATGATCGGCGAGGACATCCCCTCGCTCCTGCGCACGGCCCATGCGCTCCAGCGGCACGCGGTCTTTGGGATCGACCTCAACCTCGGCTGCCCCGCGCCGGTCGTATGCCGCAAAAGCGCGGGCGGCGGGCTGCTCAAACGCCCCGACCAGATCGACGCGATTTTGCGCGAACTGCGCCCCGTTATTGGCGTCCAGTTCACCGTGAAAACGCGGATCGGCTACAGCGATCCCGCCGAGTTCGACCGGTTGCTGGAGGTCTTCGCGGCGCACGAGGTGGACGCCTTCACCGTCCACGGGCGCACCGTGCGCGAGCTGTACCGCACGCGGGTTCACCTGGACCGCATCCGGCAAGCCGTGGAGCGGTTGAAAGCGCCAGTGTTGGCCAATGGCAACGTCCTCTCCGTGGCGCTCGCCCGCGAGACGCTGGCCGCCACGGGAGCGGCGGGGCTCATGATGGGGCGCGGCGCGATCCGCAACCCGTGGTTGTTCCAGCAAATCCGCGACAACGCGGCGGGGCGGCCGCATTTTGAGCCGACGTTGCGCGACTTGCGCTGCTACATCGACCACCTTTACGCCGAAACCCGGATTCCGCATCTGAGCGAGGCCAACAATGTCTCCAAGCTCAAGAAATATATGAACTTCATCGGCCAGGGCATCGGGCCGGACGAGGCGTTTTTGCACGGAATCCGACGCGCCGCGACCGAGGCGGAGTTTTTCGGATTGTGCGACCGCCACCTCGACAGCGATGCGCCCTTCCCCGCCGAACCGCCCGTGCGCGCGCTCCTCTGCACGCGCAGCGAGGCGTTGCCTACGGCTCCTTAGCCTTTTTATTTTCACGCAAAGCCGCAAAGGAAAACGAAGACGCGGTTCCTCTTCTCTTTGCGCCTTTGCGCCTTTGCGTGAGGCTAAAAAAACCGCTCCGGGGCCATCACTGGCTGCGGTTTGCAGATGCGGTCCACACACTGTTGCCAGCTTTCGTGGCCGGAAAGGATCTCGATCTCCACGCGCAGGAAATAGATGGGGAGTTCCAAATCCCTGAGCTTCGGGAAACGCACGCAATCTTTCTCCGTCGTCAGGATGGCGTCCAAATCCCGGTTCATGCACCGCCGGATAAATCCCGCGATGTCTTTCTCCGAAAAACGGTGGTGATCGGCGAAGTGCCGCGAAAGCTCGATCTTCGCCCCGAGCTTGCGCAGGCCGTCTTCGAAGCTGTCGGGCCGGGCAATGGCCGAGAGCGCGCCTATGTGGCGGCCTTTCAAATACGAAAGCGGCAACTGTTCCCCGTTAAAAACGTGCTGCAAATATTGCGGGCTGTGGGTGCATTCCACGATCTCCGCCGTCCGGTTGTATTTGCGGATGCGCTCAACGAGATCGCTGTTGTCCACGCCCGGCACACATTTGGTGATGAAAATAAAAGAGGCGCGCCGTAGATTCGGCGGCGGTTCGCGCAAGGTGCCGCGCGGGAGGAGATGCTCGTTGCCAAAGGGAGCCTGGCGGTCAACCAAGACCACGTCGAGCCGGTGTTTGAGCCGCAAATATTGCAGGCCGTCGTCGAGCAACAGCGTGTCGCACCCCATTTTTTCGATGGCATAGACCCCGCTTTTCACGCGGTCCGCATCCACCAGAACAATGACGTCCTTGAGATTGTTGGCGAGCATGTACGGCTCGTCCCCGGCCATCCGCGAGTCCAATAAAAGCTCTTTGCCGTTGGAAACGATCCGGGGGACGAACTCCTGCTCGGACCCGAGCCGGTTCATCAGCCGCTTGAAAAATGGCGGCTTCTTGCTTTTGTAGCCCCGGCTCAGGATCGCCACCCGCCGCCCGCCCGACTGCAACGCGCGCGCGAACTTCTCCACCACCGGCGTTTTGCCCGTGCCGCCGACCGTCAGGTTACCGATGGAAATCACGAGGCAACCCAGCGCCCGTTCGCGCAGAATCCGTTTGCGATAAAGCCGCAGCCGCATTTGCACGATGCCGCGAAAGATCAGCGAAAAAAGCCACAAGAAACCGCGCAACACCGCCGCTCGCTTGCCAAAGCGTTGCCCGAGGATGACCTCGATGGCGAACTGTTCAAACTCGTCAAGCCAGCGGCGCATGGGAAGCGGATCAGTTTTTTACAACCTTCACCCCGTTTTTGTCGGCGGTCGTGACCACCGTCCGGGCGTTGCCTCCCGCGGCCTTGAGCATGGCGGCGGCTACCCGCTCCGGGTTC
>JBAXCI010000141.1:0-5009 GCA_037141555.1 Verrucomicrobiota bacterium | reverse complement strand
TGCAATCGAAGCGCAATCCCCCCGCCGCCGCAATGGAGTTGCGCCCGCAAGGACGTTCCCAAATGGAGTTTGGGAACGAGAACTCCAGCGAGATATTCACTCTCCTTTCCTGGCTTCCTAATTCCTCCCTTTCCTAAAACTTTATGCAAAAATTCAGAGTTGGTGTTGTTGGCACGGGTTCCATTGGCAAAAACCACGCGCGGGTCATGTCGGAACTCCCGGACGTGGAGTTTGCGGCGATTTATGACGCCGACCCGGCCACTGCGGCGGAGATTGGCGGGCGGCTCGGCGTGCATGCCGTGAGCTCGCTTGAAGAGTTCGCCTCGTTGGTGGATGCCGCGACCATCGCAACGCCCACCCCCACGCATTTTCCCGTTGCCAAATTCCTGCTCGAAAAAGGGAAGCACTGTCTGGTCGAAAAACCGATTACCGAGAACACCAGGGACGCCACGGAGTTGGCCGACCTCGCCCAAAGCTCCGGGCTGGTGTTGCAAGTGGGGCACATCGAGCGCTTCAACCCGGTCTTGAGCGCGCTCGAATCGCGGCTCAGCTGCCCGCAGTTTATCGAATCCCACCGGCTCTCGCCTTACCCAAACCGCAGCATCGAGATCGGCGTCGTGCTCGATTTGATGATCCACGACATCGAGATCGTGCTGCACTTGGTGCGCTCGCCCGTGAAATATGTGGATGCCGTCGGCATCGCCGTGTTGAGCCGGGGCGAGGACATTGCCAATGCCCGCATCCGGTTTGAAAACGGGTGCGTCGCCAACCTCACGGCCAGTCGGATCAGCCCGGAAAAAATGCGCAAAATTCGCGTATTCCAAAAAGACGCCTACCTCTCGCTCGACTACCAGGCGCAGACCGGGGAAATCCACCGGCTTGCCAACGGCCAGATCACGCGCGAGACCGTGGAGATCGAAAAAGACGAGCCGCTCAAGCGCGAACTCGCCGCGTTTGTGGAATGTGCGCGCGCGGGAGCGCAGCCCAAAGTCTCCGGCTACGAAGGGGCGGCGGCGCTGGAGTTGGCGATCCAGATCACCAAGCAAATCCAGGCGGCCAAGGTGTAGAAAAAAGTATTCTTCCTGATTCCTGATTTTCCTGAGTTCCTGATCGTCCCCTTTGTATGAACTTTTACCTGATAGCAGGCGAGGCCAGTGGCGACTCGCGCGGGGCGGAGGTGATGGCGAGCCTCTCGGCGTTGGCATTGGCGCGCGGCGAGGTGGTGGAGTTCCACGGCGCGGGCGGGCCGGAGATGCGCGCGCTTGCCCCGGCCATTGAAGACTGGAGCGGCGAGGCGGTCGTGGGGCTCTGGGATGTGCTTAAAAAGTACACGTACTTTCGTCGCAAATTCGACGCGATGGTCCGGGAAATCTCCACGCTCAAACCGGATGCGGTGATCCTCATCGATTATCCCGGCTTCAATCTCCGCATGGCCAAGGCGCTCAAGCGGCTCGACCCCACTTTGCGCGTCATCTACTACATCAGCCCGCAGGTCTGGGCGTGGCATCGCGGGCGCATCCCGCAGATGGCGCGCACGATCGACTTGATGCTCTGCATTTTCCCATTCGAGAAAGCGCTCTACGAAAAATCGGGGCTCAAGACCGTCTTCGTCGGGCACCCGCTGCTCGATTCGCTTGCGGCGAAACGCGGGGCGTTGCCGCGCGAGGAAACGCTCGTGGGGCTGTTCCCCGGCAGCCGCAAAAAGGAGGTTTCCCGGATTTTCCCCGTGATGCTCGAAACCGCGAAAGCCATGCGCAAAGCCCGGCCCGACCTGCGGTTCGAGGCGGCGGCGGCGAGCGAAACCCTTGCCGCGACGATGCGCACGATGGCCATGGGTTCCCCAGTCACCGTGCGGCTGGGCGGCTCCCATGAGTTAATGAACGAAGCTGCGGTCGGGATGGTGACTTCCGGCACGGCAACTTTGGAAGCGACCTTTTTTGAATTGCCCTTTGTGCTGGTTTACCGCGTCGCGCCGCTGACCTGGATGGTGGGCAAACGGCTCGTGCGCGTGCCCTTCCTCGGGATCGCCAATATCCTGGCCGGGCGCGAGATCATCCGCGAATTTCTCCAGGACGCCGCCGAACCCGCGCCCCTCGCGGAGGAGCTATTGAGTATGCTCAACAATCCCGAAAAACGCGAGGCGCAGCAAGCCGAGTTCCGGCAAGTGATCGCGGGCCTCGGCAGCGGCGGCGCAAGCGTGCGCGCGGCGCAGGCGATTCTCGCGGAAATCGCGCAGGGATAGAGCCAGGGCTCACGCATCTAAATAAAGGCAACAGAGAATCTGGAACTCAGGAACTCAGGAAAAAGCGGATACTGTGGACGCATGTCATTCCGAGCGCAGCGAGGAACCTCCCAAGCAATCCCAGTGCGTTGCTTTCTCTGTGTGTGAAGGCTTGGAGTGGATTGAGGGGTCCCTCACTGCGTTCGGGATGACATGCACCTGCGCGCAACCCCTGAATTTGGGAAAACGTCTCTCCTGAGTTCCTGAGTTCCAGATTGTTTTTGATCTGTGAGCCCCCCCGGGATAGAGCCTTGCCTAATCGGCTGGGACGGCCTTAGTTTTGTCTCATGTCCACCCGTCGCCCACGTCGTCTCCGGCTTACACCCGTCCTCCGCAGTTTGGTGCGTGAAACCCACGTCGCGGTCACGGATTTGGTTTACCCGCTCTTTGTCAGCGAACGGATCGCTTCGCGCACCCCCGTGGCCTCCATGCCGGGGGTCTTTCAACTCACCGTGGAGGAAGCGGCAGCCGAGGCGTTGGCGGCTTGGGGGGAGGGGATTCAAAGCGTGTTGCTCTTTGGCATCCCGGCGGAAAAAGATGAGCGGGCGGAGCAGGCGTATGCTGAGGACGGCATCGTGCAACGGGCCGTGCGCGCCATCAAAAAAGCCGTCCCGCAGATGATCGTCATCACGGATGTCTGCCTGTGTGAATACATGAGCCACGGCCATTGCGGGATCGCGCGGATCGAGGGCGACCATGTGCATGTGCTCAACGACGAATCCCTGGAATTGCTCGCGCGCGCCGCCGTTTCGCACGCCGCCGCCGGGGCCGACGTGGTGGCCCCGAGCGACATGATGGATGGGCGCGTGGCCGCGATCCGCGATGCGCTCGACGAAGCCGGTTATGAGAACACCGCGATTTTAAGCTACGCCGCGAAGTTCGCCTCGGCCTTCTATGGGCCGTTCCGCGACGCCGCCGACAGCGCCCCGCAGGCGGGCGACCGCCGCAGTTACCAGATGGACCCGGCAAACGCGCTGGAGGCAATGCGCGAGGTGGCGCTCGACATCGAGGAAGCCGCCGACATGGTGATGGTCAAGCCGGGGTTGGCTTACCTGGACATCCTCTGGCGGGTCAAGGAGCGGTTTGAGATGCCGACCGCCGTCTACCATGTGAGCGGCGAATACGCGATGGTCAAAGCCGCAGCGGCCAACGGCTGGCTGGACGAACGCGCGGTGACGATGGAAGTGATGCTCGCCTTTAAACGGGCCGGAGCCGATCTCATCATCACCTACGCGGCTCGGGATGTGGCTCGGTGGCTTTGAGGCGGACGGCCCTACCCGCGGTAGGTGCAGCGGGCCCTAGGCGTCTCTTGAATGACGATTTCGCACAACCCGGGGCAGAGCGGCGCGAGGCGTTTCCAAATCCAGGCGCAAAGAGTTTCCACGGTCGGGTTTTCCAAACCGGGCAGTTCGTTGAGATACCGGTGGTCGAGCTCGTCGACAATCGGGTTCATTGCCTCGCTGATCTGGCTGTGGTCGTAGAGCCAGCCCATTTCCGGGTCGACCTCCCCCTCCACCGCGATCTCGACGCGGTAGCTGTGCCCGTGCATGCGATGGCACGGGTGGCCCTCGGCCACCTTGGGCAGCGTGTGGGCGGCTTCGAAGAAGAATTCTTTAGTAAGACGGCAGACCATGATCGCTTAAACTTCGCGGGCAGCCCCCACCTCTGTCAAGATTGTGTTCAGGGTTTCCCTGTTTCCCAACTTCCTCGGTAAGAATTTGGCTCACGCAAAGACGCAAAGTCGCAAAAAAGAAGAGAAGTTGCGATGCTATCCTTTTCTTTGCGCCTTTGCGTCTTTGCGTGAGACTATTATTTAGACCGAAAAGCCAGACAATCGTAGACGAGCCGGTCGGGCTGGTAGGTGGCGTGGGAGCGCACCAGCACGTGGAATCCTTGGTGTTCGGTGCGGCCGTGCTGGCCGAGGTTGGCGGTGAGCTGCTCTTGGGATTCGAGCGCCGTAACAAGGTCGCCGTCCTGGCAGAGGACGATGGGCCGGGCGTTTGGGATCACCACGACGGTCAGCGCGGTGAGGCTGTGGGCGACTTCCGCCGGGAGTTCCTCGACGATTTCCCGGACTTCGGCGTGCTTGGCTTCGAGCTGGATCATCCGCGCCTTGGCTTCCGGGGCGGTCGATTCCAGGGCGATGCTGATGGCGTCCAGAAGCGCGTGGCGGACCTCGCCCAGGTCGGTCAGCGATTTGAGATCCTGCAACGCCGGTTGGGTTTGGATCGCCTTCGCCAGCGACGAAATCTCTTTGAGGTAGGCATTCTTCTGCGTCTCGGGCACGAAGTACATCACCATGAGATGCACCGGCGCGCCGTCGGGTGCGCCGTAGTCGATCCCCTGGGGGCTCCAACCCACGGCACAGACCACCTCGCCATCGTGCCGCGAACGCGCGTGGGGGCACGCCCAGCCCAGCCCGATGCCGGTGTTATGGGAGGCTTCCCGGGCCAGCACGTTTTCGGTGATTCCCTGTTCGACGCCGATGTCCGGGATCGCCTCGATCAAGGCAGCCAAATACTCAAGAGCCCGGCTCTTGTGATTGTCCGGCAGTTCGATCAACCGGCCTTCCTGGAGTGCGTCGAGGAGCGTTTTCATGCTTAATCAATTCCGTATTTGCCGTGGAACCAGACCTTCACATAATGAGTTAACACGGAATAGGTGAGAAGGAAACCGGCGATCCACGCCCAGTAAATCGCGGGCAGGGGGACAAACCCGAAATAGCTGG
>JBAXCI010000140.1:0-5025 GCA_037141555.1 Verrucomicrobiota bacterium | reverse complement strand
ACATCCACTTCGACCAGCACCTCGGCGAAAGTTTCTACAACGACGCGCTGGCCCCCCTCGTGGACAAACTCCTCGCGTGCGGCATCGCCGAGATCAGCGAAGGAGCCGTCTGCGTCTTCTTCCGCGACAACCCTGCGCTCGCGGAAAAGCCGTGCCTCATTCGCAAAAGCGATGGCGGGTTCCTCTACGCCACCACCGATCTGGCAACCCTGGAATACCGCATCCAGCGTTGGAACGCGGACGCCATCTGGTATGTCGTCGGCGCGCCCCAGGCGTTGCACTTCGAGCAAATCTTTGCCACCGCCGCGCGCATGGGCATCACCGGCAACCTGCGCCATGTCGCCTTTGGGAGCATCCTCGGCGAAGACCGCAAACTCATGAAGACGCGCTCCGGCGAAAACGTCGGCCTGCGCGACGTGCTGGAGGAAGCCCAGGAACGCTCCCTGCGCATCGTCGAACAAAAGAACCCCGAAATGCCCGCTGAGGAAAAGGCGGAGATCGCCCGGATCATCGGCATCGGCGCGGTCAAATACGCCGAGTTGTCGCAGTTCCGCATGAGCGATTACGTTTTTTCGTGGGACAAAATGCTCTCCTTCCAGGGGAACACCGCGCCCTATTTGCAGAATGCCTACGTGCGCATCCGCTCGATTTTCCGCAAGCTGGACGGCGAGTTCACCGCGCCCGCGACGCTCGCGCTGTGCGACCCCGCCGAACTCGCGCTCTCCAAGAAGCTGCTGCAATTTGGCGAAACGGTTCCGGCGACGCTCGACGATTTCCGGCCCAACCTGCTCGCCAATTACCTCTACGAGCTTGCGAACACCTTCCACGGCTTCTACGAAGCATGCCCGGTGCTCAAGAGCGAGGGAGCGACCCGCGCCTCGCGCCTCGCCTTGTGCGAGTTGACCGCGCGCGTGCTCCGCGAAGGCCTGGGCTTGCTGGGAATCCGGGTGCCGGAACGGATGTAATTTAAACGCGACGCCTCAACGCGTGTCATCCCGAGCAAAGCGAGGGACCTCTCAAACCACCCCAAATCGTGGTCGCGCCTGTACGCGAAGCTTTGGGCAGCTTGAGGGGTCCCTCACTGCGTTCGAGATGACACGCAGATAAGAAACGTATTCCTTCTTCGGCTTCTCTTTGCGTCCTTTGCGCTCTTGGCGCGAGACCTTTTTGCTTACGCCGCGCATTGCCGCACCGCTTCGGCGATGACGTGCGCCGCGGCTTGGTAATCCATCTTGCCTGTGTTGATTAGGAGCGTGTAGTGCAAAGGATCTTCAATCGCGGTCCTGAAATACCGCTTTACGTACCGGCGCCGCCCCTGGTCCGCTTTTTTCGTGAAGGTGTCTGCTTCGGAAGGGGTCAAATGGTAGAACTCGGCGATGTGTTTCACGCGCTCTTCAAAGGGCGCCACCAAACGGATGTGGACGGCGGGCTTGATCTTCGCGGCGATGAGATTGGAGCCGCGCCCCACCAGGATGACGTTCCCGAGGTTCGCCAGCCGCAGAATCGTCTCCGTGGTGTGCTCCGCAAGCGTCCAGGCGGACGGGTGAAGCCCGAGTATTTCCTCCACGGAGCTCGTCACCCCGGGGAGCACGTCCTCGGGCAAAAACCGTTTGAGATTGTCCGGGAAACGGTGGTCTTCGATAACTTTCTCGACCAGATTTTTATCGAACACCGTCCAGGGAGGGCAAGTGGGTTCCCGGCGGTCCTGGTTTAGCAATTGCGCGGTCAGCTCGCCGATGGTGACGCCTCCCGCTCCGGCTTCGCGCGAAATTGTGATAACCGGCAGCGTTCTTTTTTTCTCCTGCGCCGCGTGGTGACGGTGGGCTTCGAGGTAGGCTCGACATCCCGCCAAGGGATCGAGTAAGTAAGCGCTCATAAATGGGATTATCCTCTTTTCCTGAGAGGTTCCCAGCGGTTTTTTTTGAAAAATGTTCCTTTATTGCAATTTCTAATGAATCCAAACGCACCCACACCGCCGCTCCATCAACGGCGGCCCCGGTATTCCGGCAAAAACCCGCGCCGATTTGACCAGAAATACAAGGAGCGCTCCCCGGAGCAATACCCGGAGACCGTCGCCAGGGTGATCGCCTCGGGCAAAACGCCCGCCGGGTCGCACCGGCCCATCATGGTGGCCGAAATTTTGGAATTTTTGAGGCCGCACCCCGGCGAAATCGCGGCGGATTGCACCCTGGGCTTTGGCGGCCATGCGCGGGAAATCCTCGCGCGCCTTCAGCCGGGCGGACGCCTCATCGGGTTCGATGCCGACCCGCTGGAACTCCCGCGCACGGAAGCGCGGCTGCGCGCCCTCGGCTTTGGCCCCGAGAGCTTCACGGCGCACCGGAGCAATTTCGCGGGGCTGCCCAAACTGCTCGCCGCCGAAGGCATCGTCGAGGGCGTCGATCTGATTTTGGCCGATCTGGGCGTTTCCTCCATGCAGCTCGACGATCCGTCGCGCGGATTTTCCGTAAAAGCCGAGGGGCTCCTGGATATGCGGATGAACCCCCAGCGCGGCCAGTCCGCCTCGGCGTTTTTGGAGAAAATCGGCGTGGAGGAACTCGCGGCGCTGCTCACAGAGAACGCCGACGAGCCGCACGCCGAAACCCTGGCGCGCGCCCTCGCCGGGAAATCGTTCCCGACGACGCTGACGCTCGCGGCGGCGATCCGCAAAGCGCTCGGCAGCCGGCAGGAGGAACAAATCACACTCAGTACCCGAAGGGTATTCCAGGCCTTGAGGATCGCGGTGAACGAGGAGTTCACGGCGCTGGAAACCTTTTTGCGCAACCTGCCCGGCTGCCTGAAAGCGGGGGGCCGCGTCGCGATCCTCACGTTCCACTCCGGCGAAGATCGGCGGGTGAAGAAAGCGCTGGAGTGCGGATTGCGCGACGGCGTTTACGCGGAAATCGCCCGGGAAGTCGTGCGCCCCAGCCCCGAGGAATGCCGCAACAACCCGCGCTCCACCCCGGCCAAACTGCGCTGGGCGGTTCGCAAAGAGGCGTTCGTTCCCGAGTTATAGTTGGGAACGCGCTTGCCCGCGAAGTTGCCCTTCGCATATCCTGCACTCCCAATGCTCCCCTCCCTCCAAACCCCCATCCCCGGGCCGCGCTCCCTTGCAGCGGCGGAGCAACTGCGCCAGTATGAGTCGCGCAACGTGACCTACGCGGACGCGGAGTTCCCGATCTTCTGGCAACGAGCCGAGGGGGTGAACGTGTGGGACGTGGACGGCAACCGCTTTCTCGACTGGACCAGCGCGTTCGGCGTCACAGGCCTCGGGCATACCAACCCGGCGGTGCGCGACGCGCTCATCGCCCAGGCGGGCGCGCTTTTGCACGCGATGGGCGATGTCCACCCGACATCGCTCAAGGCCGATCTTTGTAAACGGTTGAGCGCGCTTACTTTTGAACGCTGGGGCGCGGGCCGGGGCAAGACGATCCTTGGGAATTCAGGGTTCGAGGCGGTGGAGGCGGCGCTCAAGACGGCGCTCCTCCACAGCGGCAAGCCCGGCGTGATTGCGTTCGAGGGCGCTTACCACGGGCTTGGCTACGGGGCGCTGGAAGTCGCCGGGACGCCCTATTTCCGCGAGCCGTTCCGCGCGCAACTCAAGGAATTCGCGACCTTGCTCCCGTTCCCCCAAGCCGCTTCCCACGACTTGGAAAAGCTCGCGGCGGAAATCAAGCAGACGCTCGCCGCGCGAAACATCGGCGCGATCCTGGTGGAGCCGATCCAGGGCAGGGGAGGGGAGATCGTCCCTCCGCCCGATTTCCTGCGCATGTTGCGAGAAGTCTGCGACAGGCACGAAACCGTGCTGATCCTCGATGAAATTTACACCGGGTTTAACCGCACCGGCGCGCTTTTTGCGTGCGAATGTTCCGGGGTCGTGCCGGATATCATCTGTCTCGGCAAGGGGCTGACTTCCGGGTTCCCGCTTTCCGCCTGCGTCGGGCGCAGCACCGTCATGGACGCGTGGCCCGCCTCCACCGGGGAGGCGCTTCACACCAGCACTTTTTTGGGAAACCCGCTCGGCTGCGCGATGGCGCTGGCCTCGCTCGAACAACACGCCCGGCCCGAGTTGGCGCTGCATGTTCGCGAGCGCGGGGAGCGGCTCAAAGCGGCGTTGCGCGAATTGAACTCGCCACATCTGCTCGACGTGCGAGGCTCGGGTTTGCTGGTTGGCGTGGAGCTCGGTCTCGACGGCGCGGCGGTCAACGATCTCGTAAAGCGGGCGTTGCGCGACGGCCTGATCCTGCTGCAAAGCGGCCCGCGCGGCGACGTGCTGGCGTTCACCCCGCCGTTTATGATCAGCGACGAGGAAATTGCGTTTACGGTGGGCAGGATAGGGGGATATCTCTAAATCCGGACGGAGGACTAGAACATATGAACTGGTATATCTTTGCCATTGGAAAACCGAGGCTCGGGTTTGCCCGCGCGGGTGTGGAGGAATACGCCGATCGGTTGCGCGCGTTTGCCCCGGTGACGCTCGAATATCTGAAATCCTCGAATCGCGAAGCCGAAAGCGCGCTCCTGCTTGCGCGTAGCGAGGGGATGTTCCGCATCGTTCTCGATGAGCGCGGGGACGAGCCTGTGAGCCGGTCGGTGGCGGCGAAAATCGCCGCATGGGAACAGGCAAGCGTCAAATCCGCTGCGATCCTGATCGGCGGTGCGGATGGCCACACGGACGCCCTGCGCCGGATGGCTGGTTGGACTTGGGCGCTGAGCAAACTCACCTTGCAGCATGAGTTGGCGTTGGTCGTTCTCTACGAGCAACTTTATCGCGCCTATACGATCAAGGCAGGCACCCCCTACCACCGGGATTAATCCTCGTGGTCCCGGTGCTTCTTTTTGCCATCGGGCGAGGGACTCTGCTGCGGTTGCCCCTGCGCCTTCGCCGGTGCGGGTTGTGCTTGCGGCTGACGCATCTGTCTTGTCGCTTGCTCCTGTTGTCTGCGCGCTCCTTCCTGCTGGGCGCGTTGCGCTTGCTCCTGTTGCTGCGCCGCGCGGGCTTGGGCGTCGGCGGCTTTGCGCTGTTGT
>JBAXCI010000139.1:0-5026 GCA_037141555.1 Verrucomicrobiota bacterium | reverse complement strand
AAAGATTTTCTCAATCACTCGGCCATCGAACTGCTGCACCGGGCTCACGCGCTCGGGTTCCACGCGCTGGCGATCACGCTACACGACCACGTGCTGGCCACCCCCGAACTGTTCGCAACCGCCCGCGAACTCGGGCTCCTGCTCATCCCCGCCGCGGAATTGCGCCTGGAAGGGGCCGACGTCGTCATCCTGAACATCACGCCCGAAGAAGCGCGCGATTTGCGGCGGCTCGACGATCTCGCGGCATTCCGCCAACGGAGAGGCAAGTCGGCTCTCATCTTTGCGCCCCACCCGTTTTTCGTGTTGGGCGGATCGATCGGCAAACGGCTCTTCGACTACATCGACGCGTTCGACGCGATCGAGATTTCCCATTTTCACATGCGTGGCTTTGACCGCAACCAAGGCGCCGTGCGCGTGGCGGGGCAATTCCAAAAGCCGCTCATCGCCACCTCCGACTGCCACCGGCTGGAAAATTTCGGCGCTCATTATTCCTGGGTGGAAGCTTCGCAAAACGCCACGCCGGAAGCGATTTTCGACGCCATCCGGGGCGGCTGCATCCGACCGGTGAGCCCGGCGCTCTCCCCCGTGCAGTTCGTGGGCCATCTCTGGTGGATATTTGTGGAACACGGCATGCGGCGGCTCCGGGGGCGGTTTGGGAAACGGTAGCAGCGGGGAAACGAGTCATCCCGAGCACAGCGAGGGACCCCTGCCGGACCACAGGGCTTTTAAAAATAGGAAGCGGTGAGACGCTTGCGAGGTCCCTCCCTGCGGTCGGGATGACAAGCAAGGTGGCAGGATTTTGCCGCTTTATTCGCGTGCGGCTTCGCCCTAGAGTTGCGTTCTCAATTTTATGGACCCGCTTCGGATTTTCCTTCAAATCACAATCGCCACGGGGCTGGCCGCCTTGGTGGCCTTTTCAGCTGCGCGCCTCAGGTTTTCGCTCGCGCGAATCCCGCGCACGGCCTTGGACATTCTTTTTCTGCTGCCGCTGGCGCTTTCGCCCTCCCTCGCGATCTACATTACGTGTAGCTTTTTGGCCCAAGCGGAGCACATCGCAATAGGGGCGGACAGCCTCACAGCGATCCCCCTCTTCTATCTCTGCGCGTGGATGGGATTCCGACGTGTTGACCGCGAAACCATTGACGCGGCCCGGCTCCAAGGATTGGGCCGCTGCGGCATCTTCTGGCGCGTCTGGTTTCCCGCTGCTTGGCCGTGGCTGTTGGGCGGATTTGTCATTGGTCTTTCACGCGGAATATTTTTGCTTTTGCTCGCTCACGCGTAGATCGCCGCGACGATATCCAGCGCCTTGTCGTTGGGCATCACGCCCGGGTCCATCTGGTTCATCACATACGCGAACGCTATGCCGTTTTCCGGGTCGCAAAACGCGTGGCTTCCCCCGGCTCCGGGCTGGCCAAACGCCTTCGGCGACGGTCCAAAGAGTTGTCTCAGTTTGCGGCCCGAGGCGTCGAGCGGATCGTGCATCACCCCGGCGGCAAACGCGGTCGGGCGCAGCAACACCTGGTCGGGGCCATCGACGAGGGTCGTCGTCATGGGCGCGATGGATTCGAAGAACCGCACCCCTTCCAGCGCGCCGCCGTTGGCCAGCATCGCGTAGAATTTCCCCAGCGCATGGGCCGTGCCGATGCCGCCAAACGCAGGCAGCGAAGCCCGGCGCGCTTCGGGGGTATTCATGGAGGCTGGACCCATCAACCCGCGCGGCGAGGTGAAGGCGCGCTCGGTGAGGGTGCCCTTGGTGTGGAGCGCCTTGTAGAAAATGGGGCTGCGCGGCGGCGCATCCGTTTTGGGCGGGTATATCGGCGAGACCGCGCTCATTTTTTCGGGCGGCAGGCCGATCCAGAAATCGAGGCCGAGCGGCACGGCAAAATGGGTGTTCCAATATTTCCCAAGCGTCATGCCGGGCGTGCCATCCACGCGCCGCAAAATCTCGTCCACCAAATAGCCAAACGTGCGCGGGTGGTAGCCGTGCGCGAGCCCCGGCGGCCAGTTGGGAACCTGCAACGCAAGCGACGCCACGACCGCCTCGTGGTCGAGCGCCTGCGCGGGATGATCCAGCGCGGCGAGCCCGGCCTGATACGAGAGCACCTGGGCAATGGTCACCCGCTCCTTGCCGCCCTGCTTGAACTCCGGCCACAGATCGCCTACCGGCGTGGAGAGCGGAACCGACTCCCGTTCCAGCGAGTGGAGCAGGCACGCGGAGGCCAGCGCCTTGGTGCACGACCAGACGAGCACCGGCGTGATAGCCGTCCACGGGCGCGTCTTCTTGCGGTCCACAAAACCGTTCGCCAGCGAAAGCACTTCGCGCCCGTTTTCCCACAGCGAAAGCGAAGCCCCGAGTTCTCCCCGACGCTCGAAGTTTGCCCGGAAGAGCGATTCGATTTGGGAGCTTTTTTCGGGGGTCATTTTGGAGGAGGAATAGGACCTATAAGACTTATACGACCTATAAGTCCCATTCAGTGGAGCGGTTTCAAATCGGGATCGTTTTCGGCGAACTCCCGGAGTTTTTCGTCCATCGAAATGCTGGCTACCAAGTAAGCGCGGGCCGTCTCAATATTCCCCAGCGCGCATTCGTAACACGCGAGGTTGTAATGATACGTGGCGTCATTGACGAGCGCGGCGGGGCCTTCCAAGAGGAGTTCCTTGGCACTCTGGGTCTCGCCCAATTCGTGCAGGCAATAGGCGGCGTGGATGAATCCGATCGGCACTTCGGGCGCGACCGCGCAGAGCTTTTCGCTGGCGGAAAACGCGTCGCGCCAAAGCTGATCTTTCATCAAGATCAAGACGCGCATTTCGAGCACGTCGGGCCGGACTTGCTCGGCCAGAGGCAGCTTGTCCAATTCCGCGATGGCGTCCCGATGCATCTCCAGCTCGAAGTAGCCCTGCGCCGCCAGGATGATGTGCTCGGAAGCGCTCATAGCTCCTAGCCCAACAACTCCGCAAGCTCCTCCACTCTCCGCGCAAAAAGCGCCAGGGTTTTCTCGATCGGTTCGGGCGACGACATGTCCACCCCCGCCGCTGCGAGCGTGGGCAGCGGGAAGCGCGAGCCGCCGCTCTTGAGGAACCCGAGGTAAGGCTCCGTGTTGCCCGTGGCAAGCACCTGTTGCGAGAGCGTCACCGCCGCCGAGATGCCCGTCGCGTATTTGTAAACATAGAACGCGCTGTAGAAATGCGGGATGCGCAGGCACTCGATGTCGAGTTCCGGGTCGAGCGCGAAATCCGGCCCGAAATACGTCTCCAGCAGTTCGTGATAGACCGACTTGAACGCTTCCAGCGTCAACGCCTCGCCAGCCTCCTCCATCGCGTGGGTGCGCTTCTCAAATTCCGCGAACATCGTCTGCCGGTAGACCGTGCCGCGGATGTCGTCGATCTGGCGGTTGATGAGGTAGGCCCGCATCTTGGGATCGCTCGTGTTTTCGAGCAGGTGGTGCGTGAGCAATTCTTCGTTGAAAGTGGACGCCACTTCCGCCAGGAAAATCGGGTAGTCGTGATCCTGGAACGACTGGTGCCGCTGCGAATACCAGCTATGCATCGAGTGCCCCGCCTCGTGCGCCAGCGTATAGACATCGGAAAACACATCCGCCTTGTAGTTCATGAGGATGAACGGCGGATTCCCATAACTGCCCGACGAGAAGGCTCCCGAGCGTTTCCCTTTGCTCTCGTAGCGGTCGCTCCAGCGCTGGTTGCGCAGCCCTTCATCGAGCACGCTGCAATATTCTTTGCCCAACGGCGCGAGCGCGGCGATCACCTTGTCGATGGCCTCGTCGTAGCTCACATGCGTGTCGATCTCGGACACCATCGGCACATAGGTGTCGTAATGGTGAATCTCGTCGAGCTTGAGCACCTTGCGGCGCAGTTCGTAATAGCGGGCAAGCGGAGCGAGATTGGCGCGGACGCTCGAAATCAGGTTGTCGTAAACGCTTACCGGAACGTCGTCGCGAAAGAGCGCTGCCTCGCGCGCAGAAGGATAACTGCGTGCGCGCGCCCCGAACACGTCGGCGCGGATGGAATTCGCAAGCGTGGAGGCGAGCGTGTATTCGTGATCGGAAAACTCGCGGTAAAACTGGTGGAAGGCCGCTTTGCGCACGGCGGGATCGCGCTGGACCAGGAACGACGAAAACGCGCTTTGGCTCAACTCCCGCTCCTCGCCTTTCTCGTTGCGCAGCGTGCCAAATTTCATGTCCACGTTAGTCAACTGCTCGAACGTGTCGCTGTGGCCGTGCAACGCTGCCGAACCCAACGCCAGCAGGCGTTCCTCCGGGCCGCTCAACGTGTGCGGCTTGAGGCGGCGCACCTTGCGCAAGGTGATCTGCCACGGGGCAAGCAACGGATCGGCCAAATACCGCTCGAACGCCGCGTCATCGAGGGCTTGGATTTCGGGGAGGATAAACGCGAACGCTTCGCCGATGAGCGTGAGCAGGTTTTGCAGCAGCCCCTCGCGGGTGAGATTCTCGGCGCTCGAAGCGTCCTCGGAAACGCGCAGCATGGCGTAATGCGAGAGCCGCTCGATGGTGATATTGAGCGCTTTTTCAAACTCCAGGACTTCGAGCAGCGTCTGCGCCGACTCGGCCACGCGGCCCTTGAACCCGGCAATGGCGGGCCATCTCGATTGCAGATCGGCGAACTCCGCCTGCCATGCTTCGTCGCTCGGATAAAGCACCGTGAGGTCCCAAGTATCGGCAACGGGCACCTCGTCACGCGTGGGAATTCGTCCGCCGCCCGCCTCATCGTTATGGAAGAAAATGTTCATGGAATGGAGCTAACCTAGCGGCGAAAACCGCCCACGGAAAGAGCGAATCGCGCCCTTGGCCTGGAAGCGGGGCTCCGTCCATTCAATCTATCAGGAACTCAGGAAATCAGGAAAAGAAGGACGCGGAATAAACTGCCTGATTTGCCGTTTAGCGCAGCTTCACCCGGCGCCGCAAATACGTTGGCACGTCCAAGTCCTGGCCGTCCACAATCGTCGGCTCGCTCTTCTCAAAGCGGCCACGCGTGACGGGCTCAAATTCCA
>JBAXCI010000138.1:0-5305 GCA_037141555.1 Verrucomicrobiota bacterium | reverse complement strand
GATTCCAAAAAAGTCCGCTTCCAGAGTTGGCAGCAGGCGCGCAATGTTGCCTCCGAGACCAAGTGGCAGGCCATCAACCACCTCGACGCGCACCTCGTTGAGTTTGCAAAAAACCTCGAAGCGCGCGGCGCGAAGGTCCATTGGGCCAGCAATGCCGAGCAAGCCCGCGAGATCATCCTGGGTATTGTCCGCGAAAAAAAAGCGCACGCCATCGTCAAATCGAAGGTGATGACGGGCGAGGAGATCCACCTCAACGACGCGCTGGAAAAAGCCGGTTTTGACGTGGTCGAGAGCGACTTGGGCGAATACATCGTCCAACTGCGGCACGAAGCCCCGTATCATTTCGTCTTCCCCGCGATGCACCTCACGCGCGGCGAAATCAGCGACCTTTTTTCCAAGGAACTGGGCACCGCGCCCACCGATAGCCCGGAGGAGTTGACAATGATCGCGCGGCGCGTGCTCCGCGACAAATATATCCACGCGGACATCGGGATCAGCGGGGCGAACTTCGCCATCGCCGAGACCGGGATGATTTCCATCACGGAAAACGAAGGCAACGCGCGGCTCACCTGCGCGCTCCCCAAGACGCACATCACCTTGATGGGCATCGAAAAAGTGCTTCCGAAACTCGCCGACCTTGCGCTCTTTCTTCCCATGCTCGGCACCGCCGGAGCCGGGCAGTTGATGACCGGCTACAACTCGATGTATGGCGGCCCAAGGCAGCCGGGCGAAGTCGATGGTCCGGAGGAATTTCACGTCGTTCTCCTCGACAACAAACGCACCGTTTTGCTGGCGAACGCCGAACAGCGTGACGCCCTCGGCTGCATCCGTTGCGGCGCGTGCCTCAATGTGTGCCCTATTTACCGGAACGTCGGCGGCCACACCTACGGCACCACGTATCAAGGGCCCATCGGCTCGGTCATCACGCCGCACCTGCGCGGGCTGCAAGAGTGGAAACACCTCGCGTTTTGCTCCTCACTCTGCGGGGCTTGCACCGAAGCGTGCCCGGTGAAGATCGATCTCCACCATCACCTGCTCCAGACCCGCCGCGACGCCATCGCGCAAAAGCCGGTCTGGTGGGAGAAGCTGGCTTTCAAAGGGCTGGCGGTTCTTTTCAACAACGCCTGGATGTTCTCGCTCGGGATGAAGCTCGGCCGCATTGGCCAGATTTTCCATCCCCTGATCAAGAACACGCCGGTTGATCCCGCGATCGCCTGGACCCGCTCGCGCGAACTTCCCAAGGTCGCACCCGAAACCTTCAGAGAATGGTGGAACAACAGAAAATGAACGAACGCGAAAACATCCTGGGCAGAATCCGAGAAGCATTGAGCGTCCCCGCGCAGAAACCCGGCGGGCATGACCGCCCCTCGAATGGTGCGGAAAGCGAACACCCGGTGAGTGACTGGTTGCCGTTTGTGGGCGAGACACTGGAGGAACGGATCGAGCTGTTCCGCAAGAACTCGCAGGAGTTGACGACCGATTTCCGCCTGGTGGAAAGCGTCGAGGCACTCAACGCGCAACTCAGTGAAATCGCCAAAGCCGAGGGGTGGCAGCGCGTGGCGACCCATGCGGGCGAACTTGCCGACGGCGCTTGCGCCGCGTTGGGGTTGCCCGTGATGCAGACCGACTGCGGCTACGACGTTTGCGAAATGGAAAAGTGCGACGCGGGCATCAGTGCCTGCGATGCGCTGGTAGCCCAGACGGGCAGCGTATTGGTGACAAGCCAAAGCGCAGGAGGCCGCGCCCTCTCGGTCTTGCCGCCGCACCATGTCGTGCTGGCTCGCCGCGAACAACTCGTGCCGGATTTGACCGCCGCCTTTGCGTTGCTCAAAGAGAAATACGCGCCAAATTACCCGAGCCTGATTTCGTTCATCACCGGCCCGAGCCGGACGGGCGACATCGAGCGCATCCTGGTTCTCGGAGCTCACGGCCCGAAGAAGCTGACGGTGTTTTGCGTGTAGCCGACGAGCGAGTTACTCCATCTCCACGCTCGCCACAGCCATCGCCGCGATGCCCTCTTTGCGGCCAATGGAGCCGAGGCGTTCGTTGGTGGTCGCTTTGATCCCGACGCGTTTTGGGTCGACGCCCAACGCCTCAGCCAAATTCGCGCGCATGGTGGCGAGGTGCGGCCCGATTTTCGGAGCTTCGGAAATGACGGTGCTGTCGATGTTGATGACGCGCCCGCCCTGCTCCGCGACAAGCTCCACGCTGCGCCGGACGATCTCCAGGCTGCTGATCCCGCGGATGGATTCGTCGGTGTTCGGGAAGTGATGCCCGATATCCGCTTCGCCAATGGCTCCGAGAATCGCGTCTGCTATCGCATGGCAGAGCACATCGGCGTCCGAGTGGCCGTCGAGCCCCACGGGGTGCGCGATCTCAACGCCCCCGAGGACGAGCTTGCGCTGCGCTTCGGCGGGAGCAAACGCGTGGATGTCGTATCCGATGCCAACGAGGTTCATACGCTTAATCGACGTTCAAATCGATCACGCCATTTGACCCGAGGACGGCGATTTTATCGGGGTGCTCTGGGTGCGGTTTGGTTTCGCATTTGCCTCCCGCGGCTTCCACGAGGAGCTGCCCGGCGGCGATGTCCCACAGGCTGACGCTCGATTCAATATAGGCGTCGAGCCGCCCGGTGGCGACGTAAGCGAGGTCAAGCGCGGCGCTGCCCATGAGGCGGCATTTGCGTGCGCGATAGACCATTTTCTCAAAGAGCGGCAGCCCCGCGTCGATGGTCGACTTGGCTTTTGCAAACCCTACGGAGAGGACGGCGTCGGCGAGCTTGGTGCGTTTGCTCACCTGGATCGGTTCGCCGTTGAGCAAGGCGGGACCGCCAGCGACGACTTCCCAGAGTTCATTGCGCATCGGGTCGAGGATGACGCCGACGATCATTTTGCCTTCATGGCGCAGCGCGATGGAGATGCAGAAATGGGGGATGCCGTAGAAATAATTCACGGTGCCGTCGATGGGATCGACGATCCACTGGTAGGGGCTGTCCTGGTTGCCCGCGATCCCTTCCTCGCCGTAGATGGCGTGGTCGGGGTAGCGTTCGAGGAGGATTCCAGTGATGAGTTCCTGCGAGCGCACATCAAGGTCCAGCTTGATGTCGTGCGCTTCAAAGGTGTTTACGGAATGATCTTGCCCGAAATTCTGTTTGAGGAGAACGCCGGCGGCGCGGGCAGCTTCAACGGCGGTTTTGAGGTAGTTGGTCATAAGAGGAGGGCTGGTTAAATCATGCGTTCGAGGAACTCGCGGCCGTTGAACGGTTCGAGTTGTTCGAGCTTTTCCCCGGTGCCGATGAAGCGCGTGGGCAAGCCAAGTTCGTTCTGGATGGCGATCACGGTGCCGCCTTTGCCGCTGCCGTCGAGCTTGGTGACGACGACCCCGGTGAGCCCGATGGCCTGGTGAAATTCGCGGGCCTGCTGGAGGGCGTTGCTGCCGGTGGTGGCATCGACGACAATCCAAATCTCGTGCGGCGCTTGGGCGTCATGCTTGGCGAGCGTTTTCTTGATCTTGGTCAACTCTGCCATCAAGTTCGACTTGGTGTGCAGCCGACCCGCCGTGTCGCAGATGAGGAATTCGGTGTTTTTGCGGTCGGCGGCGGTGTAGGCGTCGTAGCAAAGGGCGGCGGGGTCGGCGTTGTATTGGCCCTTGATCATCTCCACGCCAAGCCGCTCCGACCAGACGCCGAGTTGCTCGATGGCGGCGGCGCGGAAGGTGTCTGCCGCTGCCAACATGACGCTGTGCCGCTTGGATTTCAGGTAATACGCGAGCTTGGCGGTGGTGGTGGTCTTGCCGGTGCCGTTGACGCCGACCATGAGGATGACCTTCGGTTTGGAGGGCAGGGGACGCAGCGGCGGGTTTTCGAACGGGAGGACTTTGGCGATCTCGTCCCGGGTGACTTCGACGATGTCGTTGGCGGTGACATTCTCGCGAGGCTGGAGGGCCTTGAGGATTTTCATCGACATCGGCACGCCGAGATCGGCCCGAATGAGCGTCTCTTCCAGTTCGTCCCAATCGACCGGTTTGCCGGTAAATTTTTGGACGATCGATTTGAAAAATCCGAACGCCATAAATCAGATCAGCTATTCTGGTTTGGCCGCGCGTGCGGGGCGCGGGAGTCCTCCCCGGATGCGATCGAGGACGCCGTTGACAAACCGGCCCGACTCATCGGAGCCGAAGCGTTTGGCGATCTCGATGGCTTCGTTGATGGAAACGACTGGCGGCACTTCGGGACAAAACAGCATTTCAAAGATCGCCATGCGCAGGATGTTGCGGTCCACGGCGGCGATGCGATGCAGGTCGTAGTTGGACGCGGTCTGGCGGATGCGTTCGTCGATGTCGGCCTGGTGTGCCAGGACGCCTTCGGCAATCGCCATGCCAAAGTCGCGAACGCGTTTGGTGGCGGGGCGTAGCGCCCAAAATTCCTCCACAGTCTCGGCGTTGGTTCCTGTGTTCAGGTCGCGTTGGTAGAGAAACTGAACGGCGGCTTCGCGGCCTTCTCGGCGTGCTCCCATACTAGTTAGCCTTTACGGAAAGCTTCAGTGCGCCCATCACCTCGGCGACTTGCAGGGCGGCGCGGGCGGCTTCGATGCCCCGGTTTTGCGTCGTCCCCAAGGTGCGGGAGCGGGCTTGTTCGATGTTGTCGACGAGGAGCACTTCGTGGATCACCGGGGTGCGGAAGCGCAAGGCGATGTTCTGGAGCGCGTCGGTGATGGTGCTTCCGATGAGGTCGGCGTGGGCGGTTTGGCCCTTGATAATCACGCCCAAAGCAATGATCGCGTCGACCCCGCCTTTCGCCGCCACTTCCTGAAGCACCACGGGGATTTCGAACGCGCCGGGCACTTCCACGAGGGTGATGACGGATTTGGGGGAAAGGGCTTCGATTTCGCGCTGCACGGCGTCGATGAGGCCTTTGACATACTCCGGGTTATACTGGCTTGCCACGATGGCAAAGGAATGGCGGGCGGAGTACGCGTTGCGCGGACGGTGTGGCGTGATGTTCGACATAAACGGGGAGTTTACTGGACGGCAGGAAATGTGCAATTGCAGATTGTGCGCGTTTAAAGGCGACGAAAGACGATCAGGAACTCAGGAAGTCAGGAAAAAGAAAGCAGATGATTGATACTCCGAATAATGCCAACGTTCACCGAACTGCATGTCATCCCGAACGCATGTGAGGGACCCCTCAAGCCACCCCACGCTCGGCATAACTGAAAAAGCCACGCACTGGGATGGCTTGCGAGTTCCCTCGCTGCGCTCGGGATGACACGCATTCAGAGGTTACACTGATTCCTCAGTTTTT
>JBAXCI010000137.1:0-5317 GCA_037141555.1 Verrucomicrobiota bacterium | reverse complement strand
AAGCCGCGCGCTGGGATGGCTTGAGAGGTTCCTCGCTGTGCTCGGAATGACATTGCGTTCAGGATATCTCTCTTCCCACTCTTTTTTCCTGATTTCCTGATAAAATTCCACTCGTAAATCCCATTGCAAACCTGAGCGTGGACTTTAGGATGCGGTCTCGCAAAATGACGCCAGACTGGAACATCGACTCAGCCATTGAACTCTACAACATCGACCGATGGGGTACGGGTTACTTCTCCATTAACCAACGCGGCCACGTGGAGATTCTGCCCACGAAGAATCCCGCGACCTCCATCGACATCATGGAGGTCATCGACGACGCGCGCGACCGCGGCCTGACTTTCCCGCTCGTGATCCGGTTCCAGGACCTGCTCCAGCACCGTGTGGAGACGATCAATCTCGCCTTCCAGTCGGCCATCAACGAGTTCGGCTACAAGAACAACTACCGGGGCGTGTTCCCCATCAAGGTCAACCAGTTGCGCGAAGTCGTCGAGGAAATCGTCGACGCCGGGCGGCCGTTCCACCTCGGCATCGAGGCCGGGAGCAAGCCGGAATTGCTGGCGGCGCTGGCGATCAACAACGATCCCGAGAGTCTCATCATCTGCAACGGCTACAAAGACAGTCAATTCATCCAAAGCGCGCTGCTCGGCAACAAGCTCGGCACGCGGGTCATCATGGTGGTCGAGAAGCTGGAGGAGCTATTCCAGATTTTGCAGGTCTCCAAGGAGATGGGCGTGGAGCCGATGATCGGCCTGCGCGTTCGGCTCCAGTCCAAGGGGTCCGGCAAATGGGCCACCAGCGGCGGCGAAAACGCGAAGTTTGGCCTCTCCACCGCCGATCTCGTGCGCGCCAGCGAGACGCTCCGGGAAGCAGGGCTCGCCCATTGTCTCAAGCTCATCCATTTCCACGTTGGCTCGCAAGTGCCAGACATCGGCACAATCAAGCGCGCCGTTCGCGAAGCCGCCCGCTTCTATGCCAAGATGGCAAAACTCGGGCACGACCTCGTTTATCTCGACGTAGGCGGCGGTTTGGCGGTCGATTACGACGGCTCGAACACCGCCTTCGACAGCTCCACCAACTACACGCTTCAGGAATACGCGCGTGACGTTATTTATAACATCATGGAGGTGTGCGACTCGGAGGAAGTGGCCCACCCTGTGGTCGTCAGCGAAAGCGGGCGCGCACTGGTGGCGCACCATTCCGTGCTGGTGGTCGAGGCGTTTGGGGCTATTGAGAAATACGATTCGAACGCGAAGTTCGAGGTCAAGCCGACCGACCACAAGCTCGTGCGCGACATTTTCGACATCGAAAAGAATCTCACCGAGTCCAACCGCACCGAGATGCTCCACGACGCGCAGGAAATCAAAGAGCAAACGCTCTCGATGTTCAATTTCGGCCTCATGGACCTGGAGAGCAAAGCCAAGATCGAGCAAGCCTACTGGCGCATCGCCCATCGTATTGTGCGGATTTTCCACGCGCAGGAGGACCAAGAATACGTCCCCGACGAGGTCAAGGAACTCGAAGTGGCCTTGGGCGACCAATACGTCTGCAACTTCTCCGTGTTCCAGAGCCTCCTGGACCACTGGGCGCTCGGCCAGCTCTTTCCCGTCATGCCGATCCACCGGCTGGACGAAGCGCCCGACCGCCACGCAACGCTCGTGGACATCACCTGCGACAGCGACGGCAAGGTGAGCAAATTCATCGACCTTCAGGACGTCAAAGAGACCCTGCCGCTCCATGCCTTGGAGCCCGGCAAGCCGTATTACATCGGCTTCTTCCTGATGGGTGCCTACCAGGATATCATGGGCGACCTGCACAACCTCTTTGGGCGTGTGAACGAAGCCCACGTCTTCCTGGACGACGACGAAGAGGACGGTTTCTACATCGAGGAAACCATCGAGGGGAGCACCATCGCCGAGGTTCTATCCATGACGCAGTGGAACCAGTCGGACTTGATCCGGCGGGTCAAAAAGCAAGTGGACGCCGCGATCAAGAGCGACCGCCTCAAGCCCAACGAAGGGATGAAGCTCCTGACCTCCTACGAACGCGCGCTCAAGAACTACACCTACCTCCACATCCACAACGGCAAGGCGTAGGGTTGCCCCCGGCGCTCCGGCCCATTAGACTGCGCAGAGCGTGACAGACCCTGCCCCGAGAAACCTTGCTTTTGCTCCCCTCCGATCCCGTTGGTTCGGAGTGCGCAAATTCCTGTCCCGGAGCTTTTGGGTGGCGGTTGTCCTTGCGGTGGGCACGGTGCTTTGGGCGCTCTGGTATGTCAGCCATCACGGGTTTTCCCATAAATGGCGGCAGACGGTGATCGCCGAAGCCGGGAAACGGGGCATTCATCTCACGATCGGGCGGCTCACGCTCGATCCGTTCAAGGGGCTTGTTGCCAAGGACGTGAAAATCCGCATCTCCCAGGAGCGGGGCCGCGCGAGCGCCGCCGTCAACGAGGTGGTGCTCGACATCAACTACTCCAACCTTGTTCACCGCGAACCCTTTTTGAATGCGGTGGAGTTGCGCGATGCCACGGTCTCGCTCCCGCTCGACTCGCCCGCGCCGGAACGCAAAAACGAGCGCCTCGAAATCTCGCACCTCAACGCCCGCGTGCTGCTGCCCGCCCATCACCTGACCGTGGAACATGCGGAGGCCGTCGTTCGCGGGCTGCGCGTGACAGTTGCCGGCCATCTCGTCAACCCGGAGAAATTCCACTGGCCCGAGGATCGCGCTGCGACCGGCAAGAGCCCGATGCTGAAAGTCAGCGATGTCCTGAACGCTTTGGACGATCTGAAGATGGCAGGAGGCCGACCCTCGCTAGAGATTCGGTTCAGCGGCGATCTCTCCAAACCGTCCGATCTCTTTGTGGAAACCGCGCTGCGGGTGAACCGGTTCAGCGTCAATAACAGCTATCGAATCGAGTCCGTCAACCTTGCCGCCACTCTGGCCGAGGGCCGGGTGCGGATCAACCAATGCGAGGTCAAGGACACCTGCGGAACGCTCGACGCGACCGGCACGGTGCGGATCGCCTCGGGCGAAGCCGATCTGCAACTGCGTTCCACGCTCGATCTGCCGGGATTGATCCGGGCCGTTCGTCCCGAATCGAACTTGGAAAGCCTCGTGTTAACCCGGTCGCCGTTGCTGGAAGTGAGCGGGTCGGCCAGCTTTCATGGTTCCCCCAGCGTTCAGCTCTCCGGGCGGCTCACCGTGGGGCCGTTCACGGTCAAATCGCTCGCATTCGAGCGTGCGGGAACCGATTTTTCATGGGACAGCGGCGGCCGCTGGTATCTGCACGGCGCGCGCATCCAGCACAAAGACGGCAGCTTCGCTTTGAACGCGCTCCAGGTGCCCGGCGATTTTCGTTTCAACCTCGACAGCCGGATCAACCCCGCGGTTTTTCTCCCGCTCCTGCCCACAGAGACGCGCGCGCGGCTCGCCGAATGGGAGTTCCGCGCCGCCCCGGTACTGCACCTCGAAGGGCACGGTCCTTCCTGCGACCCGGAAGCCGTGGAAATCACGGGCCAAGCGCAACTCGGAGCCACCCGCGCCAGGGGCACGCTGCTCAAGAGCGCCACGGTCGATCTTGGGTTCAAAGGCAATGTCCTGACCTGCCAAAACATCAAAATGGAGCGTGCCGAGGGGACGGGCAGCGGCACGGTCGTTTACGACTTCAACACCGACGAATTGCAGTTCCAGAACGTCAAAACGACGCTCGATCCCGTGGAAGTGGTCCGTATTTTCGACCGAGGTCTGGCCGAGCAGTTGGTTCCCTACCGGTTTACAACACGGCCCGCATTGGTCGTGAACGGCAAAGTCGGGTGCCGCCACGACGACTGGCAGCGCAACCATCTGCGAGTGGAGGTCGACGGCGCTCGCGGCATGGACTACACGTTCCTGAAAAAGGAACTCTCCTCGAGCAAAATCACGGGAACCGTCACCATCCTCGGCGACCGGCTCAAGCTGGACGGGCTCGACGCCGCGATCTGGGGAGGGCATCTGCGCGGCAAAGCCGATATTTCGCTGCGCAAAACCGCAGGGGATTACACCGCCGAGCTTTTCACCGAGGAGATCGATTTCCCGAGCCTCACAAAACTTTACTTCGACTACGACACCTCCAAAGGCAAGCTCAACGGCTCGTTCGCCTTCTCGGGGTTGCACGACCTCACGCGCGCCATCGACGGCAAGGGCGCGTTGCTCGTCACCGAGGGGAACGTCTTCGATATTCCCATCTTCGGGCCGTTCTCCAGTATCCTCAACGAAGTGCTCCCCGGCAGCGGCTACAACGTGGCGCGCAAAGGGACGTGCACCTTCGAAATGCGGGACGGCATCGTGACCACCAAAGACCTTTTAATGGAGGGGAGAGGATTCTCCATCCTGGGCCAGGGCAAGCTGTTCATCACGGAGGACCGGATGGATTTTTCCGCCCGGATCAACGCTCAAGGGTTGGCCGGGAGATTCCTTGATCCGGTGAGCCACCTCCTCGAATACGTCTCCGACGGCAGCCTTTCCAAGCCGGTCTGGCGCCCAAAACGTCTTCCCAAAGTCATCTTCGCCCCGCAAGGGCACTGACGCGGCCTATTCCGCGTAATGGAACGTGATCGGCTTTTCGACCTCCGGGTGCAGGCTGGCATGCACCGGGCAGGTCAAGGCGGCGCGTTCGAGCACCTCGTCTTGCTTGACCCCGGCGGGAAACCAGATTTCCGTTGTGAGGCGCGAAATGCGGCGGGGCGGCGTCTGGGTCATTTCCTTGGAAACCTCTACGCGCATCCCGATCAGGTCGATGCCGTGCCGTTCGGCGTAGATGCCCATGACGGTGGCCATGCAGGCCCCGAGCGCGGTCGCGACGAGATCGGTGGGCGAGAACGATTCGCCCCGCCCGTGGTTGTCCACGGGAGCGTCGGTTTCCAGACTCCGGCCAGACGGGCCGTGCGTGGCGACCGTGTGCAGGCCGCCAGTGTATTCGAGTGCGATTTTGACCATAAGGAATGATGGGAAAGCTGAGGCATCTTTTCTCGGTTGGACGATTAGATCAATGATTCCGATGTGATGGGGGCAGCCGGAGTTTTCTTGGGTATGTAAAATCGCTTCGTGAGCAGTTTTGCGAGATTGATGGACGGCACTTCAAGTAAATAGTGGCTTAGGGTTGCTACAGCGAACGACGCCCCCAGGAAAAGCACAAGAATGCCCCATATTGGAACATAAGCATACAAAGTCACTATTAATACTTTAAGGCAGATCGCATGAAATAAATAAAGACTGTATGAAATTTTCCCGAGAAAACGCGGGAAAGCGGATGATAGCAAACTCGACGCCGAATGGG
>JBAXCI010000136.1:0-5375 GCA_037141555.1 Verrucomicrobiota bacterium | reverse complement strand
CCGGTCACCTTTGAGGCGCTCGTGGACATTCTCCAAACACTGGAAAAATATTGGTTCGAGATTGTCGAACTGCCGCCCGATAGCGCTGCGTAGTGGCTGAAGTCTCCCGATGGCTGACAAGCGCTTCTTCCCCAATGCCGGTTGGATCTTCGCCCTCGCGTTGCTCGTTCGTTTGGTTGTGTTGAGCCGATTCGGGCACTCCGCCTATTTCTCCCCGACCTCGGGGGACATGAAATTTTACGCCGACTGGGGCCAGCGGATCGCCGCCGGGCAATGGACCGATTTTCACGCCTTCTACGGGCTGCCCGGCTATCCGTTCCTGCTGGGCGGCATTTTTGCTTTCTGCGGGTTTTCTCCCTATACGGTCGCCGCTTTTCAAACCCTGTCGGAAGCCGTGATTGCGGCGCTGCTCTACCAGCTTTCGGCATCGGTTTTCCCCGGCCGCCGCGCATGGGCGATCGGCGCGCTGGCCGCACTTGGCTGGATCTTCTTCCAACCGGCTCAGGCGTTGTCCCTCGTGGTGATGCCGACGACTTGGGCTGTGCTGGCGTTTTGGTTTGCCTTCGCCTGGAGCGTTCGCACGGAAAGCCGCTTGCTTTGGCGGCCTTGGATCGCCATCGGGCTGCTGGTCGGCATCGCGGCAACACTCGTCGCAACAGTGCTCGTGGTGCTGCCGATCCCTGTTGCCGCGGCGGTGCGGAATCTACGCAGGCCGCGCGCAATTCTTGCCGCTGTGGCATGGCTGCTTGCGGGGGTAGCAGCGGGCACCTCCCCCTGCTGGGTTCACAACTATTTTGTCGCGCGTGAACCGGTGCCGCTCTCGGCCCACAGCGGATTAAACTTCTGGATCGGCAACAACCCCGTCGCCAACGGCTATCCCCAAATCCCCCCGGGGCTGCGGGCCAGCCAGCAAGGGATGCTCACGGATTCGATCCGCATCGCGGAAGAAACGGCGGGTCACCGCCTGAGCCGGGCCGAGGTATCACGGTTTTGGTCGGACAAGGCCAACGCTTTCATCCACGAGCACCCGCGCCAGTGGCTGGGTTTGATGGCTCGCAAGCTGCGGAATTTCTGGAGCGCCACGCAATACGACGACCTGAGCATCATCAACCCGATGTGGGAGGAAGGCGTCCTGACTGCCGGACTGCGCTTCGGATGGGTGGCCGTGCTTGCGCTGCCGGGGATGGCGCTGGGCTGGAAGCGTTATCCGCATTCGCGCTGGATCGTGGCGGGCGTGCTGCTTTGCATGGCGGCGCTCCTGCCGGTATTCGTGACCGAGCGCTACCGCTTGCTCGCCGTGCCGGGCCTGCTGCTGTTGGGGGCGTGCGGCATCGCCGAACTCTGGGGAGCGCTGGCGTCCCAGGGCTGGAAGCGCGCCGGGCTGGGGCTGGGCGCGGGAGCCGCCGCGTATTGCCTCATCCAAGTGGCCCTCAACGAGCCGGAACTGGAGTGGCGTGACCTTTACAACAGCGGGCAAAACGCGCTGGAAACCGGCAACCTGTCGTCCGCCCGCGCGAAATTGGAACGCGCCCTCGCGCTCTCGCCTCAGAACGCCGACGTGCTCTCGGCGTTGGGCTGTTATTGGCTGGTTGAACACGATTTCGCGAAGGCGAGGGAGTATTGCCAGCGGGCGTTGGAAAGCAACCCACAGACCCTGAGCGCGTTGAACAACCTGGCCCTGGTGGAAATGGAGGGTGGGCACTGGGCCGAGGCGCAAGCCCTCCTACTCGCGGCGCTTCGGATCGAGCCGAATGATCCCAAACTACGCGAATTGGGGGCACGTTGCGCACGGCAACTGGAGCGGTAGGGGTGGCCTAATACCGCATCACCGGCGAATTGCGGTAGCCGTATCTGAATGGGTCGGGCGTCATCGTGAGCGCGATCAGCTCGGCGGTGTTGCGGAAATCGAACGGGAGCGGGTAGCCCATGCCAGGCTTGTAGAGCGATCCGAAAGGAGAACCTTTGGAGCCCCCGGCCACGTCGAACTCGTAGAGGACGTTCCCGCAGATCACGTCCCGCACGCGCACGTGGAGTTTCACGCAGCTTTGGCGCGAGACAGTATCCCCCAACGGACTCCACCAGCCGGGCGAATAGCCGGTTTCGACCACGCGAAATTCGCCGTCCACCAGCCAGCCCAGCGGCGCGCCCTCGCCCTCCTTAAGCACGGTTGATGGCGCAATTTTCGCGAGCTGCTCCTGGAGATCGTTGGCAAACTCGATGGGGGCGAGCGATTGGCGGATCGGCGTATTGCCTGCGGGGTTGCAGCGGTCGAAATCCGCACAGGCGATGCGAAACGGCCGGATATAGATCGCTTTCGGATTCACCGCGCCGGTGGCCACCTGCGTTTGGGTCACGCGGACGCCGGGACTGGCGCAAGAAGCCAGCCCGAGGAGTGCAAGAGCGGAGCAAAAAGCGAGCAGCAGTGTTTTCATAACCACGGGACACCTTGCCCTTTTCCAGTTTGGGAAGCGAGAAGGGCTTGCGTTCCGACCCTTCAAACGGCGAACCGCCTAGTCGTTTGGGAGGAATGCACGAGTTCTCGCCAGGGAATTTCCACCAGGGCGAGCGCACAGCGATGGGAAGAGAGATATCCTGAACGCGGGTCATTCCGAGCGCAGCGAGGAACCTCTCAAGCCATTCCAACGCGCGGCTTGCTCTGTAATGCAGGAGTTTGACTGACTTGAGGGGTCCCTCACTGCGTTCGGGATGACAAGCAGCCAGGTAAGCCAGCATCTTCTCGGAATTCATCTACTTTCTTTTCTTGAGTTCTTGAGTTCCAGATTCGCTTCATTTAGATGCGATTGCCTTGGAATTTCCACGAATCCGGCGGACGAGAGCGTTTTTTCATGGTATCGGTAAGAGCCTCCCCGCTATCCTCCCTTCTTACCCGGACATGGAGTTTTACATCCTCGCGGCGCTCATAGGCGCCCTCATCCTCATTTCCGCCTTCTTCTCGGCCATGGAGACGGCCTTTTTTTCGTTGCAGCCGATGCAGATTCGCGGCCTTGAAAACAAGCCTTTGGCTGAAGCCATCGGGCGGCTGCTGGCCAATCCGCGTCGGCTCCTGAGCGCCCTTCTGCTGGGCGACGCCTGCGCCAATCTCCCGCTCATCTTCCTCTGCCTTTTCCTGATGCGCGAAGTGACCCGCTTTGGCCCGCCGTTCTGGGCATGCGCGTTGGTGATCTTTGCCATCGTCGTGCTGCTCTGCGACCTGCTTCCGAAGGCGGCCGCCCTGCGCGCACCGTTGCGGGTGGCGGCGTTCGGGGCGCGGACGCTCGATCTGCTGCTGCCGTGGCTCGATCCCGTATGCAGGCGATTGCAAGCAGCCAGCGAACGGATCGCCGATGCGGTCGTCCCGAAAGCGCTGGACGCACACCAGCCGTTGAACGCGGAGGAACTGGAAACCCTCATCGAGCTGAGCGCCGAGGAAGGGGCTCTGCAACTGACGGAAAGCGAGATCATCCAGGAAATCATCAAGCTCGGAGACAAAACCGCTCGGGATTGCATGACGCCGCGCATCGACATGTTCGCCATTCCCGACGACCTCACCAACGACGAAGCGCTGGAGCAGCTCCGCCCGAAGCGGTTTCGGCGGGTTCCCGTGTATGCCGATACCCCGGACAACATTCTGGGCCTCTTGGATGTGAAGCGGTTTCTGCTCGCGCCCGACCTGCACTTCACCGAACACCTGACGCCTCCCAGCTACGTCTCGGAAACAATGAAAGCGCTCGACCTGTTGCGCAGTTTCCTCACGCATCCGCAGCGGCTGGCCATCGTGGTGGACGAGTTTGGGGGCACCGAAGGGATCGTCGCGCTGACCGATGTGGTCGAGCAGATCATCTCCGACGCGATCCCTTCCGCCGACCAAAACCTCTACATCGACAGCATCGGCGAAGGCCGCCTGTTGCTTGCGGGCAACGTCCGGTTGGATGATCTGAGCGAACGCGTCGGCGTGGATTTGGAAACCGAGGGGATCGACACCATCGGCGGACTTATTTTCAATCAGCTCGGCGTGTTGCCGCGGCCGGGCGAGGTCGTGGAAGCCAAGGGCTTGCGGTTCACCATCCGGCGCGTGACCCGTAAACGCATCCACGAGATGCTGGTGGAAATTCCACCCGCTCCCGTGATCAGCGAGGAGGAGGTCGAATGATTCTCTGGCTTGTCATCGCGGGGTTGCTGAGCGTCTCGTTTATTTTTTCGGGGATCGAGGCCGGAATCCTGAGCGTGAGCCGGGTTCGGCTGCGCAACCGGGTGAAACATCGCGATCGCGCCGCCCTGCGGCTCCAAAAACTGCTCAGGCAACCGGAGCGCCTGCTCTTGACCGTCGTCATTGTCACGAACTTGGCGAACCTCTTTGCCATTACGTTCGCCACCTCGGTTTTTATTCGCCATTCGGGGCATTGGGGGTATGGGGTCGCGCTCCTGGTTTTTGCGCCCCTCTATCTCTTCGGCCTGGAGCTTTTCCCCAAGGCGCTCTTTCGTCGGTTCCCGATGCATGCGCTGGCCTTTCTCTCCGGGCCGCTGCGGCTGGCTTACGTTGCGCTTGGGCCGGTGCTCCGGCTCAGCGCCAGCTTGGGCCGCCGGCTTTTTCCGCCGCTGGAAGACGATTCCCGCAAGCTGTTCGCCGCGCGCGAGGATTTCAAATATGTCACGCTGGAAAGCGAACGCGTCGGGGCGATCTCTCCGACGGAACGCCGCTTGATCCACGGGATCGTGGACTTCCGGTCGGTTTCGGCGCGGGATTTGATGCAACCGCTCGCGGATTTCCCAACCATCCAAGAGGGAGCATGGGTCGAAGAGCTCATTGCGGCGAGTCGCGGTGGCAGCCTGGAGCGGTTTCTCGTGGTTTCGGAGAGCGGCGAAATCGTCGGCATCATTTCGCTCTTCGAGGCCATTCTTTCACGCACCCCGGGGGCAAGGATCAGCTCGCATATCCGCCCCATTGGCCCGATTCCGGCTACAGAGTCGGCGCTGCGTGTTCTGCATAAACTGCGCACCGCGCGGACCCACGTGGCCTTGGTGATGGAAGGGGAGACCCCGCAAGGATTGCTCTTCGCGGAAGCGCTCTACCGGCGTTTGGTCTCGGGTTAGGGCAGGAGCAACTCCCAAGCCTGCGGGCGTGTGCCCTGCCCGGTGCTTTTGTCGCCAAATTTGAGAGTCACGCAGCCCGCAGTCGTTCGATGGTTTCCCTGAGCAGTTTAAAGTCGAGCGGCTTTACCAAGTGTTCCAAAAAGCCGGCTGCACGGCTCTTCTGGAAGTCACACTCCATGCCAAAGCCGCTGAGAGAGATGGATGGGATGGGTTGGGGTCTGAGTAACCTTTGGATCAAATCGTAGCCGCTGCCGTCTGGCAATCCAATGTCGCTAATGAACATG
>JBAXCI010000135.1:0-5411 GCA_037141555.1 Verrucomicrobiota bacterium | reverse complement strand
GGAGAATTACTATTTCCGGCTCGCCAAACACCGCGACTGGCTCCTGCAATATATCGAGAGCCATCCCGGCTACGTGACCCCGGCGTTCCGCCAGACGGAGTTGCGCAACGCCGTGGAACGCATCTCCGGCGACCTCTGCATCTCGCGTCCCAAGGCGCGCCTGGAATGGGGCATCGAGCTGCCGTTCGACACGGGGTATGTCACCTACGTCTGGTTTGACGCGCTCATCAACTACATCAGTTTTGGCGGCTACTGGAGCGGCGGGGAGCCGCACAACGCCGCGTTCGAGAGCCGCTGGCCCGCGCTGCACGTCATCGGCAAGGACATTCTCGTGCCCGCCCACGGCGTGTACTGGCCCATCATGCTGCACGCCATCGGGTTCACCGACGCGGAAATCCCGCCGCTGCTCGTCCACGGCTACATCAACCTCGGCGGCGCCAAGATGAGCAAGAGCCTCGGCAACAGCGTCGATCCGAGCCTGCTCGCGGACAAATATGGCCCGGGCGCGCTGCGCTATTATTTAATGCGCGATACCGCCACCGGCCAGGACATGGAGTTTTCCGAAGACCGCCTGGTGGTGCGCTACAACACCGACCTCGCCAACGATCTCGGCAACCTGCTCAACCGCACGCTCAACATGGCGCAGCGGTACCGCGAAGGTGTGCTCAAACGTCCGGCAGCCGATACAGAATGGCTCGCCGAAGCTCGCGCCACCGTCGCGCAATACGCGGCGAAGATGGACCAATACCAGGTGCACGCGGCGCTGGAGGCGGCGTTTGGCCTCGCCGCGAAATGCAACGCCTACATCGAGACGCAAGCGCCGTGGAAGCTCGCCAAAGATCCCGCGCAAGCGGAGCAGCTCGATGCCGTGCTCTACCACCTGGCCGAAGCGCTGCGCATCCTCGCGATCCTGATCGCACCGGTGCTCCCCGACGCCGCGCGCGGCATGACGGCGCAGCTCAACGTGAGCGCCCAGCCGTGTTTGGCCGATGCGCTCAACGCCGAAGCCGCGCTGCCCGACGGCCACGTGCTCGGCGCGCCGACGCCGCTCTTCCCGCGCATCGACACCGAGGCAAAGGAGTAGCGGAACCATTTTTGCGGCTATCCCCGGGAATTTCTTGGCGCGGGCGCGGGTTGGTGCTTCAATCGCCCCCTCTATGAAAATCGTCGTCGCGTATTCCGGTGGACTCGATACGTCCGTCCTCCTTCAATGGCTTAAACAGACTTACAGTGCCGAGATCATCGCTTTTTGCGCCGATGTCGGCCAGGAAGAGGAGCTCGACGGGCTCGAGCCCAAGGCGCTCACCACCGGCGCGGCCAAGTGTTACATCGACGATCTGCGCGAGGAATTCGCCCGCGATTACATCTTCCCGATGATCCAGGCGGGAGCGATTTACGAAGGCCAGTATTACCTGGGCACCAGCATCGCCCGGCCCTTGATCGCCAAGCGGATGGTGGAGATCGCCCGCGCCGAGGGAGCCGACGCCGTGGCCCACGGCGCGACCGGCAAAGGCAACGACCAGGTGCGCTTCGAGCTGACCGCCGCCGCCCTCGCCCCCGAATTGCAGGTGATCGCCCCCTGGCGGCAAGAGCGTTTCCGCGAGCAGTTCCCCGGCCGCGCCGAGATGATCGCCTTTGCGGAAGCCAACAAGATTCCCGTCCAGGCCTCGGCCAAGAAGTCCTATTCGATGGACCGCAACCTCCTGCACATCAGCTTCGAGAGCGGCATTTTGGAAGACCCGTGGTTTGACGCCAGCGCGCCGGAAGTGCGCGACATGTATGTCCTCTCCGTCGGCCCGGAAGAAGCCCCGGACAAGGCGGAATACGTGGAGCTCGCCTTTGACAAAGGGATCTGCACCGCCGTCGGATACGCCGGGATCGGCGAATTGCTCGCCTCGATGAACTACCCCGGCGCGCCCGCCTTCAACGCGGAAGGTTACGCGGTGCTCTCGCCGTTGTGGGTGATGAAAGTCCTCAACAAACTCGGCGGCAAGCACGGCATCGGGCGGGTCGATCTCGTCGAAAACCGGTTCGTCGGCATGAAGAGCCGCGGCGTCTATGAAACACCGGGCGGCGCGGTGCTGCACTTCGGCCACCGCCAGGTGGAGTCGCTCACGATGGACCGCGAAGTGATGCACTTGCGCGATTCGCTCATCCCGAAATATTCCGAACTCGTCTATAACGGCTTCTGGTTCTCGCCGGATCGCTACGCGCTGCAAGCGCTCGTGGACGAGTCGCAGAAGAACGTGACCGGCGTCGTGCGTTTGAAACTCTACAAGGGCAACCTGATCACGGCGGGCCGCAAGAGCCCCGTGAGCCTTTACAACCCGCACATCGCCACGATGGAAGCCGACCCGACGCAGGCCTACAACCAGACCGACGCGACAGGGTTCATCGCCCTCAACGCGCTACGGTTGAAGGTCGCCGCGCGCGTCCACGGCCAGGCGTAATTCCCAGGACGTGAACCGCATGCACGGTTTGCGTATTCTATCGGCCAGCCATGCTCGCCGCGTTCTGCATCACGTTGCGCAGATGCTCTTTGACGACCGGGACGGCCACCACGCGGGCTTTTTGCAGCATGGTTGCAGCCAGGGCTGATTCGCCATTCCGGTAGTCCATGCGCCGGATTCCCCCTTTTCTGAGGCGATAACCGACCTGCGACGGGGGAAAGCTCCGTGTGCTCCATGATGAGCTTGGTTGAGAACCCCAAACTGCCCAGCAAGGCGCATTTGAAATCATCGCCCTTGAGCAGCTCAACCTTCCTGGGAACAGTCTGCTGGGCTGTTTTATAATACTCCATAATTAATGGCTTCCTTTCACAAAAGCCATGGCCGCATTGACCACTTCCATATTAAAGCCGCATTGCGGGCAGAACTTCACGTGGCTTGCATCGGGTCGGAGCATATTGCGCACTTTGGCGGATTTCCGCGTTTTCGGACTTGGCGCATTCTCGGACCCCTGCTGATTTTCCTGCACGGAACTCTCGTTTTCATGGAGATGTTTTTTGTGCGCGGCCATACCCGCGAGGGTGAACGGCTTTCCAGACTGCGATGCTTTAGCACCACAAATATCACATTGTAAGATAACGTTTTTCATTTACTCCATGTACCGGGTCGAATTTTGATGATGTGACCCCCTTGCAGATGAGTTGCAAGTCCATTACTTCAAAAGCACGAGGTCGCCGCAATGCTATATTATTCGGCCAAGGGGAGTCAACATCTTAAAAAATGGCCACGATTGCGAATTGGGCCAATTGCCCGTGCAACCTGCGGCGGTCGCTGCCGCGTTATTGTTCTGAAGATTCGCTCTTATGCGCCGCATCGTTGAACCGGAACAGCTCGACACCCTGCCCTCTTGCGATGCGCGGGCCGTCCACGCGCGCGCCGATCTGCGGCGGATAAACGGCGTCATGGGGCACGCCCGCATCCTCACGAACGCTTTTTATCAACACCTGGATTTTGATACCGCCCGCCGCCGCTCGCTGCGAATCTGCGAGCTGGGCGCAGGCGATGGGACATTGCTCTTGAAGATGGCGCGCGACTGGTCGGCGCTGGATGTGACCGCCGAGGCGCAGATCATCGACCGGCATTACCTGGTTGAGGAGGAGACGCGCCACGCGTTTATCGCGCTCAACTGGTCGCTGACGCCTCTCGCCATGGAGGTCCAGACCTGGCTGCGCCAACCCGGCAAGCGCGTCGACGTGATGTTCGCCAATCTTTTCCTGCACCATTTCCCGGACGTGCAACTGCGGGAATTGCTGAGCCTGGCGGCCGGCCGCACCGATCTGTTCATCGCGTGCGAGCCACGCCGCTCGGCGTTCGCGCTTGCCTCATCGCACTTGCTGGGGCTCATCGGTTGCAATGCCGTGACGCGGCACGATGCCGTCGCCAGTGTGAGAGCCGGTTTTGCCGGCCACGAGCTCTCCGCGCTTTGGCCAGCGGCGGGCGCATGGCAGTTGAGCGAAGATCCCGCCGGGCTCTTCAGCCACTGTTTTATCGCCAACCGCTACGCGCGCTGAGCCGCATGGGAATGGTGGGGGCGGCTCCGTGCCGCCCGGCCCGTGCCCCGTTCAAATCGTCACGGTTTATGCTGGAATCGGCGCTCCTCGGACGGCAAGTGCCCTCCCCTGCCTTGCGCTTCTGTTCATCCTAAGCCGCTGACCTTATGCCGCCTTCACCGGCATAAAGTGCGCAAGCACTTCCGACGCGGGCACTTTCGTCAAATCCGCATGGACATGACGCACGACCCGCTCGCGAAGCTCCGGGGCAAGTTCGTTTAAAATAGCCTGATGCACTCCCGTATTGGCGGCAAAATGCCAGTATTCAGGCCGCTCGCTGTTGAGGATCGCGGCAATCCGTTCGGCGATCAATTTGATGAGCCGCCGCTGGGTTTCCAGTTCGGCGGAAAGCGCCTCGCCGTGTGCCATTGCGGTTCCGGGGCCGGGCCCGGCGGTCACAGGAAATCGCCCCGCCATGTCGGTGACTTTATCAATAAAATGCCCGTGCGCCTCCGGGAATTCCATTTCTTCGATCACGTCCAGTTTGCGGCCCCGGGTGGGGGTTTCAACCACGCGGAATGCTTTCAGGTGGCCCAGATTTGCAGCTAAGACAACGGTACTCATCCTATAAAAGGATTCGGATGCCGTTCACCGGGTGCATGCCCACGCAGTGGACGGCGGATGGCATGAGTGTTGGGCTCGGCATCCATGCCGACTCGGTTTGCGTCGTGCGCCAGCTCGAAGGAGCCCGGCCCGGCCTATTCACCGCGGCTTACCCGCGCGGCCTTTTGCGGGCCGCTGGGAGCCACGCTACGTTGCGCGGCAAGTTGGGCATTGAGCGAGCCGCCCATTGCGCGGCGGCTTTTGCAGCACTTGTTCGGGGGCGCTGTCATGGAAGTTTGCGATGCGATCCAGGCTAAATCCGCCTCGATGCGGTCCACGTCGCGCTGCACTTTTTCCGGCGCAATCTCCCGGCTGATCAACGCGGCGCTGACGTGTTGCAGGTCGTTATCGACTTTGACGAGCCTTCGGCAAACGCGCTTGGGAAAGGGGCAGCGATCCATCGCGGCTTCATACGGGGCGAAGCGATGGTTGAGGCAGTCGATCTCCGCTTCCAGAGCGCAAAAACCTTCGGGATCAACAAAGATCGGGTGCGGCCGCATCTGCCCGGAGATGCACGGCAGGCGGGGTTGGCAGCAACCCGCCACCACCGCCATGAGGCAGAGGGCAACCATCGCGCGTGGAATGAGGGACGGCGTCATTTTGCATAACGGATTCGCCGCGCGCGGAGAGCGAGGCCGTGGGCAAGAGTCGCCAACGTGCTTGTCATCCCGAACGCAGTGAGGGACCTCACAAATAACCCCAGTGCGCGGCCTTCTCTTTGTGCGGAGCTTCTAATAACTTGCGGGGTCCC
>JBAXCI010000134.1:0-5476 GCA_037141555.1 Verrucomicrobiota bacterium | reverse complement strand
TGGTTGATGGGCTGGTCGCGCTGGCCCACTGGCAGTCCGAAAGCCGATTGTGCCCTGGCGTCCCGATTCGGAGCCTGGCATGGCAGGTAAAGCATCAGCCGGATGCCTTCGGCTTGCAACGCACGGTAAAGGTCGAGGGGCAGGTCGCGGCGCGAACAACGTTCACCCGGCCCGCATTTGAGGAACCGGTCATAGACCGAATTTGGTGAAATATAGAAGCCGGTGTTCTGGCCCAGCGTGATTATCAAATAGGCGGCACCCATCTCCTTCAGCTGCCGGGCCACGGCCGTCACATCGAACGAATCGACCAGCGCCAGTTGATTTGTGTTACCCGGGTAGAAGTGCATTAAGACACCCAAACGCGCATCGTGAAACCAGTCCGCCGCCGGAGAGAAGCGAGCGGTTTGAACGGGCGGTTTGGCCGATAGACTTGAATCAGCGCCGAACAGCGCGGCCAGCGGCGCTAGCAACAGGAAAGCGAGGAGTGTGTGTTTCATGGGCATTTCGTGGTTTTGGGTGTGGACGTGTGCACTTCATCCTCTTGTCGGAGGGCTGCGAGTCTTTCGATGGCAGCTTTGTGTTCGGCTGTTCCGGTGGGCGGCAGGGTTTTGGCCAAAGTCCAGGCTTCGAAAAAGCGGCTCATGCGGCGCTGGCACTGTTCCTGAAGCCGCACGGCAATGATTTGTTCGTCGAGCGCTTGACGCGGTGTCAGACGGGTTGCGGCACCGGGCTCGGGCTGATACCAGTGGTCGAGAGTTGAGCGGGCGTCATCGCGCACCTGCGGCAACACGGCTTCGAGATGGGCGAGGGCTTTGCCGAAGTGCCCGGCGACCTCGCGCAGGGCGGGCGCGAGGTTTCGGGCGCTGGTCACATCGTCCCGATACGGCGAGTAGTCGCGCGATCCGAATCGCTTCGATGGCTCGGCGCTGGAGCGGCCGTTGTGGGTGAACTCGGCGGCCTGCAGGGCTTCCAGAGTCAACGGACATTGCAACACGGGCTTGGACCAGGCCGGGCGCAGGTGATGCCAGAAATAGGTGTGATCGGACTGAATCTGCTGCGCCGCCTCGATCTCCTTCCATGCCGCGAGCACGTGCGGTGCGGCTGCGTTGCCGAAGCGCCGAGACGCGAGGTCTTGCGCCCAGCGATCCAGCATTTCCGCGTTTTGCAGCTCCGGGTGGAAGGTCAGCGCGCGCAGGGCGACACCGTTGCACGGGACGTATTCCGCCATCGTGCCCCACTGGTCGAAAAAACCATCCGCGCCAAGCTGCTGCCAGCGCTGGAGCTTGGCCGCGATGCCGAGCGGGAAGTCGTAGAGCTTGGTGACGCCAAGGCCGAGCGGCAGCTTGCTCTCCTTTATGTTGCCGAACACGGTGTCGTCGCCCCAGAGGAAGATGTCGTAGCCGAGGAAGGTCTGCTTTTTCTCCAACGTCAGCTCGCGGGCTTTGACGAGCATGTCGGTCGTCTTGCGATCGAAGGACCACGCCTCGCCATCGGGCGGCATGGTGAGGCCCGCACCGACGGGCAATGCGGCTTGCTGCGGAAAGTAGACGGCGTCACCGCGGAACTTCCAACTCCAGGCCACGGAGAACACTTGGAAATCCGGCCGAACCTTGCGCCCCTCCTCGGCCATCAGCGCGAGCAGACGGTTGTATTGCGTCAGCTTGCTGACGCCTTGGTGGCGCGGGCAGGTGCGGGGATCGCAGAGTTCGCCATTGGAGTCGCCGGTGAAAATCAAAAACATCGAGACGCCGGGAAAGTCCGCGAGGAACTGCCGCATCATGCGTCGATACTCCTGCTCGACCTGCGGATGGGCGAGGCACGGCAGCTTCCCTTGATAAGTTCCTGTGTCTGAGAGGCAATCGGCCGGGAAATGATCGAGAAACGCCTTCCGCACCGGCTCGGGGGTCCACGGGCCGCCCTGGCAGGGCAGTTCGCAGAGCCACATCGCCCCGCTCAGGCCGTAGAGTTGGCACCAGTCGAGATATTTCTTCAAGTAAGCGCGATTGCGCTCCAGCACCTTCGCGTCCGCGGCTTTCGGGAATACCGTGGAGGGGACAAAGCTGAACAGGGTCTTCTCCCGCATCCAGTCGTGCGTCAGATGCGCGACGTTCCCGCCGCAGCGAGCGATGAATTCAAAGTCGTTCTGCCGATAGCCATGAAAGTCGCCGTGCACGGCGCGAGGATGGAGCAGACGGTGATCGAGGGTCGGCTTCGCACGGCTCACGAAATTCTCCGGCACACCGCCGTGCTGGGCGATGACGTCCTCGAGCTCAAACGCGGCGTAAAGCACCGCGCGCGCGTTCGCGCCATTCAGCACAAGGCAGCCGTCCAGCATCGCGATCTCGTAATCGTCCACCTTCTCTGAAGCAGTGACGCCCAAGCGACCTGCCTTCGCCCAACGTCTTAGCAGCGGCGTTTCTACCGTGGTGCCAAGGAGAATCATTCCGGCAACAGGAGTTTCGTTGGTGCCAGCGGCCGTCACCATCGGAATGTCAACGCCTCTTGCCTTTAGGAAGTCGCGGAGATTCTCAGCAGCGGTGCGGATGGGTGGCGCGGAGGAGATGACACGAATCTGAGTGAAGCTTGCCGACGGAATGGGCAAGGAAGCGGTCTCCGCGGGTAACGCAGCCAGCAACAGGGCGATGAGGATGAGGGTGGGTTGCATGGTGGCTACTTTCAATTCCCGAACACTTTCAATCATCGGCCCCTCATGAGCGGAGTCAGCATCAGGTTGCGCAGGCTAAACAGTTCCTGTCCGCTGATTTCGCAGGCAACCACCCGAATCTCAAAATTACCGGCAGGCAATGTCACTTCGCCGAAGTTTTCCACAACCCGGCCGCCCTGACGCACCGTGCCGAAAAATTCCTTGCCGGCAACCTGAATGACGTATTTGCCGCCGGCGCCGTCACGAGCCGGTGCGATTTCCCTGCCAGCATCGCCCTCCATCAGGCGCTTTGATTTACTGGTCGCCGAACCGTCATACTGTAGGGTCATCTCGAACGCCGCCTTTTGGTTCAAGCGCACCGGCCAAATCACCGCGTCTTTGGTGGTCGTCCAGTTCTGAGCGGTGTCGTCGCTCTGCTTACCCGAACCGAAGCGCAGCTTGCCGACGAGTTTCGCGTCGAAGGCACGCAGGATATTCGTGCCAACATTCGCCGCAATCAATCGCACCGCATCTCCGCGCGGCTCGCCGGCGCACTCCAGCACAATGATGGAATCCGCGGGGTCCGGGGCAGCCGGGGGAATCTCAACCGCCACGTCCATGCCGGCGCGGGAAACCTTGAGCAGCTGCCCAGGCCGGGCGAGGAGATAAGCCCGTTGCACTTCACCCTGCAAACCGCCCACGACCAGCCGGCCATCGTTTGGCCAGTCAAAAACATGAAGATAGAGCGTATTGCCTTTGCGCGTGGATTCGCCCCACGCCTGCACGGCAAGCGGCGTGCGGGTTGTGCCGCGAATGGATTCGCCGTTGACCTTCCACCATTGGCTGATGCCGGTGAGAATTTTGACATCCGCCCCGTCAATGCGCCCATCGCCCATCGGGCCGATGTTCATGAGCTCGTTGCCGCCACGGGCCGCCGATTTGGCGATCAAGCGGATGAAATGGGATGCGGGTTTGTGGGAACGGTCGTTCCGGTTATAACCGTAGGATTCATTGGTGGTGGGGATGCCCTCCCAATCGCCGTCATGCGGTGGAAATTCCGCCGGACGATCGCAGGTGCTGTCGTAATCTCCCAGGCCGGAAACCAAACGCCCGTTCACCACCAGGCCGGGTTTGGCCTGACGCACCGCCGCCAGGATACGGCGATTTTCTTCGTCGGGCAACTTGTGCGGCGTATCAAACCAAAGGATGTCCGGGTCATAGTTGCGGATGAGTTCGAGAATCTGCGGAATGGATTTCCCGTCCACATATTTCCGCGCCTTCGGCAGAAACTCCGGATACTTCTCCCACCAATTCTTGCCGTGTAGCAGGCGGTCACCTCCGGGATTCTCGTAATCCCAGTCATTACCGGGCCCGTTCGCTTCGCCCCAATCAAAGGCATGGGAGTAATAGAACCCAAATTTAAGCCCGTATTTCTTGCACGCCGCGCGCAACTCCTTCATCGGGTCGCGAGCAAACGGCGTCGCCTGGACGATGTTATAATCGCTGACACTCGAATCATACATCGCAAAACCGTCGTGGTGTTTGGCGGTGATAATGAAGTAGCCCATTCCGGCTTCCTTCGCCTGGCGAATCCATTCGTCGGCATTGAAGTCCACGGGATTAAACTTGCCGGCGACTTCCTTGCGATAAACCGGGATGGGAATCTTAGCCATGCGCTGGATATGTTCGCCATAACCGCCATAGGCCCGGCCATTCCACGTGCCGCTCAAACTGGAGTAAACCCCCCAATGGACAAACATCCCGAACCGCGCCTCGCGCCACCAGCCAAGCCTCGCGTCGCGCTCGGCAGCCGTAGGCATCAATGCCTCGCGCGCCGGCGCCCGCCCCTCGGGCGGCCCGGCTTGCGCAGTCAAAGTAAGCGGCGCCAGCAGCAGGGCAGCAAGAATTGCAAGAATGGGATTTATCATTTCGTTTCCAGGCAGAGCACCGACGCGATGGGATCCGGGGCCTTGGCCGGCAGCGCGATGGAGACGCCGGCTTCCGTCTGCGTCACCTTCAACGCCGTGCGTTTCGGGTCAGCGAGCAAATAGGCTTTCACAACATTGTCTTTCACCGCCGGCAACTGGAACCTGCCATTTTCGGGCCAGTCAAAAATGTGGATGAACAGCTTGCCCGGCTGGGTGGTGCAGCGCCAATGGGTCAGCGGCTCGAAGGTGGACGGACGTTTCTGGTTCGCGCCGCAGGCTTCGCAGCGCCATTGCGGCTCCACCCGGCTCTTCTCCTCCGGCTGAGCCTTTCCGGCCACGCCAAATTCCCCGCCGAAGGGCGTGCGACCGGCGCCATAGATCGCCTCGCCATTGATTTTCAGCCAGCGGCCCACCCCGCGTAACGTGTCCTGACTCGGCTGCGGAACGACGCCCGCGCCGTCGGGACCGATGTTGAGCAGATAGTTGCCGCCCTTGCTGACAATGTCCACGAGCTTGAAGACGACATTGTCGGACGACTTCCAATGGTGATCGTGCTTCTTGTAGCCCCAGGTGTCGTTGAGCGTGGCGGGCGTCTCCCACGCGCCGGCGCGGGAAAGGTCGGGAATCTCGTTGTCGCCGGAGGAATCGTAGTCGCTTTTGAAATCCCGGCTTAGGCGACCGCTGACGAGGGCGTCGGGCTGCAGTGTGCGCACCAGAGATTGCAACTTGGCGGCGCGCTCGGCGTTCATGACCCCGAGCGGCGTGTCGAACCAGACCACGGCGATGGGGCCGTAGTTGCTAAGCAGTTCGCGGACCTGCGGGAGCGCCTTGGTGTTGAAGTAAGCATCGAAATCACCATTCTGCTTCGGATCCCACTGCGGCACCTCATAGACCGGGTCCGCTT
>JBAXCI010000133.1:0-5489 GCA_037141555.1 Verrucomicrobiota bacterium | reverse complement strand
GGACTCCCTCTGCGCGGAACTGGTCGGCGAGGAACACCACGGCATGGCATTCGGCGTTTTGGCCACCGTAAACGGGGTGGGCGACATGCTATCGAGTTTCATCGTCGGGCTGCTTTGGACGGCGGTGGGCATCCCCGCGGCATTCGGCTACAGCGCCGCGCTTTCGCTCGCGGGCGCGCTGCTGGTATTGCGGAGTCATCCCGAACGCCAGATTGGATAACAAAGCGGGGATTTTTTATTCTCACGCAAAGCCGCAAAGGCGCAAAGGAAAGGCAAGAAAAGGTATCTCTTCTCTTTTGCGGCTTTGCGGCTTTGCGTGAGTAAATAGTTTTCGCCGTGTTTTCTTCTGAATAAGCGGACAACTCCTCCTCTGTTTCAGGATTTAGGGGGTTCCCGGATTGCTTTTGGTTTGCATTGACCGCCGGGGAGGCGCGACACTGGCGGCCATCCACGATTGCCGGAATTGCATCTATGATCCCGAAACAGTCCACTGTTGTTATCGAAAATCTCACGCCGCTGGTCGATTGCGGCCGTTATCCTCTCAAACGGGTCGCCGGGGACGATCTGGTCGTCGAAGCCGACGTATTCAAAGACGGGCACGACCACGTCTGCGCGCTCCTGAAATGGCGCAAGCTCGGTGATGTAGCCTGGAATGAGACGCCGATGGCAGCGCTCATCAACGACCGTTGGAGCGCCACCTGTTCGCTTTTCGAGAACGCGACCTACGAATACACCATCGAAGCCTGGGGCGATCCGTTCCACTCCTGGCAACACGAGTTCCGCAAAAAATTCGAGGGCGGCGTGACTCCCCTCGTGAGCGAAACCCTCGAAGGGGCGGCCATTGTGCGCCAGGCGGCAGACCGGGCGCTGCTCCCCGAAGACAAAAAACGGCTCAGCGAAATCGCCGAGTTGCTGGCAACTTCCGAGCCCGCGCAAGTGGACGCCATCGCGCACTGGAGCGAATTGGAGGGGCTCGTCATCGCCTGGTCCGACCGCACGCGTTCCACGGAGCATCTGCCTTATTTGCAGGTGAGCGTTAACCGCGACCGGGCGTAATTTGCAGCCTGGTACGAATTTTTCCCGCGCTCCGCCGAAGGCCATGCGGACAAAGGCTCCACGTTCCGCGACTGTTTGAAGCGCGTGGATGACGCGAAGGCGATGGGGTTTGACGTGATCTATTTCCCGCCGATCCACCCCATCGGCAAAACCCATCGCAAAGGCAAAAACAACGCGGTTTTATGCACGCCGGACGAACCCGGGGTGCCGTATGCCATCGGCAACCGCCATCAAAAATGCCCCAACGGCGGAGGCCACAAAGACGTGGCGCCGGAACTCGGCACGCTCAAGGACTTCGACTGGCTCGTGGCGCAAATCCACAAGCGCGGGATGGAAGTCGCGCTGGATTTCGCGCTGAACTGTTCGCCCGACCACCCGTATGTCGCCGCGCATCCCGAGTGGTTCTTCAAGCGGCCCGACGGCACGATCAAATACGCCGAAAACCCGCCCAAAAAGTATGAGGACGTCTACCCGCTCGACTACCAGAACGAAAACTGGCGCGAGCTGTGGGAGGAACTGACCAGCGTCGTCCTGTTCTGGTGCGAACATGGCGTGAAAACCTTCCGAGTGGACAATCCGCACACCAAGCCGGTGGCGTTTTGGGAATATTTGATCGGCAACGTGCGCTCGAAATACCCGGACGCCATCTTCCTGTCCGAAGCGTTCACCCGGCCCAAGATGATGAAAGTGCTCGCCAAGGTCGGCTTCCACCAGAGCTACACCTATTTCACCTGGCGCAACAACAAGCACGAGCTCACCGAATATTTTACGGAACTGACCCAGACGGCCATGGCCGACTATTTCCGGGGCAACCTGTTCACGAACACCCCGGACATCCTGCCCTACTACCTCCAGCAGGGGGGGCGGCCCGCTTTCATGATCCGCGCCGCGCTCGCCGCCACGCTCTCGAGCGTCTACGGCATCTACAGCGGGTTCGAGTTGTGCGAAAACGCCGCGCTCCCCGGCAAAGAGGAATACGTCGACAGCGAGAAATACCAGTTCAAGGGCCGCGATTGGAATGCGCCCGGGAATATCAAAGAGTTTCTCACGGGGCTGAACCGCGTTCGCCGCGAAAACCGCGCTCTCCACGGCTATTCCAACCTCCGGTTCTACAAGGCGGAAAACGAAAACGTCCTTTTCTACGGAAAAATGACGGAATCCCGCGACAACATCATCCTCGTCGTCGTGAATCTCGATCCGTGGAACCGCCAGGACGCCTTCATCCACGTTCCCATCGAGGAATTTGGCTGGATGGAGAACGATACCTACCAGGTCCACGACCTCCTCTGGGACGAGCGTTACCTGTGGCACGGCAGCCGCAACTTCGTCGCGCTCGATCCGCATTCCAAACCCGTGCACCTCTTCCGCGTGCGCCGGTGGATGAGCCGGGAGCAGGATTTCGACTACTATTTGTAAGAACCAAGGATTCGCGGGGCAGCAATGCCAGTTGCCAAGGGCATACGGACTCTGCAACGCGTGTCATCCCGACCGCAGGGAGGGACCTCCCAAATAACCCAGAGTGTGGACCTTTTCTGCGCGTGGAGCTTGAAGTAGCTTGTGGGGTCCCTCGCTGCGCTCGGGATGACACGCAGCGAAGGCGCGTCTTCTCACAATGAAAACGCCGGGACTCCGAAGAGCCCCGGCGTGTGGTTTGACTTGTTCGACGATGGGTTAGAATACGAAGCGAACGCCGACCCGTGTCACGCTCACGTCGTTCCGGCCTTTATTGTCGATCGTGATGTTGCGTCCAAGGACATCCGAGATTCTGGAGCTATCACGGAACCCGTTGTCACTGGTGTTGCCACCCGTGAACTCCCAGCGCCAGTCGCTGAAGAAGCCCATGTAGGGGGTCACACGCCATTCTGCGCCGAGACCGACGTGGCCGAACCCGGTGCTCTTGCCATCGAAGATCCCGCCGCCGCCGCCGAAGATATACGGCGCCCAGCAGACTGTGCCTTCGAAGGGATAGCGGAGGATCAGGCTCCCGGTCACTTGTTGAGCCGCGGTCTTATTGTTGCTTCCGAAGCTTCTGGAGCGTCGGATCGTCACCGTCCCGTCGGCGTTGGCTACCGCATTTGCGCCCGCGGCGCGAGCCGCAGCCGCGACGTCAGCGGCAGTTCCAGCCGAAGGGATCACCAGATCCGTCGCGCTGGCAGTTCCGTTGAAGCCGCCCCGGCAGCCGTCCCACCAGTTGCCTTCCACGCCGATACCGAAGTAGCGGGCGAAGAAGTAGTTCATGCCGACACCCCCGCCACTGCCGTCGTTAAAATACTGAGGTGCTTTAACGGTGGCATCTCCGGAACGGATTACCGTGCTCCCCGGAGGGATGATGGTTAGATCGTTGAGGAGGGCTGTGGAGCCGGGCAATAGCCCCGGGGCAACCGGCGTTGCTACAGGAGCAGACCGGAAGCTCTCGCTGGCCGTCGAGTTGCCTTGGTGCGCCGCGTCGTTGTAGGAATAAAAGAGGTCCAACTGGAACTCTTGATCCCTAAAGCAAGGCGTAACGCACGGTTGCTTGAATTCCTTTGAGGTGACTACGGTGGGGCCCGCAAACGACGTCCCCGCTACCGCAAGCACCGCCAAAGCGCTAAGTGTGAGTTTTTTCATGATGTGGTTTTGTTTGGTTTGTTTCTGTTTGTGCGATGCAAATCGCGCGGTGCCAAGCAAAGGAAAGTTTCGGGGGGCAGGCAAGCCGTTTTAACTCGGTTGGAGGGGTAGTGGATTTCCTGATGTCGCTGAAAATCAACGACTTACAAAAGCCGTTTTTTGGATGCGTCCGTTCCGGAAGCCCCGTTCGAAATAGAGTGTCATTTGCGCGATTTTCCCGGGTCCGGGCTTCGCCGATTCAATGGAAAAAGCGCCAACCGGCGACCCTGGGCGCGGTTCTCTGAAGTTTCCGATTGATATTATTTTCCATCATCATAGAGTCTCCCTCCTTTCGTCAAAATAAGCCCGATGATGTCCCATTGCTCAGAAATGAAAATTTTTAGTGGTTCCGCCCACCGTGAACTCGCCCGACGTATTGCTCAATATGTGGGAGTTCCGCTCGGGGACGCCACTGTGGACTCATTTCCGGACGGGGAAACCTTCGTCAAATTCAATGAGAACGTGCGGGGCCGCGACGTCTTCCTCGTCCAGCCGACGAGCCCGCCGACCAACCAGAACCTGATGGAGCTTCTCATCATGGTCGACGCCGCCCGCCGGGCCAGCGCCGCGCGGATCACCGCCGTGATCCCATTCTTCGGCTATGCACGGCAGGACCGCAAAGACCAGCCGCGCGTGCCGATCACCGCCAAGCTCATCGCCAATCTTCTGACCGCCGCCGGGGTGGACCGCGTGCTCACGATGGACCTCCACGCGCAGCAAGTCGCCGGGTTCTTCGACATCCCGGTAGACCACCTGCAAGCGCTCCCCGTCATCCACCGCTATATCGCACAAAAGAACATCGCGAACCTCGTGGTCGTTTCGCCCGACGTGGGCGGCGTGAAAAACGCGGGCCACTACGCCCAAGCGCTCGGAGCCGGGCTCGCCATCGTCGCCAAAAAGCGCAAGAGCGCGACGGAAATTGAGCACCTTAACGTCATCGGCGACGTCGCGGACAAGGACGTAATCATCGTGGACGACCTTACCGAAACCGCCGGGACCCTCACCAGCGCGGCTGTCATTTTGAAAAAGCACGGGGCGAAGAACATCTACGCAGCCGTCTCTCACGCAGTGTTGTCGGATTTGGCGATCGACCGGTTCAAGAAATCGGAGATCATCGAAATCATCACCACCAACAGCGTGCCGGTGCGGACGTGCGAAGGCGTGCCTCTCACCGTTCTCTGCATCGCGGAACTCCTCGGCGAAGGGATTAAGCGGATTCACAACGACGAATCCGTCAGTTCGCTATTTGAACTCAAAGGAAACAAGTAAGCTATGGCAAAACAAGTGAAGCTCGCCGCTCAGATCCGCTCCGAAGTGGGTCGCACGGCGGTTAAAAAAATCAAAGGCCAGGGTTTTGTCCCGGCAGTAATCTACGCCCACAACGAAACGCCCGTCTCCCTCCAGGTAGGCGCGCGCGACATCGACACGCTCCTCTCCCACGCCGTGGGTGAGCATCTGCTCGTCGATCTCGAAATCGCCGGTGGCGCCAACCGCCTGGCGATCATCCAGGAAGTCCAGCATCACCCGGTTACCCAGGCCGTGTTGCACGTCGACTTCCACGGCGTCTCGGCGAACGAAGAAATCGAGTCCAGCATCCCCGTCGAGCCCGTGGGCGAAGCGGTGGGCGTCAAGAGCTTCGGAGGCATCCTGGAGCAGCTTGCTCGCGCGATCACCATCTCCTGCTTGCCTCAGGACCTGCCCGAAGTCATCAACGTGGACATTTCCGCGATGAAGGTCGGCGACTCCCTCCACGTCAAAGACATCCAGCTCCCAGCGGGCGTCACCGC
>JBAXCI010000132.1:0-5502 GCA_037141555.1 Verrucomicrobiota bacterium | reverse complement strand
GAGGATTTCCTTCTCGGAAGGACGGCCTTCGCGCTTGAAGTAACCGCCGGGGATTTTGCCCACTGCCGCGGCTTTTTCGCGGTAGTCCACCGTGAGAGGGAACCAGTCCTGGCCTTCTTTCAAGGAAGTGGCGGAGACGGCGGTGACGAGCATGATGGTGTCGCCACTACGGACCGTAACGGAGCCGTCGGCGAGTTTGGCGAGTTTGCCAGTTTCAATAACGATGGGCGAAGGGCCCACCTCAATGGAGATCGTATGATGCATACTTAAGAGATGCAGCACCGCCGAACCATCACCGGAGTTGGAGAAACCAGGACTTATGAAGTAGGAAGTACGCAACGGGCAGAGTGCCTGTCTCTTACTTCGTAATTCATAGTTCTTGGTTTTATGCTCCGGCAACGCTCCCGGGCGCTGCGCGTGTTTTGTGATTTCCGACGGGCATTCCTACCCGAACGGGATTTTGTTTTGGAAAGGGTGCGTGAAATGCACACACCCGAAAAGGAAAACCCCCGGACCGAAACCCGGTCCGGGAGTCAACCGGAAACTGTTTTACTTGCGGAGATTGAGCTTCTCGAGGAGACCTTTATAACGGTCGCTGGCGGTGCGCTTGAGGTAATCCAGCAAGCTGCGGCGTTTGGCCACCATCATGAGGAGACCGCGGCGCGATGCGTGGTCCTTCGCGTGGCTCTTGAGATGTTCGGTGAGTTGCTGAATCCGCGCGGTAAGGAGGGCGATTTGCACGTCTGCGCTGCCAGTGTCTTTGTCGTGCATTTTGATGCCCTGAAGTTCGTTCGTCATTGCCATATTTCGTATTTTTAGGAGGATTAAGTATCTGTATATTTTGCCGATTGGCAAGTGTTTTCGTGGTTTTCCCCTATTGCTTCTCTTTCCCAGCCCGGAGTTCCGCCAGGGTTACATAGCCAAACTGCCTCATGAGTGCCTGCCCACGCTCGCTCGTCATAAAGTCGACGACAATTTTGACAGCGCCGGTCGGTTTGTCGTCGACCACTAACACCAATGGCCGGCTCAGGGGATATTTTTGCTTAAGAATGTTGCTCAAGGTCGGTTCGACCGGAGTGGACGAATCATCTTCCTGGATGGCGAGCGGGAAAATGCTCTGATTATCGGCAAACGCGGGCGGGATGAGGGCAAGCGCCCCCGGCGTGAACTCCAGCATGTTGCGCGTCTCTTGGAGTTCCTTCACTTTGGCGCCGCGCCATACGGGTGCTTTCTTGATTTCTTTGTATAACCACTGCACCAAAACTTCCCAGGAACCATGGCCCTGCTCGATCATAAAGACCTTCACCCGCGTATTTGGACCGCCCACCTGCTGCCAATTCGTAATTTTGCCCTCGTAAAGCCCGCGGACTTGGCTGGCGGTCAGCGAATGAACGCCTCCCATCCAAACATCCCTCGAGACCGCAAGGGACACGACCTGGACTCCGATCGGGATTTCGTTAAACTGGATTGCCGGATAATCTGCACGGTCAACCGGGGTCAATTCCCGGCTGCAGAGCGCGATGTTTGAGGTTCTCTCGCCCAGTGCATCCAGCCCCATCCCGGTTCCGCCACCGGCCCGCAAGATGAGTTCGATGCCGCGTTCCGAGCGCAGGATATTGGCGGCCTCGGCCATCGGCAGCGCCACGGAAACGGCTCCCGAGGCGCGAACAATCTGCTGCGCTGTGGCGTCTGGACTGCAAAGCCACAACAGGACCAAAACCGAAAGAAAATGCGTGAGGCGCTTCATGTTAGGCCATCATAGGGGCGGAACGCGAAAGTGCAAGCGCCCGGAAATCGACTGCACGCGTGCGGCAAATGACTCCAAGGGTCACGGTTTCCGCCGGACTCGGCGGTGCGCTACTTGATTTTTGCGCGCGTGTCCTTCAGCGCCCGAGCGGAGGCTTGGAGACCTTGCAACTCCTTGGGCCAGAGTTCCACTTCGACGTGCTGGATCACCCCCGAGCGGCCCACGACGGTCGGCACGCTGATGGAGATGTCGCGGATGCCGTAAGCGCCCTGGATATGGCTGGAAACGGGCAGGATGCGGCGGCCATCGAGTGCGATGGTGTCGATGACTTCGCGAATGGCCACGCCGACTGCGTAGCCCGCGCCCCCCTTGCGGGAGATCACTTCCGCGCCGCTCTTCTGCGTGCGCTCGAAAATTTGGGTCGCAAACTGGGGCGTCACGCCGGGGAATTTCAGCAGCGGGAAACCGTCCACGGTGGACGAGGACCAGATGGGAACCATCGTGTCGCCGTGTTCACCGAGGATCATGGCGCGCACCTGCGAGGGGGCGAGCTTGAGCGTGCTGGCGATCAAGGAGCAGAAACGCGAGGTGTCGAGCAAGGTGCCGAGACCGATCACTTGGTTGACGGGCAATCCGAGTTGCTCCACCGCGAGTTGCGTGAGGATGTCCACCGGGTTGGAGACGACGAGGATGATCGCTTCGCGCTTTAATCCCGCGGCTTTGATGCTCGCGAGGATGCCGTTGAAGAGGCTGACGTTGCGGTTGATGAGGTCCAGGCGGGACTCGTCCGGTTTGCGGCGCAGACCGGCGGTGATGCAGATCACGTCCGCATTCGCGCAGTCGGCATAGGTGCCCGCGTAAATATTCTGGTCGGCGCAGAACGCCGCGCCGTGGAGCAGGTCGAGGGCTTCGCCTTCCGCTGCCGCCTGGTTGGCGTCGAGCATGACGATCTCTTTGACCACGCCCGAGCATTGCAGCGCAAATGCCGCACACGACCCGACGCGTCCGCCACCGCCGATGATAGCTACTTTCATAGGAGAAATTACTTGGAAAGGTTTTTGATGATTTCTTCGGTCAGCTTCTGGACGAGCGCTTCCATTTCCGCAGGAGCCGCCTCGACGTTCGATTGCGGGCTCCAGGGAGTGACGGGCGAGGAACAGCCGTGTTGTCCGCAGACTTCCGCCCACGGGTCGATCTCGGCGAGCTGCGCGGGCTTCAAGTCGTAGCGGTCGTCCGGGAGGCCGATGCTCTGCTTGATCTTCATGAGGTCGCCCATGCCTTCGGCAGGGATGGACGTGCCGCCGGGCAGCGATTGCGCGTGGATGATCGTCCGGCAATAGGCGTCGGTGATCTCCATTTTGAAATAAGCGTCTTCGACGGTCTTGCCCCAGGTGATCACGCCGTGGTTGCCCATGATGATCGACTGGTGTTTCGGGGCGCGCTTGAAGATTTCGTCGGCCATTTCCGGGCTGCCGGGAGTCATGTAAGGAGCGTAGGCAACGGTGCCGACGAACACTTCCAGTTCCGGGATCAAACGGGGCGGCGGCTGCATGCCTTTGATGGCGAATGCGCCTGCGTAGCACGGGTGAGCGTGGGCGACGGAGAACGCCTCGGGCGTGCTCTTGTAGATCGCCGCGTGGCTGAGAAATTCGCTGGTGCGCTTCCAGGTTCCGGCAAGCTGCTTGCCGTTGCCGTCGACCATGCAGAGCATCTCGGGTTTCATGAACCCTTTGCTGACGCCGGTCGGCGTGCAGATGTAACGGTCGTTGCCGAGACGGCAGGAGATGTTGCCGCCGTTGCCGTCGCAGTATTCGCGCAGCCACATGCGGTGGCCCATCTCGCAGACTTGCTGCTTGAGCGACTGCGCTTCGGGCGAGTTCCAGAGCTTCTCGTCGTCGCCCGTGCCGCAGGAAACGGCGTTTGCTGCGCACGCAGCCGGTGCGCCAGCAGCAGGAGCCGCAGCGCCCTCGTCAAAAACGAGCTTCACGCCGGCTTCGGTGAAGATGTCCTTCGCGCCGGGAGTCAGGCGGATGTCGCGGTTGTACCGGAATTCTTTCGCGCCGGTTTTGACGAACGCTTCAGCTTCTTTTTGAGCGAATAGTTTCATGGTTTATGGAGTGTAGGAAATTTCGTCGAGGAGGGCCGCGCAATAGGCGTCGACCGGGGTGGGTTTTTGGAAGGGGCAGGCTGCTTCGGCGCCTTCGCTGATCGCAATGCGGTCGCCCGCGCCCGCGCCGAGTTGATCGAAGACCACGATGGAGGGATCAAAGGTGTCCTTGCCCTCAAGCGTTCCGCGATTCCACGGGAGCGTTAAGAGCAGCCGTTCGCCAAAGTATTTGTCGTTTTTGACCGAGAGCGTGACCCGGCCTATGACGGTTCCGATTCTCATATAAAAAGATGCGCGGAAAATCTGGAACTCAGGAACTCAGGAGGAAGGCAGAAAGAGGACGCTACAGAGTCTTCTGTATTTTTCCTGAGTTCCTGAGTTCCAGATTGGTTCATGGTGCGTTTTATAGGGCGGGTTTCGGATCGATGATGCCGCAGACGGCCCAGCGGGCGGGGCTCGATGGATCGTCGAGCATCTGCCGCGCTTCGCTGCCGTCGCTGGAGATGATGACGCGAGCGCCGAGGCCCGAGCCCATCGAATCGACGACGATTTGAGGCGCCACGTCGGGGCTTTCGGGCACCGCTATCAAGAGCCCCTGCCCCGCAAAGCTTTTGTGCTTTACGGTGGCGGTAACAAAGCCGTGGATGATCGCGGTGCGCATGGCGGGTTTAGAACATGTTCAGGCTCTCGACCATGACGCACCGGCGCGAGCGGGTGAAGGTCATCGGGGTCGTCACGCCTTCGCCGGTCGGCGTGGCGATGCTGAAGCTGAGGAATCCTTCGCCGCCCAAGCCGAGGCCGGTCATCGACGGGCCGTTCTTGATGAAGAGCGTGGTGTCGATCTCCTGCGCCATCTTGGTCAGGTTGCGAATGTTCTGCGAGTGCATGATGCCGGTGTGCCGGTAGCCGTGCTCGGTGCGGATGGCCGCCGCGATTGCTGCGTCGGCATTGGGAACGCGCACGATCGGCAGGAAGGGCATCATCTGCTCCTCTTGTACGAAGAGGTGTTCTTCGGTGGTCTCGCCGAAGAGGAGCATCACGGAATCCGGCAGATCCAGGCCAACCGCTTTGGCGAGCACCGAGGCGTTCTTGCCGATGAAATCTTTGTGTGCGTGAGCGTGAGCGCAACCGCCGCCCTGGCCGGGCGTCACGGTGAAAGCAGCCTTTGTCAGGGCTTCGATCTGCGCGGGGGTCAACTGCACCGCGCCCGCCTTGCGCATCTCTTCGATGAACTTGTCGGCCACGGAGGCGACGACGAAGACTTGCTTCTCGCCGATGCAGAGCAGGTTGTTGTCGAAAGAAGCGCCCTGGATGATTGAACTGGCCGCGTTTGCAAGATCCGCAGTTTCATCCACCACCACGGGCGGATTACCGGGACCGGCACAAACGGCGCGCTTGCCGCTGGCCATTGCCGCCTTGACGACGGCGGGGCCGCCGGTGACGCAGAGGAGCGCCACCTTGGGGTGCTTGACCATCTGGTCGAAGGTTTCCAGCGTCGGTTTGATGACGGTGGTCAGCATATCGGAGATGCCGGTCTCTTTGTAGATCGCCTCGTTGTAGGCGCGAATCGCGACTGCGGCGCACTTGGCGGCGCTCGGGTGGGTGTTGTAGACGACGGCGTTGCCTGCGGCGATCATGTTGATCGCGT
>JBAXCI010000131.1:0-5512 GCA_037141555.1 Verrucomicrobiota bacterium | reverse complement strand
CCACCAACAAGCGGAGATGCCGGATGCCGGGGGAATCGCCGATCACCTCCCGCGCACAACACAGTTCGCCTTCGAGATAGCGCCGAACATGCTGGTCGTGCCGCTGGGCGGCCGCGCGTTCCATGGTCGATTTGAGAATATCCAGGGAATACGGTTTCGTGAGGTAATCGAATGCTCCGGCCCGCAGGCAGCGGATCACCGATTCCCCGGTGCCGTTGCCGCTCAGAACCAGGCAACTCGGCGGGAAATCCATGCGGGCTGCCTGCTCGATCAGGGTGCACCCGTCGCCATCCGGGAGGTCGAGATCGACCAGGAGCAGATCGAAAAATTCCTGCTTCATCAACCGGTCGGCGTCGGCCAGAGTACCGGCGCAGGAAACCGAGAACTGCTGCGAACGCAAATGTGATTCGAGCATCCTGCGCCCCGTGGGTTCATCATCAATGATTAAAATTTTCTCGAAATTCATGGGCGGCCAGAATAACCCGCCGGTAAAATTCAACAATCGGGCCACGGCACGTTGCGCGAGTGAGCCTTTCCCTGAACGAAGGAGGCTCGATTTTCACACGATTTTAAATTCAAGACTCCTCAACGCGTGTCATCCCGAGCGCAGCGAGGGAACTCTCAATAATCCCAGTGCGTGATTTCTACTGTGTGCAGGGCTTGGAGTAGCTTGCGGGGTCCCTCGCTGCGCTCGGGATGACAGGCATCTGTTCCGAGCCCGCCCCCCAACTAGGCCTTGCGACCGAATTTCTTTTCCAGCTCCAGATAGGAGATCTGGATCATCGTCGGCCGGCCGTGCGGGCAGCAGTAGGGCAGATCGCACTGGAGCAGGTCTTCCATCAGGCGAATCAACTCCGGTTCGCGAAGCGTGTCGTTGGCTTTGACCGCGTGACGGCAAACCGTCTTCGCGATCACATCCTCGCCCAGCCGCAGCTTGGAGCTTTGGGAGCTGACCTCGCGAAGTTCGTCGATAATATCGTGGAGCAACTGCTGCGGCTCTTCGGCGCGGACAAATTGCGGGATGCTGTCGAGCTTCCACGTTCCCGAACCGAACCCCTCGACGCCGATCCCCATTTTCTGGAGCGTCTCCAGATTCTGCTCCACCCAGTCGCTGTCGCGCGGCCCGAGTTGGAGCGTCAGCGGCATGAGCAAGCGCTGGCTGGGCACGCCGATGTCTTCCATGCGGCGGCGCATCTCCTCAAAGAGGATGCGTTCGTGCGCCGCGTGCTGGTCCACCAACACCAGGCCGCCCGCGTTTTCCATCACCACATAAAGTTTTCCCAACACCCCCAACACCCGGAAATGCTGTTTCGGCGCGGGCTCCTGCGGCACGGCCCCGACGGGAGCGGGCGGTTGCGGCGCGATCACCGCTGGCGGCTGCCGCAAAGTCTCTTCCAAATCTCCCGGCAATGCCAGCGAGGCATACGGCTCCTGGAATTTTTGCGTCAACGCTACCGGCAAGAGCGGTTCCTGCGGCGCGTGAAATGCCGCCATGCCCGGCAGCGAAAGCGGCTGGGAAACAGGCTCCTCGGGGCGGGACGGCGGCGCGGCAAACGCCGCGCTCCATTGGGCGCGGTCGCTCTCCAGCGTCCGCTGCACGGCCTCCACCAAAGCCTCGCGCACGGCGGAAGGCTCGCGAAAACGGACCTCGCGCTTGGCGGGGTGCACGTTGACGTCCACCGCCGCGGGGTCCATCTCCAAAAAGAGGAATGTGACGGGGTATTGCCCCTTCATGAGCGCCGTGTGATACCCCTCGCGCAGCCCGTGATTGAGGGTCGCGTTCTCCACCGGGCGGCCGTTGACAAAGACGATCTGCTGCGCGCGCGAAGAGCGGCTCACGCCCGGTTTGCCGATGAACCCGCGAATCGAGATCCCCTGGAACGCGATCTCGGGCACCTCCAGCAATTCCTCCGCCAACTCGCGCCCGTTGAGGTCGCGGATGCGGTCGCGCAGATGGGCCGCGGGCGGAAGCTGGAACACCGTCCGGTCGTCCGTCAGCAACACAAAGCCGACCTCCGGGTGGCCCAGCGCCTGCAATCGGAGCTGGTGCTCCACGTGGCTGGCCTCCGTGTTTTCCGTGCGCAAAAATTTACGGCGGGCGGGCAAATTGAAAAACAGCGAGCGCACCTCGATCTGCGTTCCGGGGGCATCCCCGCCGTCGCGCACGTAGTCGATCTTGCCGCCCGTGACCATGATCTCCGTTCCCGCCACCGCGTCGCGCTCGCGCGTGGAGAGCCGGAACCGCGCCACGCTCGCGATGCTCGGCAGCGCCTCGCCCCGGAAGCCGAGCGTGTGGATGGCCGCCAGATCCGCGCCGGTCCGGATTTTGCTCGTGGCGTGGCGTTCCAGGCAAAGCAGCGCGTCGTCGCGGTCCATCCCGCAGCCGTCATCGACCACCCGGATCAGCGAAATGCCGCCCCGGCGCATCATCACCTCGATCCGCCGCGCCCCGGCGTCGAGCGCGTTTTCCACCAACTCCTTCACCACCGAGGCGGGCCGCTCCACCACTTCGCCCGCCGCCACCTGGCTGGCGACCTCTTCAGATAAAAGTTGGATGCGACTCATGGATAAGAAGCGGAACAGAGTATCCGCAGATTTCGCAGATTAACGCAGATTTCCGGAAAAGAAGAAAGGAGAGATCACGCTGTTTTAGACCATCGACTCCGCATCGCGGGCACCGTGAAGGATGCGTACAATTTTCAGCGGCTGCGTCTCATGTTGGTAGATCACCAAATATTGCCTCCTTACCGGCCAGAAGAGAACGGGCTCATCTGTTAGCTCCGGCCGCTTGTGGCCAAGACTCGGATTCTCAGCAAGCATCTCGCACGCCTTAAAAATATCCGCTTCAAGTTTGTCGGCGGCGGCAACGTGATTGCGGGCGATATAAACCCAGATTTCCTGTAGGTCGGCGACCGCCTCGGGCGACAGGTCGTAGCCTTTCATCGAGGGGCACGATTCTTCTTCCACTTCTGCTTGAACGCGCCCATTTGCGTTTTGACCTCTTCAGATGGAATGGAGCGGCCAGCGCGGATCGAATCCATCCCTTGTTTGATTTTACCGCGCACTTCGGCCTTCCAGACCTCATCGCGCTGCCTGAGCAGGCGTAACGCTTCACGAACCACTTCGCTCGCGTTTCCATAATCGCCGAGTGCCACTTTCTGCCGGACAAACTTTTCCATCGGGTCAGTCAAAGAAACATTCATTACGTGGAATTTGCTTCACAACGCCTGGAATGTCAAACTTTGACATTCTATGGAACAAATAGCGGATTCCTCTCAAAAAAATCTGCGGAAATCTGCGGATTTCCCCTCCATTTTTCCCACAATCTGCGGATAACTTGCAGGAGGGTGGTTTGACTTCGCTCCTTGAAGTGGCTATTTTCGCGCCAGTCAAAATGATCACCGCCTCTTCCAGCTTTGCGCCCGCCTGTCATGAATGAGGATCTTTTTAGACGCGAATTTCGCACCGTCCCCGACCCGCCGGAGAAGGACAATCTCTTTCTCTGGACCGTCGGCATCATCCTGCTCATCGGGGTCGCGCTGACTTGCTGGCTGGGCACTTACTACATCTTTGGCCATCCCGAGAAGCCCGACAGCTACCACATCCTCAAAGACGTGCTGCACAAGCTGGAGCCGCCCAAGCGCTTCGTGCTCACCTCCGCGCCTCCCGGCGTGTTTCTCAACCCCCAAAAGGCGTTTGAGACCTACGGCAGCATGACCAATTTCGACCTGGAACGCAAAAACCAGGAGCTGCTGCGGGATTACATCAACAATTACCAAAACACCAAAAATCTCGTCCCCTACATCACGGGCCGCTACAGCATCTTGAGTTCCTACGAGCTCAAGAATAGCGACTTCATCGGGGTCGGCCTGGTCGCGCTGGCCCAGGCAGCCGAAAACCCGCAGGTGGTCATTGAACACATCTACCCCGCCACCCCGCAGACCCTGCCGGTGGTCGAGCAGATGCTCCGCACCGGGCTCGACATCAAGCTCGAAAAATCGCTCGACCTCTCCGCCGTCATCCACGTTGCACGCACGTCCGACGGTCGCCTGCAATTTACCGTCGTCCCGCTGCTCTACGGCTCCTACGCTCTCAAACAAGGCAGCGGCAGCTTCAGCCTGGAACCGCCCCCAGGATTGAATCCAGCAGCGGGTCTCCCGATTGTGCGGGGGCAACTCTACGATGACGCCCTGAGAACTTTCGCCGAGTACACCCGCAAGCACAGCGGCGCCGCGCCTGTCACGGCCGGGGCCACTCCTGGCGTCCAAGTGGCGCAGCCTGTTGGGCCGACCACCATCGTGCAGCTTGATCCGCCCCTCTCCAGTCCCACCCCGAGCGCCTCGCCGTCAAAAACCCCTGCGCCTGTAGTGGCCAACGCCACCCCTCCCCCGGTTCCTTCGGCAACCCCCACGCCGATTGCCACCCCCGCAGTGGCTCTCGCGACACCCAAACCGTCCGCAGCCCCGATCGCAACCGCCACACCTGAGCGGGTTGCCGCCACCACTCCCGCGCCTACCCCCACGCCCAAAGTCGCGCTTCAGCCTTTCCTCGTCTCCGCCCCGACCCCGGCCCCCGGCTCGACAAGCGGCGGGACATGGCGCACCTACGCTCCCGGCAAAATGCCCCGGGGACGGCTCGTCTCCCTCTCCGATGCCAGCGAACTGGCCGACCGCGGCACTGGCGGCGAGCGGCTCTACCTGCGCGGCAACTTCCTGGTATCTCTGAGCGCCGATAACCGCGCCGTGCTGCGTTCCAACAGCTCCTTGGGGAACGCGCTGGCCACCGTCACCAACTCGCCTCCGCCGCGCGTGATCGTCGAATACCCGGCAGGAAGCTATGCGCCGGCGAAGAACACGACGTTTTCGCGGGACGAGCAGCGACCTTTTGAGATCACGAATGTGCGCCGTGAACCCAACGGTCAGATCAATATTTTCGCCCGCGAAGTGACGGCGGAGTGACGCCCCCTACCCGACCAGCTTCTCTTCGAGCCGCTTGACGCGTTCCACCAACTTGGGAAGGCGGCTGATGTAGGCAATGCGCTCTTTCCCCTCCCGGATGGGGATGGCGGGAGACCCCCAGACCATCTGTTTGGGAGGGACGCTCTTGCTCACGCCGCTCTGGGCTGCAACGATGGCCTGATCGCCAATCTCGATGTGCCCGACCACGCCGACCTGGCCTGCCAGGGTGACGTAATTGCCAATTTTGCTGCTCCCGGAAATGCCTACCTGGGAGACAATGACGCTGTGTTTGCCAATGACGACGTTATGGGCAATCTGCACCAAATTGTCGATCTTGCTTCCTTCGCCAATCCACGTCCGGCCAAATCGCGCGCGGTCGATGGTGGTATTGGCTCCGATCTCGACATCATCGTCGACTTGCACAATGCCAATCTGCGGAATTTTGACGTACCGGCCCTGCACCATTTCAAACCCGAAACCGTCGCTGCCGAGGACGGCTGCGCTGTGAATGATCACGCGATTACCGATCACACAACGCTCGAGGATAATGACGT
>JBAXCI010000130.1:0-5532 GCA_037141555.1 Verrucomicrobiota bacterium | reverse complement strand
CCGCCTGCTTCATCACGCCGAAGTCATCTCGATCACCGGACGCAGCCACCGGCTGGCCGATAGCACCGCCGGAAAACAAGTAAGAGGGGAACGCTCATGGGGAACCACGGTTCCCCAAACCCCTCCTCCAGGGGGAACATCAGCAATCGGTCATTAGTAATTTTGGCTACTGGAATATGAAAGCAGCAGATGGAAATGCGTTTCTTCCTGAGAATTATTTTTTAGACGTTGGGACGCAAGCAGTAGGCTTCGAAAAGGTATCGGCCTCTGATGAACGATTGACAGTCACTGCCGGTATGACTGCACTCATCGAATTCAACCCTTCGTTCAGGATAAAATTGAAGCTCTCCAACGATGTTGCGATTGAAGGAGAGTGTTTTGCCGGGCCATCCGCTAATCAACTGAGCGATGGAGGGGTTGCTAGATCGAGTTGCGCGGGTTTCGCATCACAGCCTTGAGACTTGCGCCCAAGGCCATTCTCAGTGACAATTTATGGTTCAAGTTCTTTCATACCGTGGGTATTCCAACCAAATCTTCTCTTTTTCGCCGTCTCCTCATCGCGTTCTTTTGCCTTGTCGGTCTGCTGCTTTTTATCCTGATCGAGCCGCACTCGTTCCGCTTCGCCGTGCGCGAAGGCGTGCTCCTGCAAGCGGCGCGCCACGGCCTGCACCTGGAGATCGGCACCGTGGAGGGGAATATTTTGAAGCCGCTTGTTTTCCGGGATATCCGCTTCACCACGTCGCGCGCGGCGGTGGTTTCCAAGGTGAGCGTCCGCTCTGCGAAAGTGGCTTTTTCGTGGCCCTCGGTTGTGAAGCAAAAAGGCCCCGGTTTTTTCGACCGGCTCACGCTGGATGGGGTGGATGCGGACGTTGCCTTCCAGCCTTACGCCAAGGAAGCCGGCCCCGCCCCCACTCCCGCCCAAGCGCAGCTTGAGTTTCAACCCTGGGTCCCGGCGCCCACCCAGACGGAGGTGTCTGATGGTTCCAATTTCGTGTTCCATTTGGGCAACCGCACGGTCACTTTTTCCGGCGTTCGCTTCACCGTCAGTTCGCTGAAGCCGGGGGTGATTGCGATCGATAAGCTCACGTTTCAACAACGCTCTTTTAAACGCACCTTCGCCCTTCTGCGCGGCACGACGGCCATCCAAGGCACCCGTTTGCGGGTGGCCGATTTGAATCTCAGCGATGGCGTGCTCTTAAAGAGCCTTTCTTGCGACCTTGACGACATGGCGCGCGGCGCGTTGCAGGTTGATTTCGATTTCGCGGCATTCGGCGGCGCCCTCGGCGGCGAACTGCTCAACACCTCGCCGGGGCGGTTGCCCACGTACGATGTTGTCGGCTATTTCTCCAAAATTTCCGTGGAAGCATTGGGCAAATTCCTGAACGTGCCGGAAAAAACCGGCGGCACGATTCAGGAGGGGAAATTCACGTTCCGAGGATCGCCGAACGAGCTGGAAAACGCGACGGTTTCCACCCGGTTCGAGGCGAAGGATTTTCTTTGGGGCAATCGTCAGTGGAACTCTCTGGTGCTCGGCGCAACGGTGGTCAATCGCCGGGTGCAGATTCCCGAGCTGGAGCTTCAGCAGGCGCACAACGTCCTGCATTTGAAGGGCGATCTCACGTTGCCTGCGGACGAGACGCCGTGGTGGCTCTCGGATTTCAGTTTCGACATCGCCGCCCGCCTGAATAATCTCACCGAGCTTTCCGCGCTTTTTGGGCCGCAGTTTGCCGACACCGCCGGGAAGATGACCGTGGACGGCTCCATTCGCGGCGACAAGAAATCGTTCTCGGGCCAGCTCCTCGTCGCCGGTTCCAAGCTCGCCTGGCGCGGCGTCCCCTTCGATCTGTTTAACGCCGGGATCAAACTCGACGGCAATGAATTGCAGATCATCAATCTCGAAGCGACGCATGGCAGCGATTTCGTGCGCGGCAAAGGCGTTGTCAGCATCCTCGGCGAACGGCGTTACCAGGGCGAACTCAATGCGTCCGTTGAAGAACTCGCGGCTTACAAGCCGCTGTTGCAAAAACCGATTGTCCCCGCGCCACCCAGCGGCGGACTGGTGCTCGACTGGTCGGGCGACGGCACAACCGGCGTGCATTCCGGCGCGTTCAACGCCCACTTCCGCAAACTGCGCCTGCTGGGAACCCCGGAGGTCCCCGCGACGCTCCCCATCGACGCCGACCTCGAGGGCACCTACGCCCCCGGCGGTCTCTCGTTGAGCAAGTGCGTGCTCGCCAATGACGAGACGCGGCTGGAAGGACGGGTGGCGGCGGACGAAAACACCCTCAAGCTCGAAGCCTTGAAGCTCACGCAAAAGAAAGTGCTTTGGCTGGAGGGCGACGCCACGCTTCCCTTCAATCTGTTCCAATGGTGGGTGGACCCGGGCGTGAACGCCCTTGCCCCCGACGCCCCGTTCGTGGCGCAGTTGGCTGCCAAAGGCGTGCAACTCGAAGAGGTCGCCCATCTCACCGGTCGCCCGATGCCCATCCGCGGCCTGCTCACCGGCACGTTGAAGACCGAAAGCACTTTGCGGAATCTCCGCATGACCGGCGCCGTCAAGCTCACCAAGGGAGCGCTTCCCGAAACCGAATGGCTCCCCGCGATGGATAAGCTGGAGGCCGAGGCGGAAATCGACGGCAACATCCTGCGGTTTACGAAATTCGCGGCGAGCCATCAGCGGGGCGCCTTCTCAGCCGCTGGCTCCGTTGATTTCTCGAAGTTCGACGCCCCCACCTTCGACCTGCTTTTGCACGGAGAAAAAATCCGTTTCAACGCCGGGCCAACCTGGGAAGGCACGGCCAACCTTGATTTGACGATCACCGGCGTGCGCGAGGCGGCCAGCGTCACCGGAGCGGTCGCGGTTGCCACACTGGAAACAACTCCACAGCCCCATTTCGGTGCGCTCATAACCAGCGGCAATCCCGAAACGATTCGTGTGCCCGCACCTGTCATTGCACTGCAACCGCCGTTTGACCGCTGGACCTACCGCGTGGGGGTCGCCACGCCCGAACCGGTCAAAATCAAAGACGGCACCGTGACAGCCGATCTGCGGTTTGCGGGCACGGGCTCACCTCTTGCCGCCACAGGAAGCGTCACCTTTGCCGGACTTCCGGCGGGGACCTCCTACGCCATTGGCAAGCTGGAAAGCGGCACTTGGTATTTCGCTCCCGAGCCGTATGTTGTGGCGCACCTGGCAGGGAAGCTCCTCGGCGAAATGTCGCTCGTGAAATTCGACGGTTACTTCTTCGGACCGCCCGACCAACTCGCCTCGACCTTCTCCGGCCAAAGTCCCGAGGACGCGGAGTTGATCCAGGTCGCCTTCAGCCCCGGCGCAAAGCCGTTGCCCACCGATGTGGCGAAGCTCCCGGTCGATGTGGGACCGCTGAACAACAAGCCGCCAACCGCCCCTGATCCAGCGGCCAAAGAACCAGAACAGACCACTCCGCCCCCGCCAACACCGCCCATGCCATGAACCCGGACACCCATCGATCCCCTGAACCGCCCGACGGATCTCCGCCCGGCACACAGGAAGATCGCGCGCGGCCCGGCGTCTTTCTGGGAAGCTTCCTGGATATCCGGTTTTACCTCGATTACTCGTGGTTTTTCATTGTTGCGCTGGTCATCTATTCGCTCTCCAGCTTCTTCTTTCCCCACGAACTGAGCGGGCGCGACCCGGCGGTTTACATTGCGATGGGCGTTGTGGCCGCCCTGCTCTTTTTTCTCTCGATCCTGCTGCACGAACTCGGCCACAGCGTGGTGAGCCAGCGATGCGGCATCCCGGTTCCCAGCATCACCCTGCTGTTTATCGGCGGTTTGGCGGAGATTTCGCGCGAGCCGGACGATCCCAAAACCGAACTCAAAATCGCCGTCGCCGGACCCGCCGTTTCGCTCGTTCTGGTCGCCCTTTACCATGCGATCGCGTGGGGCTGCAACGCGGTGAGTTTTCCCGAGGGATACGCTATTTTCAAATGGCTCGCCGCGGTGAATTTGCTGCTCGTTATCTTCAATGCGATTCCCGGGTATCCGCTCGATGGCGGTCGCATCTTGCGCGCGCTGCTTTGGATGCACAGCGGCGGATTTCGTCGGGCGACCTTTATCACCTCCCGCATCGGCGTGGGCTTTAGCTGGTTCCTGATGGCGTTGGGAGCGCTCGCGGTATTGGGCGGAGGCTGGGGCCAGGGGCTGATCTTCCTGATCATCGGCATCTTCCTCAAGAGCGCGGCGGAAAGCGGCTACGCGCAAGCGCTCTCCAAAGAAATCCTGGATGGCATCCGGGTGAGCGACTTGATGACGCACGACCCTGTCTGCGTCCCCGCGCGAACGCCGTTGAACCTCGCCGTGGACAACTTTTTTCTCACCAACCACCATGTTGCCTTTCCGGTGATCGACGATGACAGGCGTTTCCGGGGCTTGCTGCGCCTGGATTCGCTCAAGAATGTTCCGCGGGAAAAGTGGCCCTACACTCTCGCGGGCGAAGTGGCCGAAAACCACAACTCGCACCTTGGAATCCCCGCTGAAACCAGTGCCGCCAACGCTTTGCGCATGCTGCTCATTGCGGGCCAGGGCCGCCTCGGGGTTATTGACGAAGCAGAGCGGCTCATCGGGATTATCACGCGCCACGATTTGCTGCACTTCATCCAGATCCACACGGAATTGGAAGCCTAGAGCGTTTTCTATTTATTCTGTCAACAGTGCAGCCATAGCGCATGGCATGCCACCGCCTGAAAAGAAAAATAAGCTCCGTTGACAGCTTCTTTGAGACCAGAGGCGTATTTCAGGCGATGCCAACAGCGGCGCGGCGCAGACCGTCGACTCGTATTACGACCCGCAGGTGGAATTCCTCGAACTTGGCGTGGCAGTCAACGGCGTGCGGACATGGAAAGTGCAAGGCCCCTGGCTACCAGACGCCAAGTGAGTATGCTGCGGCTCAGAGGAACCAAACTGATGGGGGCTGTCGCGGCCTTCATAGACAATGACCCTTACCGCTTTCCGGCTCAACCCTTTGAAAGCATCCAGATTTTTGGCAAAGAGAATCGCGCCGAGGTTGGTAATATCCCAGCCGCCTGCTTGATTTGCTGCAATCAATCCATCTTCCGTCAGCCGGGCCAGAATCTTACGAAACGCGCTCCTATAACCAAAACCGATTCGATGTGATCGATTGACCATCTGATCGTTGGATTTTTTTAACAGCAGGCGGGGCAAAAAAACCGTGGACACGAGTGGACTATTGAAGTCAAAATGAATTTCGCTCGTCTCGGTCAGTTCCTAGTATCTACTTGTAAAAGTTCGCGACATAAGTAGAATTCGGGGATGTCCCGTCCCCCCACAGAAATTATTCTCAGCCAAGACGAACGCCAGCAGCTTACCGGCATGCTGCGCCGACCCAAAGCTCAGGCCCGGTATGCCGAGCGCGCCCGCATTATTCTGCGTGCCGCCGAAGGCGCCGCCTCAAGCGAAATCGCGCAACAATTACGGATTGGCAAGGCAACGGTCAGCAAATGGCGCACCCGCTTCGAGCGCGAGGGGCTTGAC
>JBAXCI010000129.1:0-5546 GCA_037141555.1 Verrucomicrobiota bacterium | reverse complement strand
CCTTGTAGATCTCGGTGGCCCCCGCGTATTGCAGCGCAAAGAGAAGGGCGTCATTGACCGTGCCATCCTGCGCGGCGGGTGTGGCCACGACGATCTCCGGCACTCCGGCCACGGCGGCGAGCGTGCAGGTCATCACGGCGGTCGACACCAGCGGGGCCGTGCCGCCCGGCACGTAAATGCCCACGCGCTGGAACGGGTCGAAGCGCTCGCCCACTTCCACGCCCTGGGCGTTGAGGCCCGACCAGTCGTTGCGGCGGCTTTTCTGGGCAAAATCCCTGACGTTAAAATGCGCGGCGGCGATGGCGTCTTTGGTCGCCTGCGAAACGCGGGCAACGGCGGCTTCGATCTCCGCTTGGCTCACGAGCACCGTGTCGCCTGCGAGTTGGGCCCCCCCGAATTTTTTTGTCAGCTCAAACAGGGCGGCGTCGCCTTCGGCGCGGACGCGGCGGACGATCTCGGCCACGGTGGCGTGGACTTCCGCAGCCGGTTGCGCATGGCGGTTCAGGAAACGAATGGCTTGGGAAAAATCGGGATCGGAATATCGCAGTGTGCGCATGAGGGCAAAAATGTAGAGGCTGGCCGCCCGCGCCGTCAAGCCGTTGCTCAGTTCTGGGGCGCGTCGGCCTGGAGCGGAGAGGGCGGGTCTTCCATCCCTTTCTTGTCGATGCCCGCGGCGGTCAGTTCCCGGGCGGCCTTCTCGCACCGCGTCGCGCCCGCCAAATCGCCGACCAGCCGCAGATGCGCTCCGTAATAGGCGTACAGAATGCCCATGTTCGGATCGGTTGCAATGGCGTTGAGGTAGGCCTGTTGCGCCTCCTCGAATCGGGACGTGCCGTCCAGGCATTGCCCCAGGCGAGTCCAGAGGTTTTCGCTTTTGGGATAAGAACGGAGCCCCGTGCGATAGGCGGCGATGGCTTGGTCGAAATAATTCTTTTGCAACCGTTCATCGCTCCCGCCAGCCACCAAAACCCGGTAGGCTTCCCCTTGATAAAAGCAGGTTTCGGGGTTGCCAGGGTTCTTTTCGAGCGCCAGCCCGGCGAGCCGTGTGCATTCGGGCAACGCGCGCTTTTCAAAGGCGAGTCGCGCCTGGTTGCTGAGTTGTTTGCCTTTGAACTGGAAGGCAATGGCCACAAGGACAGCAATGCCCAGCACGGCCAAAACGCGGCGGAAGAAAATCTCCAGAGCGCTTGCGGGGTGTTCCGTATATCTTTCAATTTGCGGGCTGCCCAGGACGGCGAACAGGAAGGCAAAGAGCAGGGCGTTGCCGGGGAGGTGCAGGTTGGAGTCCACCACGGAATGCGCGAGCAGGGCGGCGATGGCGCTCAAGGCGCCCAAAGTCAGCGCAAGCGTGGCGCTGCGGATCATGAAAGGAGAGCCAAGCTGCCGAAGCATGATCTGGTGTGCGGTCGCAATGCCACGGCCGATATGAGCGGCTAAAAAGAGCACCGCCAGAATTCCCCCGACGATCCCGTATTCGGCGAGCAATTCAAGGTAGTCGTTGTGCGGATGCTTGGGATCGATCTGGACTTCCGGTCGGCGAAGGAGCCTTCCATAATAGGCGTACGTCCCCGCGCCGGTCCCCAGCACGGGGCTGGTTTTGAACTGGTCGACGGCCGTCAGCCAATGATACCAACGCATATCCTCGGAGACGGAACCGATTTGGTGCAGGCGGTTCTTGATTGCCGGGCTGTTCTGCATGAGCTCCGCGGAGAGGCCCAGCACCAGCGAAACGGCCATAATAGCTCCGATCACCGCCATCACGATACGGTGCGGGTGGAAAATGCCGACGATCCAGAGCGAGAGCGCCGCGAAAATAATGAGGCCGAATACCAAGCTGATATAGCCGCCCCGGCTCCCCGTAAGCACTACGCCCAAAAGGCAAAACAACGCAATATACCCCGTCAGCATTTTGGCGGAGCCGGCATACCGGCTCCAGAGGGTGATTCCCAAGGCCAGCAACGCCATCGTTTCCAAAAAGCACGCCAGGTGGTTGGGGCAAAGCAACATGCCGCTGGCGCGGGAGCCAAATGCCGCGCTGCGGCTGAAGCCAAAAAGCATGAAACCCGCGCCATCCTTGAATTGAACCGCGCCCACCAACGTATGCACGATCGCCACGACAAGCAGCGCCCAGATGATCCAGTTTCGATAAACCGACTGCGGCAGATAGAGCGCCGTCAACAGGTAGACCAGCAAACAGCCAATCGCCATCCATGCGTCTGGCTCGGCCAGATAACCGTTGGGCGAAAACCAAGCGCGCAGCAATACATAGCCCGCGAGCAGGAGCGTCGCACCGAAGCAGTGCAAGCAAGGTTTTACAGACGGTTTGCGGATGGAACGGAGCGAAATCACGGCCGCCACCGCCAAAAGCGCATACGCCGGAAAGCCATAAATCAAGCGCGCGCCTCCCGTGAGGCATTGCATGAGCACCAAGGCGGCGGTCAGGAGGGAGAGGAGGGCTGTGCGCACAAATTCCTAGTTTGTCAAAATAATATGCCTTCTGCAATTGCTCATTTTCCAAGGAAAGCGGAGTATGGTGATCCCTCAACTTTCACTTATGACAGATTCGGCGATTTCACGATTTCTTGCGCGGCTCCAATCCAGCTTTGATAACGACGCGTTTGTCAAATTGACGCTGGGCCATCCGGCTGCTCCCGCGAGCGCTTTGCGCAAGCTGCTCTTGCGGCCCGTAACGATCCGGGGCGAGACGCGGTGCAGCGTGGTGAGCCGGTTTCTCACGCGCGACGAAACCAAGAACTACCCCTTTTCCGAAGTCATGGCGCTGGTTGAGGCCCGGCTCGGCTCGGAATTTTTGAGCGCCAATCTCTTCACGCAATCCGAAGACGTCCAACTCGAACTCGGGGCCAAGGACCGCCTGCGGGTCATCCGCACCGACCGGAGCCCCGCGCCGCTGCAACACGACCGGGAGCGTGTGCGGTGGGTCGACGCCCGGGCGCGCTACCTGATGGAACTCGAAGTCACCGATTCCCGAGGCAAAGTGCGCGAACGGATGAGCAGCAAGTTTCGCCAGATCGAACGGTTTGTCGATTTGCTCGCCTCCGCGTTTCGGGAAAGCAGCCTCGCCGGGTCCGGCAAACCGCTCACCCTGTGCGACATGGGTTCTGGTAAAGGCTACCTCACCATGGCCGCGTACGACTATTTCCAGCGCGTCGAAAAAACGCAGATCGAGGTGACGGGCGTGGAAGAACGCGACGATCTGGCCCGCCTCTGCAACCGCGTGGCCCAAGAATGCGGCTTTGGCGGGTTGCGTTTTGTGTGCAGCCCGATCGCCGATTACGCGCTCCCGCCGCTGGATATCCTCGTGGCGCTGCACGCCTGCAATACCGCCACCGATGACGCCCTTTTCGCGGGGATTCGAGCCGGAGCGCAGATTATTCTCACCGCGCCGTGCTGTCACAAAGAGGCCCGCCCTCAACTGGACCGGGCGCAATCCGCCGCCGGCCCTCTGGGCGACGTTTTGCGGCACGGGCTCTTTGCCGAACGTCACGCCGAGATGGCCACCGACGCCCTGCGCGCGCTGCTGCTGGAACGCTCCGGTTACCGCGTGCGCGTGAGCGAATTTGTCGCGGCGGAACACACGGCCAAGAACGTGATGCTCATCGCCACCAAAAGGGATAGCGCCCTTTCGGCAGAGGCCGTGGCGGACCTCGACCGGCGCATCGCGCAACTCAAGACTTTTTATGGAATCCAAAAACAACGCCTCGAACGACTTCTTGTGGACGGACGTGAACTGGAATGCGCTCCGGCGGTTGCGGGAGCGGTTCCTTCAATTTGACCCGCGTGAGGCGGCGCCCGCCCCCGATCGGACCGATTACTGGCGCAGCCATAGCGAACTGGCGAGCTACGACTTCACGTTTGGCGAGCGGATCGGCTGGAAGTGGGACACCGTGCTTGCGGAACTCAAGCTGCGAGGCTGGACGCCACCCGAAGGCGCGGTCCTCGACTGGGGATGCGGCACGGGCGTCGCGGGTCGCCGGGTCGCCGATGCCTGGCCGCAACAGGTCCAGAGCCTGCTCCTTTCCGACCGCTCCCACCCGGCGCAGAACTTCGCGGCGGCGCGCGCGCGTGCTGTTTTGCCGGGGCTTCCCGTGCAAACGGCGGCGGCGGATTGCACCCCCGAGCTGTTGGTGTTGAGCCATGTGATCAACGAGTTGACCGAGGAAGCGCTGGAGCGGCTGCTCGCCCTGGCTGCCCGGGCTCAGGCGGTGCTTTGGGTGGAGCCCGGCACCCACGATGCCAGCCGCAAACTGATCGCCGTGCGGGAACGCTTGCTCGCGCGCTTCCGCGTCATCGCCCCCTGCACCCACGGGGCCGCGTGCGGGATGTTGACACCCGGCAACGAACGCCATTGGTGCCATCATTTCGCGCGAGTCCCCGGCTACGTGCACACCGATCCCGGCTGGGGGCGCTTTGCCCAGGCGCTGGAGATCGACCTATCGAGTATGCCCTTCAGCTTTCTTGTGCTCGACCGGCGGCCCGCAGCGACGAACGCGGACGAACGCGAAGCCCGCGTGATCGGCGTGCCCCGCCATTACAAAGGGTACGCCAAAGTGCTCAGTTGCCAGGCGGACGGCGTGAACGAACTCGTATTGCAAAAACGCGACGCGCCGGAGCTGCTCAAAGCGATGAAGAAAGGCCCCGGCTCGCTGTATCGGTGGGAGCGGGAAGGGGAGAAGATACGCGGCGGGGAGCGGTTTTTTTGAGGGACGTCTTCAAGTGAGCGGATGCTGTGAGTGGTGCCTTCAATGAACCCGGAGGGTTCAAAGCGAATAGCCGGGGGTTGAGCGCAGCGACACCCCCGGAACCCCGCCTGCACCGTGCTCACCCCGAAAGGGGTGGCAGAAGCCCGCGGTGTGTGCTATCCAATCATCCCGAGATGGCTTCAACCTACCTGAGCCTCCACTACCATTTGGTATTCGGAACCAAAAATCGGGAACCGATCATGGATGGGGCTTGGCGTGCCCGGCTCCACGATTATCTCGGTGGAACCATCCACGGTCTGGGCGGGGTTGCGACGGAGGTTGGCGGCGTGGCGGATCACGTCCACCTACTGGTCAGCTTACGAGCCACACACAATCTGTCCGACGTGGTGAGGGAATTGAAAAAGGCGTCGTCTGTGTGGGTGCATCAGGAAATCGGCATGCGATCCTTTGCGTGGCAGGAAGGTTACGCTGCGTTCACCATCAGCGCGACCTCTTGCGATGCCGTTCAAAAATACGTTCGTAACCAACAAGAGCACCATCGGCACCGGTCATTCCGCGAGGAAGTTCAGGAGATGCTCATCAAGGCCGGAGTGGGGTTTGATCCGCGCTATTTGGAATGACGCTTTCTGCCACCCCTACGGGGTGAGCGCTGGGGCGGGCGGGGTTCCGGTGGTGTCGCTTCGCTCAACCACCGGCTATTGGCTGGGAACCCTTCGGGTTCCTTGCTTGCTCGTGCCCAATCACGAGGTTGGGAACGAGGGGGGGGAAGAAGAGCTTATACCACCCGCATAGTCGGTTTAGTAGAAGTTTGGTGACATGGTGGAT
>JBAXCI010000128.1:0-5553 GCA_037141555.1 Verrucomicrobiota bacterium | reverse complement strand
CTGCTCAACCGCCAGTCGTTGCGATGGAAAAGCGCGTTGGTGGCTTTGTCTTTGATGTCGGTGGCCAGTTCGAACGGCTCGCCCGAGCAGCGCGGCGCGTCGACGAATTTCAGAAATTCCAGGGACTTGCTCCAGAGGTAGTTCTCCTTGCGCCACTCGATGTCTTTCTTGCCGCTGGTGTTCCAGTTGGCGATGCTGGTGAAGACGGCTCCGGCGGGAGGCGCGTCGTTGGTTTTCCAAAGATCGGTCACCACCGGCTGGCGCGTCGGCAGCCAACGCTGGCCGTGGAGGGGCACCGGGAAATCGGGATTCCCGATATTTTCGCCGAAGGTGAAGAGGGCGCGGTGTTTGGAAAGGTATTCCTTCGTGTCCTGCACGCCTTTGTCGATCTTGATCTGTTCCACGCCGGGATCGCTCTCGACGTACAGCATGCGGTCGTTGTGGATGAGATCTTCGTTGAACTCCTGGGAGCCGCAGACATTCAGGATCGCGTCGGCGTCGCGGTAGAGTTCCAGGATTTCCTTTTTCTGCAATCCGGCGCACGGGTGATCCGGCAAAAACCGTGCGCAGTAGCCCCAGCGCCCCTCAAAGCCGAACTGCGTGGCGAGCTTGCCCAGCACCTCGGCGGCGTAGGAATAATCCTCGTCCATCGTCCACGTCACGGGATTGTAAGGCAGCCGGGCGGAGTCTTCGATGTAATAGACCTCGTGCCCGAGCCGTTACAGGCCCACGATATAATGCACGTGCTGCCAGATCACCCCGGCGATGGGGCAACCGGCCGTGAAGCCCATGACGACGATCTTTTTGCGTTTCATAACAGGTAGTTGCGGAAACCGCCCATGAAAACGCGAATGGAGCCTTGTTGCAACCCGGAACTGGGAAAAAACGGTCGCGAGCGCAACGGAATCGGACCCGGAAAATGATCAGGAACTCAGGAAAAAGAGAGGATGGGGCGGATAGCCTTGATGCATGTCATCCCGAACGCAGCGAGGGACCCCGCAAGCTACCCCAAGCTCCGCGTAACAGAGCAAGTCACGCACTGGGGTGGCTTGAGAGTTCCCTCGCTGCGCTCGGGATGACATGCAGCGGCGGGGCGATTCCTGAAATTCAGGAATTTCCTGATTTCCTGAGTTCCTGATGACCTCTTTTCCCCGTTACTCCCTGTCTTCGAGGTGCAAATCCAGCGCGGCGGCGTCTGCGGCCCGCCGCTTTGCCTGGTGACGCAGGACGATGCGTAGCGTTACGTAAAAGACCAGCCCCGCGAGCGGAATCCCAATGACGACGGAGCCGAGAAAGGTGGGCCAGATCACCTGATGGAGCACTTTCCAATGCAGCCACTCATGCACACGAAGGTGATCCACCCGGAACTTTTGCGGCCAATGATGTCCGTTGAGCAGCCAGTAGCCGACGCCGTATTCCGCCCGCAAGAGCACCGGCATGAGCGGAATAATCACATCGTGGAGCGTCACCCCGATGGCGGCGGCGATCCGGCTGCACCGGAAACCCCAAGCCACCAGGATTCCCAGCAGCGTCTTGACGCCAAAAAGCGGGGTGAACCCGAAGAACACCCCGATGGCCGTTCCGCCCGCGATGCGATGGGGCGTATCGTGCAACTGCACCAACCGATGCCAGTGCAACCGCAGGAAAGCGAGCAACCGTTTCATCCCAGGCGGCAAATCCGGGTCAAAAGCGGCGTTTCTATTGAGCCGCAGAAAGTTTGATGTATCATAGAGAGCACGAAATGGAATCCATCTCACCAGATAACGCAGCCGAAGTCCGCACAATACGCAAATGGTTTCTTGTGGCGCTCGTGCTTTCTTTGGCGATCCATGTCGGAATCTATGCGCTCTTGCGGACAAAGCAACTCGACCGCTCCCTGTTCAGCGCCCCCACCGAACGGCTCGTTCCGCGCGCGTTCACCGTGAAGAAGGTGGTCATCAATGAGGAACTCCTCAAGCCGGCGGCAACGCCCGACCCGAAAAGAGTGGAACCCCCGAAAACGGTTCTTCAGAACGAGAAGCCCTCGAGCGACCAGTTCCCGACCGATGTGCGACTGACGCCGAATGCCCCTCCCGCGAGCGACATCACCAAAGCCATCGCCGCGGAAAAACCGCGCGTTGAAGCCAGCAAGATCAACAGCCCGGAGGCCAACGCGCAAATCGACAAGGAGATTGACTCCATTCACGAACAAATCGCCTCCAAAAACGCGCCAAAAATCATGGCCGGACAGGGAACCGCCCTGCCCGAATCGCATCGCGGAGAACAAGGCTACAGCAATCTCGACGACCTGCTGAAAAAATCCGGCCCCCTCACAGGGAATGTCGCCCCCGTCAACATGCCCGGCGGGGCATTGTTCGAGTTCGATAGCGCAGTATTGAAGCCGGAAGCCACCAAAACTCTAAGCAACTTGGGCACACTTATCAGGCTTAATCCGCGAGCCACTTTCCGCATCGAAGGCTACACCGATTCCTTTGGCAAGCCCGAGTATAACCTCAAGCTGAGCACCGCTCGCGCGGAAGCCATGAAAGCTTGGCTCCTGGCCAACATGAAACTCGACCCCGCCAGAATCCAAACCAAAGGCTTCGGCAGCGATCGCCTCATTACTCCTGCCACTGGCACCCGCGAGGAGCAGAAAGTGAATCGGCGGGTGGAAATCGTCATCATCACGCCGAAGCAATAGGTTAGTTCAGTTCCTGGGCTGCCTTGCTTACGAGCAATTCACCGCGTTCCCGGCGTTTTCGGACAACTCGGCTCAGCAGCGAACTCCTCATTATCTGTTTAAAAAGACGCGCTTTGGTGCGGGGATCGGGCTCGCACGGGTGCAGGCTCAAGGCAAACACCGCGTTCAGCTTGCGGCATTCGTCCAGGAACGCCTCGGCCTCCGCTCCAAATTCCAGCCTTCCGCCTTCAAACTGCACTAATTCATCAGGGTCGAGCGCGCCGACAATGGATAGCCGGGCCAAATGTTGGAACTCCTCAAAATTCATCTTATTTCGCTTTTTTTTAGGTTTATGGAGGTGGTGCGCTCCGGTTCTCCCCTATTGATGATTCGTGTATCGCCCCCGAGTCGCGTGGGTCCGGTTTGGAATTGACCGGAAAAAATTGCGCGCTACCGTTCGGCGGCATGAGTTTGTTGAACAAAAAATTTCCGCGTCTGCTCCCCACCCCCATCAAGAAGAACGTCCGCGTGGCGGATTTGATCGACAACGCCTTCAAGGCATACAACGGGGGCCGCCTTGCGGAAGCCTGCCGCTTGTTGACGGAAAAAATGCTGCCTCATAACGGCACCGTCGGCCTCTCGCTCACCGGGGCGCTCACCCCGGCGGGGCTCGGAACCTCGGCGCTCATCCCCCTCATGAAGGCCGGCTTTGTCGACTGGATCATCTCCACCGGCGCGAATCTCTACCACGATCTCCATTACGGGCTGGGCATGCAACTCTTTGCCGGTTCGCCGTTCCTCGACGACGTGAAATTGCGCGAAGAAGGGGTCATCCGCATTTACGACGTGCTTTTCGACTACGACGTGCTCCTGGACACCGACGCCTTCGTTCGCGAAGTCATCCAAGGCCCCGAATTCCAGCGCACGATGGGCACCGACGAATTCCATCACCTGCTGGGCAAATACGTTTACGAGCGCGAGAAGAAGCTCGGCATCAAGGAAACCAGCATGTTGAGCGCCGCCTACCAATACGGCGTCCCGATCTTCACCAGTTCGCCCGGCGATTCCTCCATCGGGATGAACGTGGCCGCCATGTCGCTGCGCGATTCCAAGCTCCAATTTGACTGCAACCGCGACGTGAACCAGACCGCCTCCATCGTCTACAACGCCAAATCGAGCGGGCTCACATCGAGCGTGTTCATCCTGGGCGGCGGTTCACCCAAGAATTTCATGCTCCAGACGGAGCCACAAATTCAGGAAGTCATGGGGATCGAAGAACGCGGCCACGACTATTTCCTCCAATGCACCGACGCCCGGCCCGATACCGGCGGCCTCTCCGGCGCGACGCCGTCCGAGGCGGTCAGTTGGGGCAAGGTCGATCCCGATTCGCTGCCGGATTGCGTGGTTTGCTACACCGACTCCACTATCGCGCTGCCGCTCATCACCGCCTACGTCTTGAGCAAAGCCGCCCCGCGCAAGCCCAAGCGGCTCTACGACAAGCGCGACGCAATGCTCGAAGTCATCCGCGCCCTTTACCTCAAAAAAGGCAAAGTGGAGAAGATCCAGCACCGCACCGATCTGACGAAGAAAAAGCGCGCGAAGAAGCAGGCAAACTGACCGCGTCATTCGGCGTGACAGCCCAGAGTTGGTTTGCGCTATCGGCGGGAGAAGTTCCGTAATCGCTAGCGATAAAACGCCGCAATCGCCTCGACCACGGCCCGGATTTGCTCCGGCGTCAGCTCGGGGAAGATCGGCAGCGCGATCGTCTCCAGCGCGGCGCGTTCCGCCTCGGGGAAGTCGCCCTGCTTGTAGCCGAGATACGCAAAGCACTCCTGCAAATGCAGCGGCAGCGGGTAGTAAATGGCGTTGCCGATCTCCGCCTTCGTCAGATGGGCGCACAACTCATCCCGGCGCGGGGCGCGCACCACGAACTGGTTGAAAATATGCTGGTTGGCCAATCCGCTCGCGGCATAAGGCTCCGTCGGCAGCGTCAAAATCTTGTCGAGGCCCGTCTGCGCAAACCCCTCGCGGTAAAGCGCCGCGTTGGTCCGACGCATCGCCGACCACGAATCGAGGTGCGGCAGCTTGATCGAAAGCACCGCCGCTTGGAGCGCGTCGATGCGGAAGTTCCCTCCGATCATCTTGTGAAAATAGCGCCGCTCGCCGCCGTGATTGCGCAGCGCGCGAAGCTTCTCGGCCATCGCCGCGTCTTTGCAGACGACCATCCCGGCATCGCCAAACGCCCCGAGATTCTTCGACGGGAAAAAGCTGTAGCAGCCGAAATCGCCCATCGCCCCGGCGCGCCCCTCGCCCTTCTTTGAAGGGTAAGCCGAGCCAAGCGCCTGAGCGGAATCTTCGATGACCGGGAGGCCGTATTGCGCGGCGACTTCCAGAAGCTCATCCATCGCGCAGCAAAGCCCGTAGAGATGCACCGGCATGATCGCGCGGATCGTCTGGCCCGCGTGGCTCACGAGCTGGCCCTCGGCGTTCTTGCTGCAACCCTCAAGGTAACGGCGCAGCGCGGGCACGGAGAGGTTGTAGGTCTGCGGATCAATGTCGATAAAGACAGAGGCCGCGCCAACACGGGCAATGCTCCCTGCGGTGGCGAAAAACGTGTAAGGCGTGGTGACGACCGCGTCACCCGCGCCGATCCCAAGTGCCATCAGCGCAATGAGAAGCGCATCCGTGCCGGAGGTCACGCCAATGGCATGGGCCGCCCCGGTATACTCGCAAACCGCGCGCTCAAACGCCTCCACCTTCGGCCCCCCGATGAAATACTGGGAGTCCATGATTTGATCCACCTCCACGCGGATCTGGTCGCGGAGGCCTTGGTATTGCAGCTTGAGGTCGAGAAGAGGCACTTGCATGATGGATCGAGTTTGGCAGCGAACCGG
>JBAXCI010000127.1:0-5601 GCA_037141555.1 Verrucomicrobiota bacterium | reverse complement strand
CGGCCGCCCGCGAGAAATCCGGTATAGGCAAAAGCGAGGACAGTCAGAGTGGAAAAAACAGCGATGGTGACGCGCCCCAGCCAGACAATCTTCTGCGGGTCGGGCGCAATCCCGGAAAGCGCAAATGCCGCTTGCGCCGTGTTGAGCATCAACATCGGGTGATGATAATTGCGCTCCTGCGTTTGGATTTGCTCGACCTTGCCCGGCTCGTCAGCGTGGCATTTGAAGGAAAAACGGTTGTTGGTGAAAAAGAGGAAGTAAGCCGCAACCACGACGCAAACGGTCAGCAGAAAAAGAAACATCGCGTCGGCGCTCCGTTTGCGGGATTGCGTGGAGGTAATGGGTGCGGTGCTGGTTTCTTGCATGGGTTGGTTCTTATACCACCTCGACAGGGCACTTTGGCAACGCCTTTAAGAAAGCGCTTCCATAGCCCTTGGTGAGAATGCGGGGATCGAGGATCACGACGATGCCCTTGTCCGACTTGGTGCGGATCAACCGCCCGACGCCTTGACGCAGTTTGAGGATCGCCTCCGGCAGCGAGTATTCCGCAAACGGATCGCCCCCTTGCGCCTGGATCACCTCAAGGCGCGCTTCAATGAGCGGATGATCGGGCACCGCAAACGGCAACCGCGTGATGATCACATTGGATAACGCTTCGCCGGGAACATCCACGCCGCTCCAGAAACTGTCCGTGCCGAAGAGGACATTCGGCTCGCCCTCTTTTTTGAAATCCTCGACCAACCGGTGGCGCGACATCCCTTGCCCTTGCACGAGCAGGTTCCACCCCTTTTTGACGAACGGTTTTATCAGCCGCTCCGCCATCGCCTGCATCGTCTTGTAAGAGGTGAAGAGCACAAACGCGCGCCCCTGGCTCATCTCCACGAACTTCTCCACTTGCGTGGCGAGCGCCTCCTCGTACCCGGCGTCGCGTGGATCGGGCATCTTGCGCGTGACGTAGAGCCGCATCTGCCGCTCGTAATCGAACGGGCTCCCCACTTGCTCCGCCTCCACTTCCTCCGCGCCGACGCGGTTGCGGAAATAATGCATTTCCGAGCTGCCCACCGAGAGCGTGGCGCTGGTCATGACGCAGGTGTGGCCTTCTTTGAAAAGCAACGCGCGCAGATGCGCCGCGATGTCCACCGGAGCGGCGTTCAAGGCGCAGAACTGCCCTTGCTTGCCCGATTTTTCCACCCAGTAGACGTGATCCTCCGCGCTTTGGGAAAGGAACGTCGCAATGCCGAGCCGGGCATCCCGCACCCGTCGCCCCATCTCCTGAAGTTCGGCCTTGGTCGTCTCGTCCTCGACGTTTTTGAGCACGGTGACGATCAACGCCTGGAGTTGCGTGAGCTTGGCGGTGATGGTGTCCGGCACGAGATCGGGCTGGCGGATGCGCACTTCGCGGCCTTTGGTAAACGGCGCTTTTTCCGCAACGGAATCGAAAAATTGATCCACCTCGGACATCAGCGCCGTGACTTCGCGCACGCCGTCGGGATTGCGCAGCGCGGTGAAAAGCCCTTTCTTGGTTCGCTCGTTGTAGAGCCGCTGGAGCGAGTATTTCAGCCCAAACTGGGAGATGTTCATCCCGATCTGCTTGGCGGCCACCCCCTCCACGGTGTGGGCCTCGTCGAAGATCACGAAATCGTTGGCAAAAATATACCCCTCTTCGTCTTCGGCCTCGTCCGCCGAACCGGCGTTGAGGAAAAACAGGGTGTGATTCATCACCACCACGTCCGCGCCGATGAGCCGCTTGCGCGCCTGCTGGTAAAAGCAATGGCACTCCTTGCCGCCGCAGCTTTTGGTCGTGCAAAGGTGTTGTTCGCTGCACACCTGCGCCCAAACCGCGGGATCAGGCTCCACGGCGAAGTCCGCCAGCGAGCCGTCCTTGGTGGTCTTGGACCATTCCCAAATGCGCTTGAGTTCCTCTTGCTCGGGTGAGGTAAAGAGATCGCCGGGGCTTTGCATCGCGCGTTCCAGACGGCGCGGGCAGAGGTAGTTCTGACGCCCTTTCCAAAGCGCCACCTCAAATTCCACCGGGAGGATCTTTTGCAGGATCGGGATGTCCTTGTAAACAAGCTGCTCCTGGAGGTTGATGGTGTAAGTCGAGATCACCGCCTTTTTCTTCTTCGCCAGCGCGAAGAGGATCGAGGGAACCAAGTAAGCCAGGGACTTGCCGACGCCCGTCCCGGCTTCCACGACAAGGTGGCGTTCCTCCGAGAGCGCACGGGCGACGGCCACCGCCATCTGCTGCTGCTCGGGGCGGTATTCGAAGTTGCGCGCGACGGCGAGGAGGCCGTCCGGCGAAAAAATCTGCCGAACCTGCTCCACAAACTCGTCACCGATCTCGTCGCGAAATGCAATCATGGGACGTGAAGCGCCTCAAGCCTTCTTGACGAAGCAGGCCTTCAGGCCCATCGCACTCCCGTCGATCTTGCAGGAAATTTCGTGGTCGCCATCGACCAACCGAATGCTCTTCACCTTGGTTCCGCCTTTGAGCACCTGCGAGCCCCCTTTGAGCTTCAAATCTTTGATCAACGTCACCGAATCACCATCTGCGAGCACCGTGCCGTAGGCGTCCTTGACGATCCGTGCTTCGGCCGCTTGAGCCTCACGCTCCCACTCGTAACCGCAAGTAACACATTCCCAACGGTCAGGGTGATCCAACACATCGTTCATCTCGCATTGTGGACAGGCAGGTTTGCTCATAGTCGGGACACAGTAGCGTGACTGCGCGCCGTAAATCAACCGCGCTGCGCGAAACCTTTCGGGCCCACACGCACGGATTTATTGGAAATTTGCGCGCGAATGCTCTAGTAAGTCCCCACGCATGATCCTTTTGGACCGTTACATTCTCCGCAGCTTCCTCGCCCCGTTCCTGCTTTGCTTCTTCGGGTTCCTGTCGATTTGGCTCGTGTTCGACCTTCAAAGCAACACGTCGGAGTTTCTTGACGCCCACGTTTCCTTTAAATGGGTCGTCTATTATTACCTGACGCAGGTGCCCCAATTCATGATGATCTGCCTGCCGGTGGGGCTGCTGCTGGCGCTCCTCTTTTGCCTCAGCAAAATGTCGCGCTCCAACGAGATCATCGCCATGCTCACGGCGGGCCAAAGCCTGACCCGGGTGCTTCTGCCGCTCCTCGGCGCGGGCTTGCTCCTCACCGGCGTCTGCACCGCGCTCAACTACAGCCTCGCCCCGCATTCCGACTCGATTAAGAAGGAGCTAAAAAACGGGATCAGCAAAAAGGCCGATAAAAAGAAGTTTCTCACCGGGCAGGTTTTCCGCAACCGGGCCGACCGCCGCACCTGGTATGTCACCAAAATGCCCGCCAAAGCCGACAATGCCGATTCCCTGCTCGAAGGGATCGATATTTCCCAACAAAACGAGGCGGGCAACATTACCGCCAAATGGTATGCAGTGACCGCCAGTTACAAACCGGAGACCAAAACGTGGCTGTTCTTTCACGGCAAAGCGGTTCAGTTTGCCCCGGACGGGACGGTGCAATCCGACAAGCCGTTTCCCGGCACCTTGCAGATCAACGGCTGGAGCGAGACTCCGTGGCGCATCGCCAGCACGAACCTCGATCCGCAGGGGCTTTCCGTGCCGGAATTGTGCGAGTATTTCAAGAATAACGCCGATTTCCCAACCACCCAGCTCGCCCCCTACCTCACGCATTTTCAATACCGCTGGGCGTTGCCGTTCCAGTGTCTCGTGGTGGTGCTCATCACCGGGCCGCTCGCCATCGTCTTTTCGCGTCGGGGTGTGCTTTCCGGCATCGCCGGGGCTATTTTCCTTTTCGCGGGGATGACCTTCTTCAGTTTCCTCATGCTCGCCATCGGGAAGGGCAACCGCATCTCGCCGATCACCGCAGCGTGGACTCCCATCCTCCTGTTTGGCGGCATCGGCCTGTTCCTGCTCTATTTAAAGGGAACCAACCGGGAATTCCCCAAACTGTCCGATCTCTTTGGCTCCAAGCGGAAGCGTTAATCATGGCCAGCGAATGGGAAATCAGAGGGCGCAGCCACGTTTGCACCGCCACGGGCCACGAGTTTGCCGATGGCGAATATTTTTACACTCTCCTGTTTCTCGAACGGGGCAACTTCCGCCGCGAAGACCTCTGCGAAGACGCCTGGCAGGCGCGCGACAAGAAAAAGTCGCCCTATTCTTTTTGGCGGACGAAATTTGAAGTCCCGCCGCCGCCCGCGCCGGAGCCGCTCGGCAAGCAATCCGCCGAGACACTCTTGCGCAAATACATGAGCGAACCGGGCGAAGAGCACGCCAACGTGCGGTTCATCCTGGCCCTCATGCTGGAACGCAAACGGCTCCTCAAACCGATCGAAGTCAAAGAGGAAGACGGCAAGCGGGCACACATCTATCTCCACGCCAAAACCGGCGAAGTATTCATCATCCCTGACCCCGGCCTGCACCTCGACCAGATCGAAGCCGTGCAGATGGAAGTGGCGGGGCTGCTGGGATAACTCGCGCAAAGGACGCGAAGGACGCAAAGATAATTGAGGTGGATGGGGACTTGGCTCGCAAAAATCGGCAAATAACCTAATCTTTCCCTTTGCGTCCTTTGCGCTCTTTGCGCGAGCCTTTCTGATATCTTTTTCCATGCTTCCCTGGTTCCAAGACCGTTTTCCCCTGTTCCTCGCGCCGATGGCCGGCGTGACGGACACGATTTTTCGCGCGCTCTGCAAAGAGCAAGGGGCGGATGTCATGGTGACGGAATTCGTCTCCGCCGAGGGGATTTTCCGCAAGAACGCGCGGACGATGGAATATCTCGATTTTACGCCCGCCGAACGCCCGCTGGGAGTCCAGCTCTTCGGGGCCGACCCGGAGCATCTCGGCGAAGCCGCCCGGATGGTTCGCGACTGGGTGCAACCGGATTTCCTCGACCTCAATTTTGGCTGTCCCGTCAACAAAGTCGTCTCCCGCAACGGCGGTTCGGCTTTGTTGAAAGACCATCCGCTGATGGAAAGCGTCGCCCGCGCGGTCGTGCAGGCGGCAGGTTCCTGCCCAGTGACCGCGAAAATTCGCATCGGCTGGAGCCGCGACGATGTCAATGCGCTCACCACGGCGCGCATTCTCGAAGACGCGGGCATCCAGGCTCTCGCCGTGCACGGCCGCACCAAGGACATGGGGTATTCCGGCGAAGCCGACTGGAATGTCATCGACCAAGTTGCGCGCTCGGTGCGCATCCCGGTCATTGGCAACGGCGACATCCATAACGCGCACGACGCCGCCCGGCGCAAACGCGAAACCGCCGTCGCGGGCCTCATGGTGGGGAGGGGAGCGATGTCCGCCCCGTGGGTTTTCCATGAAATAAAGTGTTATCTGGCCACGGGCGAACTCCCGCCGCCGCCACCGCTTGCAGCCCAATGGGAGCTCATCCGGCGGCATTGCGTCCTCGCCATTGCCGCGCGCGGAGCCGAACGTCCCGCCCTCCATTCGTTGCGCGCCCGCTTGATGGCTTATACGCACGGCATGCCGCACGCGAAGATTTTACGGGGTCAGTTTGCCAACGTCGAAAGCCTTGCGCAGTTGGACGACATGATCGCCGCGAGCTTGGCGGACGCTGCAAATCATAACGAACTGTAGAGATA
>JBAXCI010000126.1:0-5671 GCA_037141555.1 Verrucomicrobiota bacterium | reverse complement strand
CCCCTGCCCGATCTGTTCGCGCAAGGTGAGATTCAGCTTTGCACCGTTTAAATAGGCGGCGCGGTGGGCGTTATCGATCGCCTTCTCGAGAGGGAACTTCACGGCTCCAAAAACGAGCAGGGCGGCCAGGACGGTGAGAATCCGTTTCATACCATTTCCCGATGAGATTTGGATTTTTCAGCGCTTGTCATCCCGAGCGCAGCGAGGGACCTCACAAACCGTCCCAGTGCGTGGCTTTCTCTGTGAGCGGGAGCTTGCAATAGCTTGCGGGGTCCCTCACTGCGTTCGGGATGACAAGCATGGTGGGAAAGTCTGGACATCTTCGAGAACCGGCTAGAGCTCCTTTTTGGAAAACATGAGGTAGGCCAGCCACGTGTAGACGGCAAAATAGAGGCAGCCCAGGCCGACCGTTTGGAGGAAGAGCCCCGTGGCGATGGCGTTGCCGGCCACGATGTCGTCCACCAGATTAAAGAGCTGTAAGTCAGGGAACACCCGGGCGATAAACCCGCAAAAATGCCGCGCAAACCAGGAAATCTCGGCGCCGCCTTCCGCGTATTCCCTGGCGACCGGCACGAGGTGGCCAATGAGGTAAACCGCCACGGAGATCACGATGGTGAAGATCCAGGACGAGGCAAACGTGGAGATGAGCAGCGTGAGGGCGGCGAAGATCGCCGCCTTGAGGTAAATGGCGATCACGCCCGGCACGAGCGACCACGAGAAGGTGGAGGCTTTGACATTGCGCACGATCTCCGCGATTTGCGCGGGATCGGTCGCCTTCGATTCCTGGATGGCCCCGGCGATGGCGATTTGTTCCTTGAAATAAAGCGTCGCCGCGAACATGACGCTCATCACCAAGGTCGAGATAGCCAGCAGCAGCAACACCCCGAGCAGTTTGCCCAGTAGATACTCAGAGCGCGGGACGGGCTTTGCGAGAATAGTGTAGAGCGTCCGATCCTCGATGTCCTTTGGCAGGAGCATCGCCGTGGCGAGCACCGCAAGCAGCCACGTGAAGACGGACATCGCGCCGAGCGAGACATCCTTCATCACCTGGAATTGCAGTTCGGGCCGCAGGAACCCCATGAAGAACGAAGCGCCGATGAGCACCAGCGCAAAGATGAGCAGGAAATAGAACACCTTTTGGCGGATCAACTCCAGCAGGGTGTTGCTGGCGATGGCGCTGATGCGGGCCGGGGAAAAGGCTTTGTGCCGGGGTTGCACGGTTTGGGTTGTCACTTCGTCACCTCCAGGAAAAAGCGTTCCAGCGTTGTGTGCGGCTTGGTTTTGTCCACCAGTCGCGCTCCGCAGGCCGCCGCCTCGGCCTCAAACCGGGCCAGCAGATCGGGCGAAGCGTTTTCAAAAATGAGCTGCGTCTGGTTTTCGATGGAAATCAGCGATTCCAGCGCGCCTTCGCGAACAAGCCGCCCGTTGTGCAGGATGCCCACTCGGTCACAAATCTCCTGCACCTGCCCGAGCAAATGGGAGCAAAGCAGGATGGTGATGCCCCGGCTCTTGAACTCCAAAATAAGGTCGCGAATCTCGCGCGAACCCGCCGGGTCCACCCCCGCCGTCGGTTCGTCGAGCACCAGCAGCCGCGGCTCCTGCACCAGCGCCTGGGCAAGGCCGATCCGCTGGAGCATCCCTTTGGAGTAGCCGCCGATGCGGCGGTCCGCCGCGTTTTCCAGCCCCACGAGCTTCAGCAAATCGCGAGCCCGGTCGCGCAAAACCGACCCGCTCAGGCCGCAGAGCTTGCCGTAAAAGCGGAGCGTTTCCTCGCCGGTGAGGTATTTGTAAAAATACGGATTTTCCGGGAGATAGCCGACTTCCTCGTGACTCGCCACCAGGGCGGAATCGCGCCCGAAGATTTGCGTGCTGCCCGAGGTCGCCGGGACGAGGCCGAGCACCACCTTCATCGTCGTGCTCTTGCCGGAGCCGTTGGGCCCGAGCAGTCCGTAGACTTGGCCCGGCTCCACGGAGAGGGTGAGATCCTGAACAGCGGTCACCTGTTCGCGCTTGAACGGGATCGGGTAGACCTTCGTCAGGTTGCGGATGGAAATGGCAGGTTCGGGCATGGGAAGAAAGCGCGGGAAATCTTAGCTAAATCCGAGAAAAATGCAAATCGGGAACTTTAGAAACGGGCAGCGACCTTGAACCCGTGGTCGGGCAGGAGGATCGGGATGCCGCCCTGAACCGGGTAGCCGATGCGGCCGTCTTCGCGCACCAGGACGGTTTCCAGCGGCTCGGCGGGGTTCCATTGGGGCTGCGCCGCCTCGACGAGGAGCGTTCCCGCGCGGCGCTGCGCTTCGAGTTCGGCGAGGAGTTGGGGCGCGGCAACGGCCAATCGCTGGCCAGTTTGGGGACAGCGCAGCAGTTCGAGAAGCTCAGAAGCGATGGACATCACTTTGGCGTTTATACCACATGCCTTGGGAAGTTATCCGCAGATTTCGCAGATGAACGCTGATTTTTAAAAGATGATCTGCGTGAATCTGCGAAATCTGCGGATAAAACTCTTCTTCTAATCGGGCCTCCGAGATGCTCTATTCGGCGGGCCATGAATCGTCTGCAAATCATCCTCGACCAAAAACGCACGGAGATCGCCCGCCTTCTCCCGCGCATGGAGCATCTGCGCGCGGCGGCTTTGCTGCGCAACGACTACCGGGGATTCGCCGCCGCCATCGACCAAGGCCCGGACGCGCTGGGCCTCATCGCCGAGGTGAAAAAGGCGTCCCCCTCGGTGGGAACCATCGTCGAGAACTTCGACCCGGTGGCCATCGCCCAGGCCTACGAAGCGGCGGGAGCGCACGCGGTTTCGGTGCTCACTGACGAGAAATTTTTCCAGGGAAACCTGAGCTATTTGACGCAGGTCCGCAACGCCATCGCGCTGCCCGCGTTGCGCAAGGATTTCATCCTGCACGAGGCGCAAATCTTCGAGGCGGCGGTCGCCGGGGCCGATGCGATTCTTTTGATCGTGGCGGCGCTGGAACAGGCGGAGTTGGAACGGCTCCACGACACCGCAACCACGCTGGGGCTGGACGTGCTGGTGGAAGTCCACACGCTCCCGGAACTCGACCGCGCCTTGGATTGCGGCGCGCATCTCATTGGCATCAATAACCGGAATTTGACGACGTTTGAGGTCGATTTGCGCGCCACGGAGATCATCAGCGAAGAAGTGCCCGAAGGGGTGCTGCTGGTGAGCGAAAGCGGCATCAAGACGCAGGCCGACGCTCGGCGCGTCTTTGGAGCGGGCGTCAACGCGCTGCTGGTAGGCGAAGCGCTGATGCGCACCGGCGATGTGGCGGGGCAGGTCGCGGCGTTGTTGGATGTGGGGCGCTAGTCCTCCTCGGGCCTGGGCTCGCGGGAGAGGATGTCGACGAGAACTTCGCGAGGCGATTTGCCGGTGTAGAGCAGGCCGTGGACGGCGTCGATGATGGGGGTTTCCACCCCGAGCCGACGGGCGCATTCGTAGGCGCTCAACGCCGTGGGCACCCCTTCGGCCACCATTTGCATCGACGTGGCGATCTGTTGGGGCGTTTCGCCGCGCCCGAGGCGTTCGCCCACGGACCGGTTGCGGCTGTGCCGCGAGAAGCACGTCACCATTAAATCGCCGATACCGCTCAATCCCCGGAACGTAGCTTTTCTTCCCCCGAGAGCGGTCCCGAGGCGTACGAGTTCGACCAGAGCGCGGGTGACGAGCGCGGCTTTGCTGTTGTCGCCAAAGCCGAGGCCATCGCTCACGCCCGCGGCGATGGCAAAGATGTTTTTGAGCGCGCCGCCCAGTTCGATGCCCGCAATGTCCGTGCTGGTGTAAACGCGGAAGGTCTGGCTGTTCATGGCCCTCTGGATTTTCGCGGCGAGCGCGGCATCCTCGCAGCCCAGAACGACGGCGGTCGGCATGGCGACGGCGACCTCTTCGGCGTGGCTCGGGCCGGAAAGGACGGCGATGCTGCTTGCGGGCAACGCGGCGCGCAGGATTTCGCTCATCCGCAACCCGCTTCCCTGTTCGATCCCCTTGGTGAACGAGACGAGCGGCCCGCGCGGAGCGACGGCGGCGAGCCGCTCGGCCACGCCGCGCATCCCCTTGGACGGCGGAACGACCAGCAGCAAATCCGCGTCGGCCACCTCGGCCATATCGGCGGTCGGGGTGATGTTATCGTGCAGCCGGATGCCCGGCAAAAACGGGGTATTCAACCGGGTCTGGCGCAGCTCCTCGACATGGTGCGGTTCGAAACCCCAGAGGGTCACGGGCAGGCCCTTGGAGGCCATGAGATTGGCGAGAGCGGTTCCCCAGCCCCCAGCCCCGATAACGGCGATGCGCTTCATTTTTTCTTTTCGAATCGGCTTTCAGTGCCCGCGAGGAGGCGTTGGATGTTCGTGCGATGCCGCCAGATGGCCAGCAGCGAGATGACGAGCGTGAACCAGAAGATGGCGCTGAAACGCCGTTCCTGCGCCCAAACGATGAAGGGCAGGAAGATCGCCGCGATCACCGAGGCGAGCGAAACGTAGCGGGTGAGCTTGAAACAGATCGCCCAGATGGCCAGGCCGATGCCAGCCGCCACGGGTGCCAGGCCGATGAGAATGCCCGCGCCGGTCGCGACGCCTTTGCCTCCCTTAAAGCCGAGCCAAACGGGGAAGCAATGCCCCAGAAAACAGCCAAACCCGGCGACGATGCCCAGTTGATCGGCTGGAACGGTGGTGGCCAGGCAGTGCATCGCAAACTGCACCGCGATCACGCCCTTGAGCACATCGAGAGCGAACACCAGGATGCCCCACGGACGGCCGAGCGTGCGAAAGACATTGGTCGCGCCGATGTTCCCGCTTCCGTGTTGGCGAATATCGACCCTGCGGCATTTGGCCACGAGAAACCCCGAAGGGATCGACCCCAGGAGGTAACCGATGAAGATGGCAACGAAAACACTTTGCATGGGCGGGATTGTTTTATTCCAACCGGATTTCGGCGGAGCGCCCGTGGGCGTCGAGCCCTTCGATGGCGGAGAAGGTCTGGATGATCGGGAGCGAAGCGCGCAGCGAAGCCGCCCCAAACCGCACGAGGCTCGTCCGGCGTTGGAACTGGTCGACCGTGAGGCCGGGGAACGATTTCCCGGCTCCCCCGATGGGAAGCTCGTGCGAAGGGCCGGCCACAGAGTCGCCGCCGACAACCGGGGAATAGCCGCCCAGGAAAATCGCGCCCGTGGTGCGGAGTTGCGCGGCGATGGCGTCGTCCTGTTTTGTGACAACCGAGGCGTGTTCCGGCGCGAAACTGTTGCAGAGCGCGACGGCGTCCTCGATCCGCTGCACGAGCACCAGGTAGGTGCTGGTGTTGAGCACCTCCTCGATGTGCGGCGCGCGGGAGAGCTTGGCGGACTGGGCGGCGACTTCGCGCTCGACCGCAGCCAGCAGTTCCTCGGAATCGGTGGCGAGCACGACCACGCTGTTGTGGCCGTGTTCGGCTTGGGCAAGCAGGTCGGAGGCGACCCACGCGGGGCGCGCGGTGGCGTCCGCGATGATGAAAATCTCGCTCGGCCCGGGGAGGAGATCGACGGCGACCCGCCCGAAAACCTGCCGTTTGGCCTCGACGACATAGGCGTTGCCGGGGCCGTAAATTTTGGCGACGGGGCGGATCGATTCCGTGCCAAACGCCAGCGCGGCGATGGCCTGGGCGCCGCCGACCTTGTAG
>JBAXCI010000125.1:0-5680 GCA_037141555.1 Verrucomicrobiota bacterium | reverse complement strand
GCATCCCGACTCCGAAACACCCCGCCATCCGCGAAAACTCCGAGGTTTTTCTCGTCGCGATCGTCATTGCATTGGGCATCCGCACGTTCTTCCTCCAGCCTTTTACCATCCCCACCGGCTCCATGCAGCCGACGCTCAACGGAATCAAAGTCACCGCCACACAGGAGCCGCCGCCCAACCCGCTCGTGCGCGCCTTCGAACTGGCTTGTTATGGCAGGAGCTACTTCGACGTGGTCTCGAAAGTGGATGACACGGTGCTTTCGATGCGGGAGGTCACCCGGTTCCGGTTTTTCAACTACGCGGAAATCCAGTGCCTGAACCAGACGTTCCTGGTGCCCGCACCGGCTGGAACCGTGGCCACGGTCTTTAATCTCCTGCCCGCAAGGGACGGGGTGAGCCTGCCCCGCAAACTCAAGGCCGGTGAGGTAGTGGCGCGCGGCTATGCCGATACCGGCGATCACGTTTTCGTCAACAAAGTCGCCTACAATATCCGCGCTCCGCGCCGGGGGGAGGTCTTTGTCTTCAGCACCGCGAATATCCAGACCGAGGAAAACCGGATCAACCCCGGCGGCCCCTCCCAGTATTACATCAAGCGCCTCGCCGGATTGCCGGGAGACAAGCTGCGGATTGATCCGCCGAGACTTTTCGTCAACGGCCAACCGGCCACAGGCCCCGCCTTTGAGCGTGTGATGTCGGGAACCCGCGAGCATCCCAACAACGGCTACAAAGGCTACGCTCAAGGTCCGTCATTTGGGTATTTGAACAGCCCCGACATCCCCTTCGAGGTGCCCGAGAAACGCTATTTCGCCCTCGGCGACAATTCTTACAACAGCGCGGACAGTCGCTACTGGGGCACCGTGCCGCAGGAAAATCTCATGGGCTACGGCCTGTTTGTTTACTGGCCTTTCACCAAACACTGGGGATTCATTCAATGACCGAACTTTTTCCGATGAGCTGCGAACTGCTCGAACTGGCCCACTGGGCCGGAAACCATCCCGCGCGCCTGGTGCTCGGGCACGAAGGGGCCGTGGCCGCCACGTTGCCGGGCGGCGCGTCCTTTGCCGTCAGCGCCACGCGGATCAAGCTGGCCCGGTTGGAAGCGGGCAGCCTCGTGGAGTTTGACCTCGCCAAAGCACGGGCTCTGATCGCGCTGGACGATGCCACTCCCGAACAACTCGCCGATGCGCAAACCAACCCCGCCGCCCCGATCCCGAGCGCGGACGCCCTCGCGTTCGCCGATCTTTTTGCCTTCGAGGGGGTTCACTTTGCGCTGCACACCCAGCCGATCCCGATCAACCAGGTGATCTGCTCGCCGCGCGCCCGGCAGTTTTCCGACCGGCGCAACCTGCCCAACGAAATCCTCGCCTGCGGCCAAGCCAGCGTGCTGGTGCCGTTCATGCCGCCGGGATTGCTCCTCGCCAAGGAAATCCGCCGCAGGATCGCTCTCTGGCGGGACCGTTATAAGACCATCCCGAAGCTGATCCTGATCCAGAATCACGGGATGATCGCCATGGGCGAAACGGTGGACGAGGTGCAGACGATCACCGAAACGGCGGTCAAATATGCGGAGATTTTTGTCGGCGCGGCGATGATGGGCGGCCCGGAATTTCTGAAGCCGAATTACGTCACGCAGATCGACGCGACCAAAATGGTGTAAGGTCACCATATGAACCCTGAACTCCGCTTCTGGCTGCTGGTGGCAGGCGCGCTTGCCGGTTACGGGGTGCTTATGTTCGCCAATCCCATCCGGGAGCCGTTGCGCGACGGGTTCCGCTGCGTGCGCCGCTACCCGGCGATCTGGATTATCCTGGCCGTTTTCGGGGTCTGCTATGCGCTTTTCCATCAAGTCGGTTTGCGGGTGTTGGATTACTATGTCCTGCCGGAAGGCGAACGCCCCGTTTTGCAATGGACGCGCGCCTGGTTCCTGCCGCACACGTTCCAAATGGAGGCCGTCCGGCGCGCCGTGCTCCCGACCTTTGAAGGCGTGGCGGGCATCTTTAATAACGTCATCGCGACGTTTCCTTTTTCCGTCGTGGCGGCGTTTTTGCTGCTCGTGAACTGGCAAGGGCACCACCTCGTGCTCAACCGCGCCCTGCGCCGCCGCTATGGTGGATGGGGCTGGGCGATTTACGCAATGCTGTCGGTTTCGGCCCTCGCGACGTTGGCAAAACCGTTCGTGCTCTATGCGGGCCTTCCGTTTTTGGGCCGGTTTTTGCCGGGCGAATTTCTGCTCGCGTCCGGGTTCCTCATCGACTGGCTTTCGTTCCTCTTCGAATACCTTTTCGGGGTCTGCATCCAGATTTATCTGATCCTGCTCGTGTACGCCTGGGTGCGCGGCGTGAGCTTTACCGGGCAGCACCTGTTGGATTTCGCCATCCGGCGGTTCTCCGCAGTGATGAAATGGGCCGCCGTGGTCCTTGCCCTGAGTTCGGCGCTGACTTACCTGCCGCAGATCCTCGTGACGCTCCCTCCGCTGTCCAGCCGGGTGGATTTGGAGATGGTCAACGATTACGTGGACCAGATCGCCCGGCCCGCGCTGGCGGTTTTCCTGATCCTCTTCTCCACCTTGCAGATCACCCTCACCTTTCACAACGAATCGCTGCGTCAGGCGCTCCGGGACCATTTCCATTTTGTTCGCCACCACGGTTTTGAGCTGTTCTGGTTTATCGTGATCGCGTGGGTGCATTTCTATGGCTTCCATTTCCTGAGAATTGCCCTCACATTCGGCCTGGGGCCGGGAGCCGCCGCCGGGATCGCCTGGCAACTGACCGCGCCGTTACTGGAAGCGTTCGTTGCTGCATGGCTGCTGGCAAGCTGGGTTTGCCTTTTTAAGAAAACCGCTCCCGACCACCCGCACGATAAGAACTGGATCACTTTTTAGAAAAAGCATGGATTCCCTATTGGCCCGAAACGTCAGTTGTTCCCGCAGCCTCGGTGGCAAAGCGGAGCAACTCGTTTCCGTGACGCTCGGCTTCGAACCCGCCTCGCTGAACCTGCTCTTTGGCGGGCCCGGCTCGGGACGCAATCTGCTGCTGCGGCTTCTGGGGCTCATCGAACGGCCCGACTCCGGCGAGATTGTCGTGACCGGCGAATCCACCCGCGACTGGACCGATGCCCAATGCACCGAGCTGCGCAGCCGCCATTTTGGCTTTGTTTTTGAAGCCCCGCTGCTGGTTCCCTCCTTCAACGTCGCGGAAAATATCGCGATGCCGTTCTTTAAACTGACCGAAGCCACGCCCGAGCAAGCCCGCGAGGAGACCCACCGGGTGCTCGATCACGTCGGCATGGCGGATTATGCCGACTCGGCCATCGAATCGCTCCCGCTCTGGGCGCAGCAACGGGTGGCTCTCGCGCGGGCGTTGATCACGCATCCGCAGGCGGTTTTCGTGGAAAACATCGACTGCCTCGCGCGCGACAGCGAGTTGATCTCGCTGCTGGAACTGCTCGCCGCCACCCGGCGTGCGCTGGGCTGCTGCATCATCGCCACCGCCGCCAGCCGCGACCTGGTCCATTTCGCCAACCGCGCCGTGGAGATGGCGGCAGGTCGCGTCGTGCGCGACTGGCACCCCGGAGGGCTGCTCTCGTGAACCCGCCCCCTCCCCCCACCGCAGAGGCGATCACCCGCTCCAGCAAAAGCAACTTCGCCCTCGCCTTCCTTGCTTTGCCCGCCGACCGCCGCCGCGACATCACGACATATTACGCGTTTTGCAGGGTGATTGACGACATCGCCGACGATCCCGGCCCATCGAACGCCGAAAAAGCGCGCCAGCTTGCCGACTGGAAGCGCGCTCTTTGCGAACCGTTCGCGGCCGAGCCCCCCCTGGCAGCCGAAGTGCGCGCGTTGATCGCAAAATACCGCATCGACGCGGATCTCCTGGTGCAGCTTATCGAAGGTTGCGAGATGGACCTCACCCCGGCGCGCTACGAAACCCGCGACGATCTGCTGCGCTACTGTTACCGCGTGGCGAGCGTGGTCGGCTTGGCGAGCATTGAAATCTTTGGTTATCGCAACCCCGCCACCCAACGCTACGCCGTGCAACTCGGGTATGCCCTGCAATGGACCAATATCCTGCGCGACGTGGCGAAGGACCTCGCGAATGACGGGCGCATCTACCTGCCGCTGGCCGATCTCGCCCGGTTTGGCATCACGCCCGAAGACCTCGCCCTGCGCAAAGGCGGACCGCGTTTCGGCGAGTTGATGGCCTATGAAGCCGCGCAAGCCGAAGCCTTTTATGCGCGCGCCCTTGCCGAATTGCCCGCAGAAGACCGCCGCTCGATGGTCGCCGCCGAGATGATGCGGCGCATTTATCACCGGCTCCTGCGGAAGATGCGCCGCGACGGCTTCCGTGTTTTCGAGAAGGAATACCGGTTGGCGAAAATCGAGAAAATCGGCATCGCCGCTCGCATGCTGCTGTTCCGCTGAGCCAAGACGGTAGGGAGTGCCATCCCCTACCTCACCAGGCAAAATATTCCCTCACACGCACCGGATTTATCACTCCCGATGCCTTTGTACGATGAAAATGCTATCTGTGTTATTTGCGATTACCGCAATGGGGCTTTCGGGCTGCCAGACTCCCACCCAAGGCGCGGGAACCGGTGCGGCCGCCGGGGCGATTATCGGGGGAATTGCCGGGGGGAATATCCGGAGCGCCGCCATCGGCGCGGGTGCCGGAGCCCTCACGGGAGCTGCCATTGGCCAAGCCAACAAGGAGCAAGCCATCCGCAGGGGCTATTATTATTATTGAACGCTAAACAAAAACCACGCTCTATTGAATTGACGGGCCTTATCCGCCGTCGAAAGATCAGACCTATGAAAACTCTTCCAATTGTTGTCTCCGGGATCGCTCTCGTTGCCATGAGCTTCTCCGGTTGTGAAACCCCAACAGGCCAGGGCGCGGGCCTCGGAGCCGCCACCGGAGCGATTATCGGAGGCATAGCGGGCAACAATATCCGCAGCGCCGCAATCGGTGCCGGAGCGGGGGCTCTGGCCGGATCGGTCATCGGGCATATGGCCGCAGAAGACCGTCGCGCGGGCTATGTCGAAGGCGGCCCGTATCCCGAGCGCTACAGGGTGGCAACGCCTTCGCGCTACTACGGTTATGTGATCAGCCCTTACCGGCCCCATGCGCTGGTGGACGTGCGGGGAATCCGGCCCGGTGCGCGCGTGGTTGACCCGTCCAGCGACCGCATTTTCATCAACCCGTAATTTTCGGGAGAGTTTACGTCAGACCGCCGTTCCCACGGGAGCGGCGGTTCTGTTTTATTTTCGGCGCAGCAGCGCCCGGTAAACCGGCAAGCCCTGGCCGCGAAAAAGGCGCTCGAAATCGGTCTGCGGATAGTCGTCTCCGGGCGTCCACGGTTCTTCGAGAAAACCGCCGTGCGGCTCGAACACTTTGCGCATGTGTTTGAAGTAGGGCAGATCATCCGTGGTGAGCCGGAGTTCGCCGTCGGGCACGAGCGCTTCGCGCGCATCGTCGAGGAACCCGGTCTGGATGAGCCGCTTCGGGTGATGGTGCCTTTTGGGCCACGGATCGGGGAACATCAGGTGCAACACACTCACCGAGGCGCGCGGCAGCAGGTATTTTACCAGGTAATGGCTCTCGACCCGAATGAGCCGTGCATTACGGGCGGGGGTCCGGGCCAAGCGTCGGCAGGTCTTGCGCACGCGCCCCAATAAGCG